>DATATJ010000058.1:0-10007 GCA_036268855.1 Vicinamibacterales bacterium
GCAGGCGGTGCTCACGCGTGAGAAGCGCCAGCATCGGGCGGACATCACGCTGCACACGCGCGGGGAGAAGTTCCTGCACGGGTTCGGCGCCGCCGCGGACTGGGATGCGGCGCTCACCGGGGCCGTCGAAAAGCTGACGCAGCAGGCCCAGCGGCTCAAGGGCAAATGGAAGGATCGCAAGCGGCAGCCCGCAAAGGGTATCGCGAGCGAAGAGCTCACCGAGACGGCACCGGCCGCGCCAGTCGAGCGCACGGCAGCCCCGGCGTCCGCCCGCCGCAAGCGCGCGCGTGTGCCTCACGTGGTGCAGACGGTGCGCCAGACGGTGAAGCCGATGACGGTAGCAGCCGCGATGGAGGAGCTCGAGGCGCTCGGTGACGCCGTCGTGATCTTTCGCGACGCCGGCAGCGGCAGCGTGAACGTCCTCTATCGCCGCAGAGGCGAACTGACGCTCGTTGAGACAGAAGTGTAGTTCAGCCCGGCACGCACGATGTCTCTTTCCAGCGTAACCGTCGGCGCCTTGCTGGCCAGCCGTCCCGACGTGTTCGGTCTGCCGCTCGAGCTGCTCGCGGGCGCGGATGGACTCGATCGGCCCATCACCAGCCCCCACGTCCAGAAGACCGGCCTCGCGCTCGCCGGGTTCGACGAGTACCTGAAGCCGGGGCGCGTGCTGATCTTCGGCGAGAGCGAGATCCGGTTTCTCGAGAGCCTCGACGCCGCCTCGCGCGGCCGGGCGATGCGCCTCGCGCTGACGCGCGACTTTCCGTGCATCGTGATCACTGGCGGCTTTGCGGCGTCGCCCGACCTGGTGCTCGAAGCCGAGCGCGCACGCCTGCCCTTGCTCCGCACGTCCGTCCCGACGCCAACGGCGATTGCGAAGCTCTCGTCGATTCTCGAGGACTCGCTCGCCGCACGCACCGTGATCCACGGCGTCCTGATGGACATCCTTGGTCTCGGCGTGCTGATCATCGGCGAGAGCGGCATCGGCAAGAGCGAATGCGCGCTCGACCTCATCGTCCGCAACCACCGCCTCGTGGCCGATGACACTGTCGAGATCCGCCGACGGCAGGAGACGATCCTGATCGGCACGTGCCCGGAGATGACGCGCCATCACATGGAGCTGCGCGGCCTGGGCCTGATCAACGTCAAGGATCTCTTCGGCATTGCGTCCACGCGATCGTCGAAGCGCGTGGAGCTCGTCGTGCAGCTCGAACGCTGGGATCCCGACCACGAGTACGAGCGCCTGGGCCTCGACGACGTGTTCCACGAGATTCTCGGGCTGCGCGTACCGCTGATCCGCATGCCGGTGGCGCCGGGGCGCAGCGTCGCGATTCTCGTCGAGGTCGCGGCGCGCAATCGGCTGCTGCGGGCGCGAGGCCACCACGCGGCGCGCGCGCTGGCGGCGCGGCTCGAGCAGACATTGCGTGAGCCGCCGGCAGCCGGCGCGGCGGCGGCGCCCGACGACGAGGACGAAGAGCTCGAGCCGGGAGGGGGACGGTGACGCGCCGGTCGAAAGGACGCGGCAAGGCGGCCGGAGCGGCGGTCAGGAAGCCGGCGGTGCCGGCTCGCACGCGAAGCCGCACGGGACCGTCCCGCCTCAAATCCGGACGGCTCCTGAGGCTCGAGTCTTCCGCTCCGCCGCACGCACATCGTGCGCCCAAGGCCGGACAGCCATTCATCGTGCTCACGGGCTTGTCGGGCTCGGGGAAATCGCAGGCGATCCGCGCGCTCGAGGATCTCGGGTACTTCTGCGTGGACAACCTGCCGACGACCCTGATTCCGACGCTGGCGAAGCTGTCGCTTCGCGCGGGCGGCGACATCAACAAGGTCGCGATCGTCGTGGACGTGCGCGAGGGCGGGTTTCTGTCGTCGTTCCCGACCATTTTCCGTGGTCTCCGGAAGATGCCGCGACTGAACCCGGTGCTCATCTTTCTCGAGGCCGACAACGCGGCGCTCGTCCGGCGGTTCAGCGAGACGCGGCGGCCGCACCCGATGGCGCCCGATCGGTCGGTGAGCGAAGGCATCAGGGAGGAGCGCGCGCGGCTGAATGCGATCCGCGCCATGGCCGACGAGATCATCGACACGTCGGACATGACGGTGCACGAGCTGCGGCAGTTCTTCATGAGCCTGTCGCGCAACCGCACGCGGGCGCGTCTGGTCATCACCGTCCTCAGCTTCGGCTACAAGCACGGGGTGCCGGTGGACGCCGACCTCGTGTTCGACGTACGGTGCCTGCCGAACCCACATTTCGTGCCGGCCCTCCGCCGGCGAACCGGCCGCGACCGAGCGGTGGTACGGTTCCTCGAGCGGGAGCCCTCGACGCGGGAGTTCATGGACAAGCTCGAAGAGTATCTGCGCTACGTGATTCCGCACTACGTCACGGAAGGCAAGAGCTATCTCACCGTCGCGATCGGCTGTACCGGTGGACGCCATCGGTCGGTGATGATTGCCGAGCGCCTGCGGCGCGGGCTGTCAGACATCGGCGGGGCGCGCGTCCGCGTGCGGCACCGCGACCTGGTGAAGCCATGACCCAGGGGCACAAACCGATGATCGGTGTCGTCGTCGTGACGCACGGACAACTGGCCAACGAGCTGGTGAACGCCGCCGAGATGATCGTCGGCGACCTGCCGCAGTTCACGGCGGTGTCCATCGGCTGGCACGACGACGTGAACGACGCGCGCGAGGACATCGCCCAGGCGATCGAGCGGGTCCGGGGGGATGAAGGGGTGCTCCTGCTCACCGACATGTTCGGCGGAACGCCGTCGAATCTCGGAATGACGTTTCTCGAAACAGACCGGCTGGAAGTGATCACCGGCGTGAACCTGCCGATGCTGATCAAGCTCGCCGGCCTGCGGCGATCGTCGGACCTTCTGGCGGTCGCGCGGGAAATGCGCGAGCAGGGGCGGACGGCCATCTGGGTGGCGTCGGACCTGCTGCGCGGAGAGCAATCGGAATCATGACCGCGCCCGAACCGCGCCGCGGCGCCAGGCGATGACGTCGCGCGACGTCACGGTCGTCAACCGCCTCGGCATGCACGCGCGGGCGGCCGCGAAGTTCGTGCACCTGGCGGCGCGGTACGCCTCGCATGTACGGGTGGCGCGCGACGAGCGCGAAATGGACGGGAAGAGCATCATGGGGCTGCTGCTGCTCGCGGCGGCGCGCGGATCGGTCGTCCGCATCAGCGCCGACGGCGTGGACGAGCAGGACGCGGTTGCGGCCCTGGCAAGCCTGGTGGCCTCGGGCTTCGGAGAGGACGTATGTTCAGCCTGAGCGGCATCGGCGTGTCGCCCGGCGTCGTCGCGGGACGCGCCGTGATCCTGATTCAGCGCGCCCAGGTGCTGCGCTACCAGATAACGACCAGCCGGCTCGATCACGAAGTCGCGCGGCTCGAGCGCAGTCGCGAGCAGTCGCGCGAGCAGCTGGTGGAGATTCGCGCGCGCGTCGCGCGCCGGCGGGGGCCCGACCTGGCGTCGCTGTTCGACGCGCAGCTGCTCATGCTCGACGATCCGATGATCGTGCCGCGGGCGGCCGAGATTGTCCGCACGCAGCGCGTGAACCCCGAGTGGGCGGTCCAGCAGGTCTTCAACGAGCTCAGTGCGGTGTTCGACGAGGTCGCCGACGCCTACCTGCAGGAGCGCAAGGGGGACGTCTCGGACCTGGTCGGCCGGCTGAAGATGAACCTCCGGCGCGGCGTTGCCACGCCGCGCGATCTGCTGCGCGAGCTCGACGAGTCGTCGGTGATCATCGCCGACGAGCTGACGCCGTCGCTCGCCGCCCAGGTGGACTGGACGAGGGTGCGAGGCTTCGCCACCGACGCGGGCAGCCGCACGTATCACACGGCGATCCTGGCGCGATCGCTCGACGTGCCGGCCGTCGTCGGTCTGCACAACGCCAGCGAGCGTATCCAGCCGGGACAACTCGTCGTCATCGACGGGAGCGCGAGCGAGGTGATCGTCGATCCCGACGCGGAGACGATTGCGCGCGCCTCGCACCACGCCGACGACCATCAGCCGGCGGCCACCGCGGACGCTGCCCGGCGGCGGCTGGCGACGACGGCGGACGGCGTCCGAATCCGGCTGGACGCGAACATCGAGTTCCCGGCGGATCTCGCGGCCGCGCGGTACGCCGGCGCCGAGGGCATCGGGCTGTACCGCTCGGAGTTCCTCCTGTCGCACGGCATCGGGCCGGCCGACAGCGCGAGCGAGGAGCGGCAGTACGAGATCTATCGCGACATGCTCGAGGGGATGGCGCCTGGCGCCGTGACGGTGCGCACGTTCGACGTGGACCAGGATCAGCTGGCGCTGCGATCCGCCGATCAGCGGCTGGGCGGCGGGTGGGTGGCCGACGAAGCGCGTGCGAGCCGGCAAGGACTGCGCGGTTTGCGCCTGAGCCTGACACGTCCGGAGGTGTTTCAGCCGCAGCTGCGCGCGCTCCTGCGCGCGTCACGGCACGGGCAGCTGCGGATTCTGTTTCCGTTCGTCTCGGGCGTCGAACAGGTGCGGGACGCGCGCCGGCTGGTGACCGCGGCGGCCGCCGAACTGGCGCGCCGCGGCGAGCCGGTCGGGCCGGTGCCGATCGGCGTGATGATCGAGATCCCCGCGGCGGCGTACACTGCCGATCTGCTCGCGAAGGAGGTCGACTTCTTCACGATCGGCACCAACGATCTGATTCAGTACTGCCTGGCGGTGGACCGCGCCGACGAGCGGGTGTCACGGCTGTACGAGCCGCTGCACCCGTCGATTCTGCGGATGATTCTGATGGTGCGCCGGGCCGCCGGGCGGCAGCGGATTCCCGTGTCGCTGTGCGGCGAGATGGCGTCGGACCCTGCGCTGCTCACCCTGCTCGTGGGACTCGGCCTGCGCGAGTTCAGCATGACGCCGGGCGCCATCGGCGTCGCGAAGCAGGTGTTGGCCGACCTGCGCGCCGACGAGTTGCGAGTGCTCGCGCGGCGCATTCTGCAGTTGCCGACCGTGGACGAGATCGAGCGCGAGTTGCTGGCCGCGCTCGGCCGATTCAGCCTCAGCAGGGAGTGATACTGTGAGCGGAGAAGTGACGCGCGTCGAAAAACCGTGGGGCTACGAGCTCCACTGGGCGAAGACCGATCGGTATGTGGGCAAGCTCATTCACGTGAACGCCGGCCATGCGTTGAGCCTGCAGTACCACAACCTGAAGGACGAGACCATCTACCTGCACGCGGGCCTGCTGCTGTTCGAGATTCAGGAGGGCGGCACCCACGTGAAGCGCGAGATGCAGCCGGGCGAATCGGTCCACATCACGCCGAAGACGGTGCACCGCATGACGGCCATCCAGGACAGCGACATTTTCGAAGTGTCCACGCCGGAGCTGCACGACGTCGTCCGGTTGGAAGACCGATACGGGAGGGAAGAGAAGAAGATTTGAGAACCTAAGGATTTGAGGATTTGAGAATCTGAGGATGTGAGAATCTGAGGATGTGAGAATTTGAAGGCCGCGGCCCAAGTCATCTACCGACCCTCGAATCCTCGCACTCACAACTCCTCGCACTCACAACTCCTCACATTCACAACTCCTCACATTCACAACTCCTCAAATCCTCAAATTCCTAGAAGGGAATATCGTCGTCCGTCAGGGGTTCGGAGACATCGGGGCTCGGGGCGCCGTGAGACGTGCCCATGTCGTCGCCGCCGCCGCGCGACATGCCGCCGCTCCGGCCACCGCCGCCTCCGCCGAGCAGGACGATCCGGTCGCCGCGGATTTCGGTCGTGTACCGCTTGTTGCCGTCCTTGTCGTCCCACTGCCGCGTCTGCAGCCGGCCCTCGACGTAGATCTGCTTGCCCTTGGTGAGATATTCGGACAGCGACTCGGCCGACTTGCCCCACAGAATGACGCGGTGCCATTCTGTTTTCTCCTGTTTCTGGCCCGCCTTGTCGTTCCAGACTTCAGTCGTCGCCATGTTGAGCGTGGCGACGGCGGCGCCGCCAGGCGTGTAGCGCAGCTCGGCATCGCGTCCGAGATTGCCGACCAGGATCACTTTGTTGACGCTTCCCATAAGGGCGCAATTCTACTCGATCGCACGCTCAGTCTGGTTTTTTCAGCTGATCGAGCTTCTGTTTCGCGAGCTGGAAGACGTCGCTGGTCGGGAACGTGCGGACCACGAACGCGAACGCATCGCGCGCGGCGTCGGTCTGTCCGAGGTGCTGGAGGGCGAGCCCCTTCTGGTAGTACGCCTCGGGAATCGCGTCGCCGGCCGGATACGCGCGGATCGCCTTGTCGAACGCGTCGACCGCCTTGTCGTACTGGTTGTTCAGCATCAGCGACTTGCCGACGAGCACCTGCGCGTTGTCGGCCATGTCCGACTTGGGAAAGTCGCGGATATATGCATCGAACCCGAGGACGGCGAGATCGTACTGGCCGGCGGTGTAATCCGAGAAGGCGGTGTCCCACGCACGCTGTGGCGACGTGCCGAGCGCCGCGGCGCCACTCGGCGGTGTCGAGGCCGGAGCCGTCGGCGACGCGGCACCTCCCGACGCGTTCGGATCGGGCGCCGTGCCAGTCGTCCCTGGAGTGCCCGCGTCAGGCGGCGTCGTCCGCGCGGTACCCATCTGCTGCACCGTCTGGCGCACCGACTCCATTTCCTGCGTGAGCGATCCGATCCGGACGTTGTTGTCGTCGACCTTCTCGCGCACCACCCGCAGGTCGGTCGAGAGGGTGTCGATGATCAGCTTCTGATCCGCGAAGGCTTTCCGGTTCGTGTTGGTCTGCTCGTCCAGGCGCGCGTTGACCGCCTTGATCGTGTCGCCCAACTGCGCGATCAGGTTCTGCAGCTGCTGGGATTGCTCCTGCAGTATCCGGATGTCGGCCATCAGCTGCTGATGCTCTTTGTTGGCCGCGGAGGCCGGCGCGGCGAATCCGGCCGCGAGGCCGAGCGCCAGGGTCACGGCAGATAGTCTGATCCTCATACACAACCTTGTCGATGTCCGACGTGTCGGCTCTCGCTGACGCGGCCATCGGCGACTGACGACTGTTGACAGGCCGACTGACGACTGGCCGGCCGATGACTACTTGGCCGTGATCACGAAATGCGCGCGGCGGTTCTTCGCGTACGCCGCTTCGTCGTGCCCTGGATCGAACGGGAATTCCTTGCCGTAGCTCACCGTCTTCAGCCGATCGGCCGAAATGCCGAGCGACACCAGGTATGCGCGCGCGGCCACCGCACGGCGCTCGCCCAAAGCCAGATTGTACTCGGCGGTCCCGCGCTCGTCGCAATGTCCTTCGATCGTCACCGTCCAGCTGGGGTATTTCTTCAACAGCGCCGCGTTGGCGTTGAGCGTCGTCTGGCCGACCGCGCTGACGTCGCTGCTGTCCAACTCGAAGAACAGCGGCTGCAACGGCGAGTTGCGGTTCAGATCGTCGAGCGACGCCGACGCGATGGCATCTTCCTTCACCGGCTCGGGCGGCACCACGGCCGGCTCGGGCACCGGTTCGGGCGGCGCCGGTGGGCGCGCCTCGGAGGTGCTCGCCGGCGGCGGCGGCATCGGCCGGACGATCGGCGGCTTGTTCTTGTGGCACCCCGCCAGAGCCAGGGTGATGATGGCCAGCAGCGCCAGCGCTGAAGTGGAGAAGGGAAGTCGCAATCTCATCGTGCCATGCCTCGTGTCATTTGGACCAGTCCGGCTGGTAGTTGTTGCCGGCCTTGGTGACCTGTTTCAGGTTTTTCCCGTCTCTTGCGATGATGAAAATCTGCGCCTTGCCCGATCGGGTGGACATGAACGCGATGTGCCGGCCGTTCGGCGCGAACGCCGGGCTCTCGTTCGTCCCCTCGCCGAACGTGAGCTGCCGCACTTCGCCGCTGGCCAGATCCTTCACCTTGATGTCGTTCCCCGGGCCCGTCCGCGACGTGTAGGCGATCTCGTTGTAGGGCGCCGGCGACCACGTCGGCCGATCCGCGTAGGACTCGGACGTGATCTTGCGCAGGTCGAGACCGTCGGCGCCAACCACGTAAATCTGCGGCGTGCCGGTGCGGTCGGACACAAAGGCGATCTGCGTGCCGGAGGGCGACCAGGTTGGCGTCGTGTCGATCCCCGGGTTATTGGTGATCTGGCGCACGTTCGTGCCGTCGCGGTTCACGACGTAAATCTCCGCGTTGCCGCTGCGCGGCGAGCTGAACGCGATCCGTGTGCCGTCGGGCGACCAGGCAGGCAGCCAGTTCTCGGCGTTCCCCTTGGTCAACTCTTCGAGCGTGCCCTGATAGATGTTGGAGATGAAAATGTTCGGTGCGCCGTGCCGGTACGACGTGTACGCGATCGATCGCGCGTCGGGCGACCAGCGCGGCGTGATGTTCAGCGACCGTCCGGTCGTCACCCGCCGCTGGTTCTCGCCGTCGTAATCGGAGATGTAGATCTCCTTGACGCCGCGGTTCTCCACGGTGCCGATCATGCGCTCGCCGTCGCGATCCGAGTCGAACGTCAGCTTGGTGAGCGCAACGCCTTTCAGCGCACGCTGCTGCTGGTAGATTTCGTTCGCGATCGTGTGGGCGTACACCCGCGCGTTCGCCGCCGATCCATCGTAGCCCTTGCCGAACACCGACTGCCGCGTCTTCATGTTGAAGAGGCGCGCTTCCACGTGCACGGTGTTGCCGACCTTCTGCACCGTGCCCATGAGCACCGCGTCGGCGCCCAGCTCGCGCCAGCGGTCGAAGGGGATCTCGGCGATCGCCTTCGCCGCCGGGATCGTCGCGTACGTATCGCGCGGGATCATCGAGAACTCGCGCTCGAAGTTCAGGTCGTCGAAGAGCACCTGGCCGATCGTCTTCGCGATGGCCGCCGTCTCGGTGTCCGGCGAGAGCGCGATGAAGTCGGGCACGGCGAAGCGCGGCGGCGCGCCGTCGCCGCTGTTGATCGTCGTAATCACGTCCGACGGCTGCTGGGCAGGTGGGGCCGGCGGCTGCGTCGGCGTCTGCGGGCGCGCGCTGAGCGAGACGAACGCGAGTGCCGCGGCGGCGCTCGCAAGGCAGATGGGGCGAAGGATGCGTGTCATCGTTGGTATTGGAAATTCAAATGCACCGTCAGCGTCGGATTCGGGAACTGCGCCGGGAGCGGATTCAGCGTCTTGGTGACGAACAGGGCGCGCTGCGAGCTCAAATCCAGGTTCTGATACCCGCTCGACGTCTCGAGCAGGATGTCCGAAATCGTTCCGTCGCGATGGATCGTGAACTTGACGACGTTGCTCCCGGCTAATTCGGGGTGTTGCACCCAGTTGCTCCGGATGCGATCGATCATCTGAATCAAATAGTCGGGGCAGCAGAAGTTCGCGACGTCGAGCGTCGAGCCCGACCCCGCGCCGCCGCCCGTGGACAGCCCGAAGCCCTGGCCGCGCGCTCCGGTCTCCGCCACCGCGCTGCCCGCGCTCGTTTCCGCGCCGTGCGTCGGCGTGCGGCCGCGCGCCTCGTCGGGCGCCTGCGTCACCGGCGTCGACGGCGGTGCTGGTTTCTTCACCGGCTTCGCCGTCGGCAGCGGCATCGTCATCTCGGGCGTCTTCGCGGCCGGCGGACGGACCGCCTCTTTCTTGGCTTCGGGCGGCGTCACCGTCTGCACCGGCCGGCCGCCCATGGCTGTCAACCCGCCGTTGCGCGGACCCACGCCGCCGCCGAGCGAAATCGTCATCACGGCTGTGGGCGGCTGCGACATGTGCGGGAACAGACTGGCCGGCACGACGATCGCCGCCGCGATGAGCGCCGCGTGCAGCCCGATCGACACCACGACCATCTTCTGCAATCCCGATGGGTCGTGCATGCGATCGCGCAGGACATCGGTGACGTCCATTACCGCTCGCCCGGCTGTTTGGTCACGAGGCCGACCTTCTCGACGCCGGCGCCCTTGAGCCGGTCGAAGACCTCCATCAGATCCTGATATTGCACGCCGCCGTCGCCGCGCAGGTACACCTCTTTATCGGCGTGCCCTTCCATCTTCTGGCGGACGCGCTCCTGGAGCACCTCGAGGCGCACCTTCTCGTCGCCCAGATACACGGCGTGA
>DATATJ010000059.1:0-5489 GCA_036268855.1 Vicinamibacterales bacterium
CCTGCGCCGTACGCCGCCGCTGCCGACCTGGCCGATGTGCGAGGCCAGCTCTCCGCCCGGCGCGCGCTCGAGATCGCGTGCGCCGGCGGTCATAACCTGCTGCTCGTGGGCCCGCCCGGCGCCGGCAAGACCATGCTGGCGCGCAGGCTGGCGGGGATTCTTCCGCCGCTCACGTTCGACGAGGCGATCGAGGTCACGGCCGTCCACTCCGTGGCAGGTCTGCTGACGCCTGGCGCCGGGCTCGTCGCTCAGCGCCCGTTCCGCGCGCCGCATCACACGATTTCGGATGCGGCTCTGGTGGGCGGCGGGTCGCAGCCGCGTCCCGGCGAGGTGAGCCTTGCCCATCACGGCGTCCTGTTCCTCGATGAGATGCTCGAGTTCAGCCGGCACGTGCTCGAAGTGCTGCGGCAGCCGCTCGAAGAGGGCGCGGTGACGATAGCCCGCGCCGCGCGGACCGCCGTATTTCCCGCGCGATTCGTGCTCGTCGGCGCGATGAACCCATGCCCCTGTGGATTTGCCGGCGACCCCTTGCGCGCCTGCCACTGCACGCCGCTGCAGGTCTCGCGTTACCGCGACAAGCTTTCTGGTCCGCTGCGCGATCGCCTGGACCTCACGGCGGAAGTGCCCGCGCTGCCGCCGGAATCGCTCGACACGGTCGCTGCCGGCGAGTCGTCCGCGTGCGTCAGGCAACGGGTGGTCGAGGCGCGCGCGCGCCAGCGCGAGCGGTACGCCGCGTTCGGCATCCGGACCAACGCCGAGCTGACGCCGACGCTGATGGCGCGCTGCGTCTCCCTGGACGACGGCGCGTGCCGCATGCTTCGAGTGGCCGCACGAAAACTGACGCTGAGCGCCCGCGCCTACGACCGGGTGCGCAAGGTCGCACGCACGATCGCCGACTTGACCGGCGACGAAGGCGTCGGCGCGGACGCGGTCGCCGAGGCGCTCCAATTCCGGATGATGTGACGCATGGAATCCTGTCGCGCGTTGGCGCTGCCACAACAGGCGGCGCGTCGAATGACCGACAAACCCTTGTACACGAGCGTTCCGCGCCGACCTGGGCTGTTCGATGTTTCTTCGCTCGGTGCGCTTGTTGTTTGGGCTTCAATTGACCGTGTGATACAGTTTTCGAGTTTTGGCGCGGTTCGATCGCGCCTATCTCCTTCTGCACTTATCGGATACCGGCGTCAGGGAGGCTATGCGCGCGCGACGTTACACAGTGATTATTGCGGACCGGACGAGCGGCGTGATGCGCCGCGTCACGATCAGTTTACGGCCCGCCTTGGCTATGGTGGCCGGCGTGCTGATGCTTCCCGTCCTCATCGGCCTGGGCGCCCGGTGGAAAGCCGCCTCGGATCTCGAGCAGCTAGACCAGGCTAATGCGCTGCTGCAGGTCGAGAACGGCAGCTATCGCGCCGCGACCGGCGAGTTGACCACGCAGATCGAATCGCTCGAGGGCGTGATCAACGATCTCGGCCAGCGCGCGGCGATTGATCCGACGCAGGCCCGCGCGATGCAGAAGCTCCCGGCCATCATCAAAGCGCACGCGGCCGGCGGCACCCAGAAGCAGAACGCCACTGTCAGCAACATCGTCGCGGCGTCGCTGTCGTCGCCGGAAGACACCTTCGGCGTGCTGCGGACGCTGCTCCAGGGGCTCGAGAATCGACTCCGATACGTGCGGCACGACGTCGAGCAGCGCGAAGCGCTGGCTGCCGCGACGCCGTCGATCTGGCCCGCGCATGGCTGGCTCACCGGCACGTTCGGCGGACGCAGCGATCCGTTCACCGGCGAAACCGGTTTCCATCAGGGCCTGGACATCTCGCTCGAAAAGGGATCGCCCGTCTACGCGACAGCTGACGGCACCGTCGAGTCGGCGGCGTACAACGGCGACTACGGCAATCTGATTGTTCTCAAGCACGGCTTTGGCCTGACGACGCGGTACGGCCACTTGAGCGGCTTTGCGGTGAAGGCCGGCCAGCCGGTGAAGCGCGGCGACGTCATCGGCTACGTCGGTGCGACGGGCCGCGCGACCGGTCCGCACCTGCACTACGAGATCCTGACCAACGGTCAGCTGATGAACCCGCTCCAGCTCCTCACGCAGCCGGCCGTTCGTTAATCGGCGGGCATCGCCCCCTCGCGCCGCCACGGAAGGACACTGGTCCTGGTCCCCCGGGCGGCAGACCCCTGCAATCCGCGTGTTAGAATCATGGGATACCCAAGGGCCACCTGTCCCAGTAGATGCTCGATACCCTGCTCAAAAAAGTCGTCGGCACCCAGAACCAGAGGGAATTGAAGCGGATGCGTCCGCTGATTGCCGAAATCAACGCGCTCGAGCCGGCGATCCAGTCGCTGTCTGACGAGGCGCTGCGCGGGAAGACCGTCGAATTCCGCGGCCGCCTCGCGGAGGGCGAAACGCTCGACGACATCCTCGTCGAAGCGTTTGCGGTCGTTCGCGAGACGGGCAAGCGCGTGCTCAGCATGCGGCATTTCGACGTTCAGCTCATCGGCGGCGCCGTCCTCCATCGGGGCAAGATCGCCGAGATGAAGACGGGCGAAGGCAAGACGCTCGTCGCCACACTGCCCGCCTACCTCAATGCCCTCGAGGGCAAAGGCGTCCACGTCGTCACCGTCAACGACTATCTGGCGCGCCGCGACTCCGAGTGGATGGGCAAGATCTACCGCTTTCTCGGGATGACGGTCGGCGTCATTCAGCACGATCTGAACGACCTGGAGCGGCAGATCGCCTACGCGGCCGACATCACGTACGGCACGAACAACGAATTCGGGTTCGACTACCTCCGCGACAACATGAAGTTCGAGCTCGCGCACTACGTGCAGCGCGAGCACAACTTCGCGATCGTCGACGAGGTGGACAGCATCCTCATCGACGAAGCGCGGACGCCGCTGATTATTTCCGGTCCGGCCGAGGAGTCGACCGATCTCTACTACGAGGTCGATCGCATCATCCCGCGGCTGAAGCCGGGCGCCGTCACGCAGGGCGACACGAAGGCCGAGGAACGCGAGGCGCTCGAAGCGACGGGCGACTACCTGGTCGACGAGAAGCACAAGACCGTGACGCTGACGGAAAGCGGGATGGCGAAGGCCGAGCAGATGCTGACGGCGCGCCTGCAGCCGGGCGGTTTGTACGATCCGGCGAACATGCCGCTGCTCCACCACATCAACCAGGGGCTGCGCGCGCACGCGCTGTTCAAGCGCGACGTCGACTACATGATCTCGAAGGAAGGTGAAGTCGTCATTGTGGACGAGTTCACCGGGCGGTTGATGCCGGGACGGCGCTGGAGCGACGGGCTCCACCAGGCGGTCGAGGCGAAGGAGAAGGTGAAGATCGAACGCGAGAACCAGACGCTCGCGACCGTCACCTTCCAGAACTACTTCCGCAAGTACAAGAAGCTCTCCGGCATGACCGGCACGGCGGACACGGAAGCCGAGGAGTTCGCCAAGATCTACAACCTCGACGTCATGATCATGCCGACGAACCGGGTGCTCCGGCGCGTCGAGAATCCCGATCTCGTGTACCGGACCGAGACCGAGAAGTGGGATGCGATCGTCACTGAGATCATCGACGAGCACGGCAAGGGACGGCCGGTCCTGGTCGGCACGGTGTCGATCGAGAAGTCGGAGAAGCTCTCGACGCTGCTCGATCGCCGCGGCCTCAAACGCGGGACGACGACGGGCGGCGGCGCGGACAAACACGTCGTGCTGAACGCGCGGTATCACGCCCAGGAGGCCGAGTACGTCGCGCAGGCGGGTCGCAAGGGCGCCGTCACCATCGCCACGAACATGGCCGGCCGGGGCACCGACATTCTCCTCGGCGGCAATCCCGAGTTCATGGCACGGCAGCAGTGTCTGGCGGAAGAGATCGCCGAGCGGATGCCCAAAGGCGAAGAGCGCTTCGTCGAGGACGAGGAGTACATCTACTTCTATCACCTCGACGCGTTCTACCGGGTGCCGAAGGCGCAGTACGAGCGCATCTTCAGCCACTTCAAAGCCATCTGCGATGCCGAGCACGACGAGGTGATCGAGGTCGGCGGGCTGCACATCCTCGCCACCGAGCGCCACGAAGCGCGGCGCATCGACAATCAGCTGCGGGGCCGCGCCGGCCGCCAGGGCGATCCCGGCTCGTCACGCTTCTATCTGTCGCTCGAAGACGACCTGATGCGCATCTTCGGGTCCGACCGCATCGCCGGGCTGATGCAGAAGCTGGGCATGGAAGAAGGCGTCCCGATCGAGCACGGCATGGTGAGCCGGGCGATCGAGCGCGCGCAGAAGCAGGTCGAGGCGCAGAACTTCTCCGTCAGAAAGCACCTCCTCGAGTACGACGATGTGATGAACAAGCAGCGCGAGAACATCTACGCGCTGCGCCGGGAGATTCTCGACGGCCAGATTCATCTCGACCAGGACGAGATTGCCGACACGCGCGAATACCTGATGTCGCTCGCCCAGGACATCCTCGACTCGACCGTCGAGACCTATGCGCCGCGCGAAGGCGACTTCGAGCAGTGGGATCTCGAGGCGCTGTCGCGCGAGGTCGGCCGCGTCTTCGCCATCGATGCGGCGGAGGTGGACTACAGCGACCGCACGGCGGACGAAATCCGCGATGCGCTCTGGGACAGGCTGGTCGCGTCGTACGAAGAGAAGGAAGCGATTGTCAGCCGCGAGGTGATGCAGCGCGTCGCGCGCGACATCATGCTGCAGATCGTGGACGCGCAGTGGAAGGACCACCTGTACAGCCTCGATCACCTCAAGGAAGGCATCGGGCTGCGCGGCTACGGTCAGATGGACCCGCTCGTCGAGTACAAGAAAGAGAGCTTCGATCTCTTCCAGGCGATGAAGGAGCGGGTGGACGAGGAAATCGTCCGGTACCTCTGGTACCTGCGGCCCATTGTCGGCGACGAAGCGGCTGTCGCCGCGCCGCGCCGGCCGGCTCCGCGCCGGCCGCCGCTGATCCTGAACGACCCGTCGACCGAAGCGGCGAACGCGTCCGTGTTCGGCGCGCCGCGTTCGGCCGCGCCGGCGACGCAGGCGCCTCCGCGGTCCAGCGGACCGCAGCAGCCGCCGCGGGTCGGGGGCGACGATGCGGTCGTCAAGACGGTGCGCCGCGACGAACCGAAGGTCGGGAGGAACGACCCGTGCCCGTGCGGCAGCGGCAAGAAATACAAGAAGTGCCATGGGGCGACAGCATGACAGTCGACAGTCGACAGTCGACGGTCTTCAGTCACGGTCTTCAGTCACGGTCTTCAGTCACGGTCTTCAGTCACGGTCTTCAGTCACGGTCTTCAGTCGCAGTCTTCAGTCGCAGTCTTCAGTCGCTGCCTTCAGTCGCAGTCTTCAGTCGCTGCCTTCAGTCGCAATCAGCAGTCGCAATCATCAATAAGCAATCAGCAATCAGCAATTCGAGTGAGGGCCGACGGTCGTACGTCGGCCCTTTGTGTATCTTGGGGGCGTGAATGAGCGAGATCAATTCCGTGGAC
>DATATJ010000060.1:0-23773 GCA_036268855.1 Vicinamibacterales bacterium
GTTATAAACAAAAGACTTACATCTGGTATTTCGCTTGCTGTCTTCCTGAGGCACTCGTCAGTTTGCCTTTGGAGGAAGAACAGTATGCGGACGTCACTTTTTTCTGGAACGGCCTTCGCGCTCGGCGGCGCTCTCTTTATCTGGGGCTGCGGCGGCGGAAGCACCCCGAGCCCTGCGGCTCCGAGCACCCCGGCGCCTGCCGCCGGCGGTCCGACCGTCACCGTCAACATCGGTACGTCGCTGACGTCCGCTGCCTTCAACCCGAACCCCGTGCCCGCCGCTGCCGGCGACACGGTCGCGTTCAAGAATAACGACACGACGACGCATCACATCGTGATGGACGATGGATCGGCGGATCTGGGAGATCTGGCGCCGGGCGCCACCACGAGGTCGATCACGGTGAAGGGCGCGGGCAATTTCCATTGCACGATTCATTCGTCGATGGTCGGCGCGATCAACGGTCCGGTTCCCGATCCGCCGCCGTGCACGACGCCCGGCTACTGCTGACGCCTCTTGCGCCGGGGCGCGGCGCGCCGTAGCCTCTGTCGATGCGAAACCTCGGCTGGCTCCTCATCATCGTCGCGGCGGTGGCGTTCGGCGTCGGCACCGCGACCGCGTTTCTGCACCAGGAATTCCTGCTGCCGCCTGTCGGTTTCTGGCGGGGGGCGGTGGGGTTCCTGCTGTTTGCGATTGCGTTGAGGCTGATGGACGCGCGGGATCGCTGATCGAGCGCTAGCGGCCGCTGGCCCCGCGGGCTTTCGGATCGCCGACGTGACGGTCGTTGACCGTCTCGTACTCGTAGGTCATCGAAAAGGTCGAGCGGCCCGCGATGAGAACCTGCGCGACCGATTCGATCGCCACCGGCAGCCGCACGCCGTTGATGCGCTGGTAATGGCGCACGACTTCCACGCGCCGCGTCCAGAACGACGGCGTCTTCGACAAGCGTCCTTCGATGCGGACCAGATCGCCGTCGCTGGCGTTGACGTAGATCGACCCGTCCACGAGCAGCAGATCCTTGCGCCGCGACTTCACGCCGAGACACTCCAGACCGTCGGCGGTCGCGCCGCGATCGTCGAACGTGTAGTTGTCGAATGTGAGGCTGGCGCGTTCGGGGTCGCCCGCCGCCCACATCTTCTTTTCGTTCTCGAGCCACGGCTTCAGCACGTGCGCCCTGATGTAGCCCGACCCGCCTTCGCCGGCGATCTCGTAGCGGAATCCACCAGCCGGATCGACTTCCGTCCACGCATCCAGCCACGCGGCCGCACCGAGCTTGGTGCTCTGCGCTTCGAGGCGCCGCAGCGCGCGATACTGCTGCGCCGGCGGATCGGTTCGCCCGACGACGCGTTCGATGATGGGAGAAGAGTTCGGGGCAGACTGACCGGCGAGCGGCAGCGCGAGGAGCGCGGTCGTTGCCAGGGCGGCAAGCAGACGCCTGTGATGTAAGCGCGTCACCGGATGCTAGCCGAACTGCCGCGCCGAGTTGTCACGGTGGAGGCTGTGCAGTTGTGCGCACCCGCGCAATGCCGACGCGCTGCCCGTTGACCGACTCGTATTCGTACGTCATCTGGAACGTGGAGCGGCCGGCGATCAGCACGCTGGCGACGCCCTCCAGCGCCACGGGCATGCGGATGCCGTTGAAGCGCTCGTATCGCCGGACGATCTCGACGCGCCGCGTCCAGAACGAGGGCGCCTTGGCCAGACGCCCCTCGACGCGCACAAGATCGCCGTCGTCGGGCCGAAGAAAAATCGACCCGTTCACCAGCATCATTTCCTTACGTTTCGGTGTGACGCTCAGCGTGGCGAGGCCTTCCTCCGACCCGCGATCCTCAAATGTGTAGTTGGCCGGCGTGAACGCGGCGCGATCGGGATCACCGGAGGCCCAGAGCTTCCGTTCCGTTTCGAGCGTGGCGCGGAAGACGCGGCGGCGAATCGACTCCGAGCCGCCCTCGGCGGCGACCGTGTACCGGAAGCCGCCGGAGGCGTCGCACTCCGTCCAGACGTCCATCCAGGCCGACGAGTGGAGGCCGTCGCTTCGCGCATCGAGGTGCCGCAGCGCGCGATATTCGATCGGCGAGGGATCCTGCATGGCGAGGAATCGCTGCAGCACCGGGGATGTTCGCGCGGGGGCGGGACGCGAAGCCTGCACGTGACCGGCGGCGAGGACGGCCATGGGAACGAGGAGCAGGCTGCGGCTGAGCCCGCGGGACATGCGTCAGATCAAAGCAATTCCCGAGCCGCAATCACGATCCCTCTCGCTTCCGCGGCTGTGGGCGCCAAAGCCGTCAGATGTCCCATCTTGCGTCCCGACCGAGGCGTCGCCTTTCCGTACAAGTGCAGCTTCACGGTGGGCATGGCGAGCGCCGCGGTCCAGTTCGGTGTGCCGTGCGCCCAGACGCCGCCGAGCAGGTTGGCCATCGCGGCGGGCTGAAGCAGATCGGCGGCGCCGAGCGGTAGTCCGCACACGGCCCGCAACTGCTGCTCGAACTGGCTGGTGCGGCAGGCGTCGAAGGTGAGGTGGCCGGAGTTGTGCGGACGAGGCGCGAGCTCATTGATCAGCAGCAGGCCCGCGCGCGTCACGAAGAATTCGATGGCCAGGATGCCGACGTAATCGAGCGCCTCCATCACCGCGCGTGTCGCTTCGACCGCCTGTGCGGCGAGCGCGTGCGGAATCGACGCGGGCGCGACCGACACGTCGAGAATGTGATGGCGATGCACGTTCTCGATGGGATCGAAGTGCGACCACGCGTGGTCGACGCCGCGCGCGCCGATCACGGAGATCTCGCGATCGAGATCGACGAGCGCCTCGAGGATCGCTTCCTGGTGCCCGAGGCCGCTCCATGCGGCATCCGCCTCGCTCGCGTGAGCGACGACGACCTGCCCTTTTCCGTCGTAGCCGAACGCCGCGGTCTTCAGAATCGACGGGCAGCCGACCGTGGCGATCGCCGCCGCCAGATCGCTCGCGCTCCGCACCGGCGCGAACGGCGCCACCGGCAGCCCGTGCGAGGCAAGGAACGTCTTCTCGCGCAGCCGGTGCTGGGCGACGAACAGCGCGTGACCGTTCGGCCGCACGATCGCGTGCTGTTCGGCGGCGGCGGCCGCGGCGGCCGGCACGTTCTCGAACTCGAACGTCACGACGTCCACGCCCTTGGCGAACGCGCGCACGGCATCGAGGTCGTCGTACGCCGCGTTGATTTCCACGTCGGCGATCTGCCCGGTGGGCGTGTCGTGCTCGGGCGACAGCGTGTGCACACGGTAGCCGAGGCGCCGCGCCGACATGGCAAACATGCGTCCGAGCTGACCGCCGCCAAGAACGCCAATGGTACCGCCGGGCAAAATGCTGCGGGAAAACATTGAGGATTTCAGAATTCAGATTTCAGATTTCAGATTTCAGAGTGCAGAGTGCAGATTCAGAGTTCTTGCGAGCGTACGTCAGCGGCGATTTCGTCGCGATACGCCTGCAGCGCCGCGCGCAGGTCGGGCCTGGAGTTGGCGAGAATCGCGACCGCGAGGAGCCCGGCGTTGGCCGCGCCAGAGGCGCCGATGGCCACGGTGGCCACGGGCACGCCTGTCGGCATCTGCACGATCGACAGCAGCGAATCGAGGCCGTTGAGCGCGGCGCTCTGCACGGGCACGCCGATGACCGGCACGACCGTCTGGGCGGCCACCATCCCTGGAAGGTGCGCCGCGCCGCCGGCGCCGGCGACGATCACTTCCAGTCCGCGCCCCGCGGCCTCGCCGGCGTACTGAGCCATCTCCGCGGGCGTCCGGTGCGCCGAGACGACGCGACACTCGTGCGGCACACCGAAACGCGTGAGGACGTCCGCCGCATGGCGCATCGTGTCCCAGTCTGACTTGCTGCCCATGATCACGCCGACGAGAGGACGAGGTGCAGACACCCGTCTATTGAACACTAAGGACAGGACGGACACAAAGGGAGCCTTCGTCCCCTGTCGCTTTGTGTCAGGCGTGCAGCGGCACGGAGTAGAATCGCCTCATGAAGCGCGCCGTCTTGCTCTTCGCCCTTCTGTTCACCGCCCCCGTCTTCGCGCAGGCCCCGAAGCTCGAGCTCCCCTACACGCAGTTCACGCTGCCGAACGGGCTGCACGTGATCCTGCACGAAGATCACAGCGTGCCGGTCGTGACCGTGAACGTCTGGTACCACGTCGGATCGGCCCGCGAGCGGCCGGGCCGCACCGGCTTCGCACACCTGTTCGAGCACCTCATGTTCATGGGCTCCGGCCATGTGAAGCCGGGCCAGTTCGACGAGTGGCTCGAAGGCGTCGGCGGCACCAACAACGGATCGACCGAAAATGATCGCACCAATTACTACATCAACGTGCCGTCCAACGCGCTCGAGCTGGCGCTCTTCCTCGAGTCGGATCGCATGGGCTTCCTGCTCGACACGATGACGCCGCAGACCGTCGACGCGCAGCGCGACGTGGTCAAGAACGAACGGCGCGAAAGCTTCGAGAATCGCCCGTACGGCATGGCCGAGCTCACGCTCACCGCGATGCTCTACCCCGAGGGCCACCCGTACCACTGGCCGGTCATCGGCTACATGCCGGACCTCACGGCCGCGACCTACGACGATGTGGTGGCGTTCTTCAAGAAGTACTACGCGCCGTCGAATGCCAGCCTCGTGGTCGCGGGAGACATCGAGCCGGCGAAGGCGCGTGCGCTCGTCGAGAAATGGTTCAGCGACGTGAAGCCGGGCGCCTCAGTGGAGCCGATCACGATGCCCGGCGTCGCGCTCACGGCGACGCAGAAGAAAACGATCGAGGACAATGTGCAGATCCCGCGGCTGTTCATGGCGTGGATCACGCCGCCGCATTTCGCCCCTGGCGACGCCGCGCTGGACGTCGTGTCCGACATCCTCGCCGGCGGGAAGAATTCGCGGCTCTACAAGCGCCTCGTCTACGACATGCAGATTGCGCAGAGCGTCTCGGCGAGCCAGAACTCGCAGGCGCTGTCGTCCTACTTCCTGATCGACGCGACGCCGAGGCCCGGCCACACGGTGGAGGAGATACAGCGCGTCATCGACGAAGAGATCGTCAAGCTGCAAAACGAACCGCCGACCGAGCACGAGATTGATCGCTCGCTCAACCAGATCGAGGCGTCCTTCTACAACCGCATGGAGCGCGTCGGCGGATTCAGCGGCACCGCGGATCAGCTCAACGCGTACTACACGACCACGGGCGACCCCGACTGGTTCAACGAAGATCTGTCGCGATACCGGGCGCTGTCGGCGTCGGACGTCCGCGCCGCGGCCGCGCAGTTCCTGCCGCACGATCGCCGCGTGGAATTGACGGTCGTGCCGAAGGCGGCGAAGCCGTGAACGCTGACACACGCCACGGCAAAGGACAGGGTCGACGCGGAGGGAAAGGCTTGTCGCGTACAACTTGTCGGCGTTCTCCGTGTCTGCCGCGGTGGAGATCTGTCACCGCTACGATCGCAGTCGCGCTCGCCGTCGCCACACTTGGGGCTCAGGCACCCGATCGCAGCGCGCCGCCGAAAGCAGGACCGCCGCCGGCGCTGCACCTGCCCGCGATCCAGAAGCGCCAGCTCTCCAACGGGCTGCCGATCTGGATCGTCGAGCTGCACAAAGTACCGGTCGTGCAGGTGAACCTGGTGGTGCTGAGCGGCAGCGCCGCGGATCCCGCCGGCAAGTTCGGCGCCGCCAGCCTCGCGGCCGCGATGCTGGAGGACGGCGCCGGCTCGCGTTCAGCGCTGGAAATTGCCGATGCCGTCGATTTTCTCGGCGCGGATCTGAGTACGGCGGCCGCCAGCGACAGCTCGGTGGTGCGCCTGCACGTGCCGGTGGCGCGCCTGCGCGACGCGCTGCCGATCATGGCCGACGTAGCCCTCCGTCCGACGTTTCCGAAAGACGAGCTCGATCGGCTCCGGCAACAGCGCCTCACCAGCCTGCTGGAAGCGCGCGACGATCCACCGACGATCGACGCGCTCGCCTTCTCGCGCGTGCTGTACGGTCCGACGCATCGATACGGCACGGCGATCGCCGGCACGGGCGCTACCATCGCCGCGATGACGCCCGACGATCTGCGCGCGTTCTACGCGTCGGCCTTCCGCCCCGACAATGCCGCGCTCCTCGTCGTCGGCGACACGACGCCGGACGCGGTGACGCCGCTGCTCGAGTCGAGCTTCGGCAAATGGAAGGCCGGGAGCGCTCAGCGGCCCGCGGCCGGTTTGCCGCCGGCCCCGGGGCGCAGCGCGCGCGAAGTGTATCTGGTGGACAAGCCGGGCGCGGCGCAGTCGCAGATCCGCATAGGGTCGATCGGCGCGGCGCGCGCGACGCCCGACTATTTTCCGCTGCAGGTGATGAACACGATTCTCGGCGGATCGTTTTCGTCCAGGTTGAATCTCAACCTGCGCGAGAAGCACGGCTACACCTACGGCGCCAGTTCGGGCTTCGACATGCGCGCATCGGCAGGTCCCTTCACAGCGTTTGCGGCCGTGCAGACCGACAAGACCTCCGAGGCGCTGAAGGAGTTCTTCAACGAGCTGAACGGCATCCTGCAGCCGGTGCCGGCCGACGAACTGGCGCGCGCCAGAAACTATGCGGCGCTGCGCTACCCGTCGGCGTTCGAAACGACGGGTGACATCTCGCGGCGCCTCGAGGACGCGATCGTCTATCACCTGCCGGACAACTATTTCTCGACCTACGTGCAGAGCATTCAGGCGGTTTCGTCCGCAGACGTGCAGCGGGTGGCGACACAGTACATCCGGCCGAATCGCCTCGCGGTCGTGATCGTCGGCGACCTCAAGGCGATCGAGCCAGGCATCCGGGCGCTCAACCTCGGCCCGGTGAAGGTGCTGACGATCGACGACGTCTTCGGCCCCGCGCCGTCGATGTAGCCCGCGGCTCGACTGAAAATGCGCGCGCCGCTAGACGCGGGTTTTCGAACCGGCCACGACCAGGACCACGCCGGCGACGAGTGCGCCGATGCCGACGACCGGCGACAGCGGAATCGACTCGTGCTTTTCGGTGACGGCAGTGACTGGCCCGATGTCGAGCACCTTGTCGCGCCTGGTGTAGTTAATACTGCCCACGGCGAGCGCCACGAGGCCGAACACGATCAGAATCACGCCGATGAGCTTCACAGGTCCCTCCGCGTCAGTGACAATGCACGGTTCGCGCCATTGTCTCTGTCGGATAAAGCCGCCGGCCTACAGTAGAATCCGCTCCTCGCTGTTCGCTGTTCAAGGAGCCTGTATGCACATCCGGCTGACCCGCCTGCTCCCGCTCGCCCTGCTCGCGCTGGCACCCGCGCTGATCGCACAGCAGCCGCCCGCGTCCACCCAGACGAAATATCTGCTGCCGCCGCAGAACGTCATCGACGCGTTCGACGCGCCGCCGCAGGCGCAGGAGCTGCTGAGCCCGACGCGTCAGGTGATGGCGCTGATCTACCACAAGGGCGAGCCCGACATCGCCGAGCTCGCGCAGCCGGTGCTCCGCCTCGCGGGCGCGCGCGTCAATCCCAGGACATCCGGTCCGCAGCGGACGCAGCTGATAGACGCGATCACGCTGAAGCGCATCGCCGACGGCGGCGAGGTGAAGGTGGCCGTGCCACCGAAGGCAAACCTCTCGTACGTGAAGTTCTCGCCGGACGGCTCGCATCTGTCGTTCCTCAACACGAGGGACAACGGGATCGACCTGTGGATCGCCGACGCGGCGACGGGCAGCGCCAGCCATACCGGCACGAGCCTGATCAACGCGACCACCGGCGATCCGTGCGACTGGCTGAAGGACAACGCCACGATCGTGTGCGAGATCGTACCCTCCGGCCGCGGCCCGGCGCCCGAGGCGCCCGCGGTGCCGATCGGCCCGAACGTGCAGGAGACCAGCGGCAAAGCGGCGCCGGCGCCGACCTACGAGGACATGATCAAGACGACGCACGACGAGGACGAGTTCGCGTACTACTTCACCGGCCAGCTTGCCGCGATCGACATCGCCACCGGCACGGCCACCACGATCGGGCACCCGGCAATTTTCGCGAGCGTCACGCCGTCGCCGAGCAACGACTACTTCCTCGTCACCACTGTCAAACGGCCGTTTTCCCATCTACTGCCGATGAACGGCTTCCCCGAAGACGTCGAGGTCTGGGATCGCCGCGGCGCGATCGCGCGCAAGCTGGCCGATCGGCCGAGCCGCGAGGGCACGCCGATCGCCGGCGTCGAAGCGGGTCCGCGCAGCCATCAGTGGCGCGCCGATCAGCCGGCGACGCTCGTCTGGGTCGAGGCGCTCGATGGGGGCGACTCCAGGAAGGCCGTGCCGTTCCGCGACAAGGTCCTTAGCCTGGCGGCGCCCTTCGGCGGCCAGCCGTTGGAGCTCGCGAAGACGGAATGGCGATACGGGAGCGTGGCGTTCACCGAGAAAGGCGTCGGCCTGCTGACCGAAGCCGATCGCGTCTCGCGGCGCACGCGGACATGGATTCTCGAGGCTGGCGCCCAGCCGCGCAAGCTCTGGGACCGCAAGCAGGACGCGGCGTACGACAACCCCGGCACGCCGGTCGCCCGCCGCGATGCCGGCGATGCCGGCGACGGCGGCCGCGGAGGACGCGGCGGAAACGGCGCGGCGTTGATGCAGAACGGCGACTTCGTCTATCTGACGGGCGTCGGGTCGTCGCCGGAAGGGGATCGGCCGTTCCTCGATCGGCTCAGCCTGAAAACGTTGAAGACCGAGCGGCTGTTTCATTCCGCGGCCAACGCGTACGAAACAGTGGTCGCGCCGCTCGACGACACGATGACGCGCTTCCTGACGCGCTACGAGTCGCCGACCGAACCGCCGAACTATTACACGCGCAATCGCGACACGACGACCAAGCATCCGCTCACGCAGTTCGTCGACGCGCAGCCGCAATTCCGCGGCGTGACGCACGAGCTCGTCACCTACGCGCGCAAGGACGGCGTGGCGCTGTCCGGCACGCTGTATCTGCCGCCCGGCTACAAGAAGGGCGAGCACGTGCCCCTGATCATGTGGGCGTATCCGCGCGAGTTCGGCGACGCCGATTCGGCCGGCCAGGTGACCGGCTCGCCGAGCCGCTTCACGTTCGTCAGCAACTACTCGCACCTGTTCCTGCTCCTCTCCGGCTATGCCGTCCTCGACAATCCGACCATGCCCATCGTCGGCCCTGGAGAAACAGCGAACGATCACTATGTGGCGCAGCTCGTCGCGAGCGCGCAGGCCGCGATCGACAAGGTGGTCGAGATGGGCGTCGCGGATCGCGATCACATCGGCGTCGGCGGCCACAGCTATGGCGCCTTCATGACGGCGAACCTGCTGGCGCACTCGCGGTTGTTCCGCGCCGGCTTCGCCGAGAGCGGCGCCTACAATCGATCGCTCACGCCTTTCGGCTTCCAGAGCGAGCGGCGCACGTTCTGGGAGGTGCCGGATCTCTACGCGAAGATGTCGCCCTTCTGGTTTGCGGATCAGATCAAGGATCCGATTCTGCTGATGCACGGCGAAGCGGACGATAACTCGGGCACGTTCCCCGTGCAGTCGGAGCGCCTCTACATGGCGCTCAAGGGGCTCGGCGCCACCGTCCGCTACGTCACGCTGCCGAACGAAGCGCATGGCTACGCCGCGCGCGAGACGCTGCTGCATGTGCTGGCGGAGCGGATCAACTGGTTCGACAAGTACGTGAAGAACAGCGGCCCGCGATCGACCACTGACGCCCGGCGTTGACCGGCCCTTGAACGACGAGGACACGAAGATCACGAAGATCACGAAGACGACAAAGAGATCGATTTTCTTCGTGACTTCGTGACTTCGTGACTTCGTGACCTTCGTGGTTCGTACCGCCCTGGAGACCTACGTGGACTGGTAGTAGCACCCGCCCGCCCGATACATTCACGGTTTGAATCCCCTTCAGATCAGTCGCGCGCTGCCCGCCTTGCAGTCGTCGTGGGCGATGTCATTTCAAACACTACGTGGGTGACGAGCAAATGATCCGTTCCGCTCTTGCTTTCGTTCTCCTCGCGATCGCCGCCCCGGCGCTCGCGCAATCGCCCAACACCGCGGCACTGGTGGTCACGGTCGTCGATCAGAGTGGCGCGGTCGTCCCCGGCGCCTCCGTCTCCGCTGTGAACACCGCGAACGGCGACACGCGGCAGTCCACATCCGCCAGCGACGGCTCGGTCACGCTGACCGCGCTGCAGGTGGCTGGTTCCTACAAGGTAAGCGTCGCGAAATCAGGCTTCACCACGGAGGACATTCCGCCGGTCGCGTTGCGCGGCGGCGAAACGGCCAGCGTGCGCGTGAAGCTCGTCGCCGCCGGCGGCACCAGCGAGGTCACGGTCTATGGCACGACGGAAGGCGTCCGCAACGACCCGGAGCTCGGTACGCGTCTGGACAGCGACACCATCCAGGAGACGCCGCTGCTCGGGCGGAAAATCTCGGCACTGCCGCTGCTGAACGCGGCGTTCCGCAACGCGAAGGGCACCGGCGATCTCTTCATGAACTCGGTATACGTCGTCACGGGCGCCGGCGGACGCCGTCAGGCCGACTTCATCGTGGACGGCGCCAGCGGCGACGAGCCGTGGGGCCGTCAGACGATGTTCTCCACGATTCCGGTCAGCGCCGTGCAGGAGATGAACGTCATGTCGAACGCCTTCTCCGCGGAGTTCGGCTGGACGTCGAGCGCCGGCGTCAACGTGGTCACGAAGTCGGGGGGCAACGTCACGCACGGCGAGGCGCTCTTCCTCGGCCGGCCCGGTGGCATGCAGAGCACCGTGTTCTCCGCGGATCAGCAGTGCCCGTCGTCGGTCTCGAGCTGCGTGCCGCCGAAGACCAACGGCGCGGCGACGCCGCTCGTGCCGCCCGACATTCCTGATTCCCTCGGGCAAGGCTCGTTCGCAGTCGGCGGCGCGTTCGTCCCCGATCGCACGCACTACTTCGTCGCGGCCGACTACACCCACCAGGATCGCACCGCCTCGCTCACGTCGCCGCTCGTGCCGGCGGGCACCACCGTGCTCGGCAACTACCGCCAGGCGCTATTGAACGGCCGGCTGGATCACAAGATCGACGCGAACAATTCGCTGATGGCGCGGTTCAATTTGGATCGGTTCTACGACACGAACCCGCAGGACGCGGTCTCTGGCAACGTGCTGCAGAGCGCGGGGCGCCAGTTCACCCGGCACGCGTGGACCGGCCAGGTCAACGAAACGTCGGTCCTCTCGTCGTCGATGCTGAACGAGGCGCGGTTCGAGTTCCAGAACGCCGACCCGGTCACACAGTTCGAGCCGCTCACGCCTTCAACGCAGTTCACGCGCGCGGGAACGGTGCCGTTCACCTCCGGCGAATCGCGCTTCGCGCATGTCTACAGCCGCGTCGGCCAGCTGTCGGACACGCTGTCGTGGACGAAGGACCGGCATTACGTGCGGCTCGGCGGCAGCATCGGGAAGAACACCTCGGGCGGCGACGGCACCGAATTCGGCAGCGCGTTCGTGCTCGGGCAGTACACCGTGAACACGGCGTCGACGAAGCCGCCGGATCAGCTCGCCCTCGCCGACATCACACGGTATCAGCAGAGCTTCAATCTCGGAGCCGGCACGTATGTGCTGAACCAGTGGCTTTACACCGCTTTCGTCCAGGACAGCTATCGCGTCCGCGACGATGTGACGCTCGATCTGGGACTGCGTTACGACGACCAGACGTTCAGCGATTCGAAAAACGGCGTCGCGCCGCGCCTGGGCTTCGCGTGGAACCCCGGCGGCGATCCGAAAACGTCGGTCCGCGGCGGGTACGGCATGTACTACACCCAGCTGCGTGCGAATACGGACGCGAGCTTCGCACTCGGCGGACCGCAGGGGATCTTCACCTACACGGCGACGCCCGGACAGACCGGCTTCCCGACGTGCCTGGGGTGCACACCCGTGAGCTTGGACGCGAATGCCGCGACGAGCACGCTTCCCGCGCGCAACATCACGATCCGTCCGGGCATGGCGTCCTTCTACTCGCAGTTTTTCGACGTCTCGAAGCTGCCGGGCTACGGCAGCGCGACGTTCGTCAATCCCCGGAGTCAGGTGGGATCGATCGGCTTCGAGCGCGAGCTGGCCCCGCGGTTGTTCGTGTCGGTGGACTACGTCAAGCAGCACTGGACGCGCCTGGATCAGACTGCGGACATCAACGCCCCCTCGCTCTTCGTCCGGACCGCGCCCGGACAGGTGCGATCGGCGGCCGCTGCCGATGCGACGCGGCCGATCGTGCCGGTCAACGGCGGTTTCCGCCAGATCAACGTCGTCGAAAGCATCGGGGTCGCCGACTACGACGGGCTGCAGACGATGGTGCGGTGGCGGAACGAGCGTGCGCTCGTTTCGGTGAGCTACACGCTGTCGAAAGCAACCAACACGACCGAGCCCGACGGCAACGGTGCGGGTCCGAACGACTTCAATCAGCTGGGCGAACAGGAGCGCGGGCCGAGCCTGCTGGATCAGCGGCATCGGGGTGTGATCTTCGTGAGCTATCAGCTGCCGCTCAACGTGACCGTCGGCACCGTCACGTCGCTCGCCTCGTCCAAGCCGTTCAACTCGACGACCGGAACGGACAACAACGGCGACGGCGTGAACAACGATCGTCCGGTGATCAACGGGTCGGTGGTGAGCCGGTATGCGTTCCGCGGGACGCCGATGTACGACAGCTCGCTGTTTGCCGAGTTGAAGCTGCCGGTGCTGCAGGCGCGCGCGGTGACGCTGCGCGTGGAAGGATTCAACGTCTTCAACCGCGCGAACATCCTCGGGCGGAACGCCACCTACGGCGACACCGGGACGCCGCTGGCGACGTTCGGTCAGGCGGGCGGCGGCCTGTCGAACGTCGACCCGGGCCGGATGGTGCAGTTCCAGGTGCGGTTCAATTTCTGAGATTGCCACCGAGGCACGGAGACACAGAGAACATTCGCCACGGAGTCACCGCGTCACAGAGAACATTCGCCACGGAATCACCGCGTCACAGAGAACATTCGCCACGGAATCACTGCGTCACAGCGAACATTCGCCACGCAGTGACCGCGTCACAGAGAACATTCGCCACGGAATCACCGCGTCACAGAGAATATTCGCCACGCAGTGACCGCCTCACAGAGAACATTCGCCACGCAGTGACCGCGTCACAGAGTTTTTTCAGTAGACTCTCCAGGTGCCAACAGCGATAGACATCTCCTCCGTCCTCGGGCTGATCGCCGTTGGCGCTTTCTCCGTTCAGATCCTGCTCGGACTGCTGCTCTCGACCGGCTACAACCCGGTGCGCCGATGGCCGCGCCGGCGGCTGAAGCTCTTCACGTATCACAACTGGCTCGGATACATCGGCCTGGCGGTGGCCTGCCTGCACCCGTTGACGCTGCTCGCGTCGTCGACGGCGGGCTTCCGCCTCTTCGACATTGTCGTGCCGATCTGGTCGCCGACGCAGCCGCTGCCGAACACGCTTGGCGCGGCGGCGCTGTATCTCGTCGCCTTCGTCGTCCTCACGTCGTACTTCCGGCAGTTGTTCGGGCACCACAACTGGAAGCTGCTGCACTACACGGCGTACGCCGCGGCCGTCGTCTTTTTCGTCCATGGCGTCATGGCCGATCCGAATCTGCAAAACCGTCCGATCGACTGGATTGACGCAGAGAAGGTCTATGTCGAGGGGTGTGCGGTCGCGGTCGCCGCAGCGACCGCGTGGCGATTCGCCCATAGGCGATCGGCGCTTCGTCCAGCCCCCGAGCCACGGTAGCGCGCGCACGCCGGTGCGATAATGCACCGCTTGCGGATCCTGCACGCCATTCACGACTTCCTGCCGCGGCATCAGGCCGGATCGGAAATCTACGCGTTCGAGCTGTGCCGCGCGCTGGCCGCCGAACACGACGTGAGCGTTCTCTGCGCCAACTACGACCCGGCGCGCCAACACGGCCACGTCGCCTGGCGGGTGCACGGTCCATTGACCGTCATCGAAGTCGTCAACAACTGGTTGTGCCGCTCATTTGAGGACACGTACCGGCCGCCGCTCATCGGCGAGCAGATCGCGCACATCCTGCAGGCTGTGCAGCACGACGTCCTGCACGTTCACAACCTGCTGAACCTGACCTTCGATCTGCCGGCCATGGCACATGCGCGCGGCATTCCCGTGGTCGCGACCCTTCACGACTACGGCGCGGTCTGCCCCTCGGGCGGACAACGCCTCCATCGCGCCGGCCAGCACGTCTGCCACGTCATCGACGCCGACCGATGCGTACGCTGCTTTCGTGAATCGCCGTTCTACGCGCAGATTTCTTTCGGCCGCATCGCCTCCTGGACCCGCGCGCCCGGCAGGCTCCGGCGTGCAGCACGTCAATGGGTGCGCCGCTTTCCGCGCATGGCCGCCCGGCTTGCACGAGCAGCCAGCGACGCGCAAGTGTTGGCGGTCACTCCCGAGGACATCCAGCGAAGGCTGCGTGCCGCGGAGCAGATGTTCGACGATGTGGACTGCTTCGTGGCGCCGTCGGCGTTCACCGCCGGCGAGTTTCAGCGGCTCGGCGTCGCGGCATCCAAGATCCGCGTCTCGGATTACGGCTTCGTGCCGATGCTGCGCCGCCGCCGCGAGGGGCGCGCGGACGGTCCACTTCGCATCGGCTATGTCGGCACGCTTGTGTGGCACAAAGGTGTACACGTGCTGCTGGATGCGGTCCGCCCGCTTCCGGCTGACGCCTACGAGCTGAAGATCTTCGGCGACACGGAAGTCTTCCCCGAATATGTCGGCGATCTGCGGACGCGCGCCAGCGATCTGCCTGTCCAGTTCATGGGCGCATTCCCGCGCGACCAGACCGCCGACGTCTACGCACAAATTGACGTCCTCGCGGTGCCATCGCTCTGGCTCGAGAATTCGCCGCTGGTGATTCACGAAGCGCTCATGGCCGGCATCCCCGTCGTCGGCGCGCGGCTCGGCGGCATTCCTGATTTGGTCGCCGACGGGCGCAGCGGCTTGCTCTTCGATCCCGCCGTCCCAGGCGAGCTGACCTCTGCGCTGCGCGGACTGATAGAGCATCGGGAGCGCGTCGAAGCGCTGGCGGACGGTGCGCGAATGGCACAGGTCAAGTCGATCGCGCAGGACGCCCGCGAGTGGAACGCCACCTACGCGCACGTGCTGGGGCAGGCACGCCTCGCCGGAGCGGACGCGTGACGCCGCCGTCCATTTCGATCGTGCTGCCGACGAAGAACGGTGCGGCGTCGCTCCCTGCCCTCCTCGATGCGCTGGCGCGCCAACGCGTCGACGCGCCCTTCGAAATCGTCGCCGTCGACTCGTCATCCACGGATGGCACGGTCGAGCTGATGCGGCGTCGCACGGACCGGCTGATCAGCATTCCGGCCGATCAATTCGATCACGGCCTCGCCCGCAATCGCGGCATCCAGGAAGCGACTGGCGAGCTCGTGGTGTTGTTGGTCCAGGACGCGGTTCCGGCGTCGGATTCCTGGCTATCGGCGCTGATCACGCCGCTGCTGGCCGACAGCCGGCTCGCCGGCACGTTCGCGCGTCAGCAGGCGCGACCCGATGCGGGCGCCCTCGCGCACCACTACCTCGCGGGCTGGATGGCGGCGTCCGACGTTCCCCGTACATTCTCGATCGACGACGTCAGGGCGTTCGAGGCGCTCGACCCGCGCTCGCGGCTCGATCGGTGTGGCTTCGACAACGTGTGTTCGTGCATCAGGCGGACGGTCTGGGCGGCGCATCCCTTTCGGTCCACGCCGATCGGCGAGGACCTCGAGTGGGCGCGGGAAGTGCTCCTGTCGGGATACCGGCTCGCGTATGTGCCCGATGCGGTGGTGATGCACTCGCACCATCGCCCGGCGACGTACGAGCTCGCCAGAACCGTGCTGCTGCACCGGCGCTTGTACGAGCTGTTCGGCCTGCGCACCATTCCCACGCTGCCGCGGCTCGCTCGCGCGATCGCGTCGTCTCTCAGGCTGCACTGGCGGCTCGAGCGGACCGCGCGCTCGCTCGCGCTCGCCGTGGCCTGGCCGCTCGGACAGTACTTGGGCGCGGTCTCGGCAGTCCGCGGCTGGAAGCCGTTCCGATCGAGGAGGGTCTGATGCGCGTCCTGGTGATCGTGCACGGCTTTCCCCCTCGCGCGACCGGCGGCGCCGAGCTGTACGCGCATTCCCACGCGCACGCTCTGCAGCGGTACTACGGCGACGAGGTGCTCGTCTTCACGCGCGACGAGGATGCAAGCCGTCCCGAGTACGACGTGCGCACCGAATCGCGCGGCGGCCTGCGCGTCGCCTCCGTCAACAACACGTTTCGCCAGACCCGCTCGTTTGAAGAGACGTACCGGAACGAGGCGATTACGGACATCGCCTCGCGGATCATCGACGACTTCAAGCCGGACGTGGCGCACATCCATCATCTGACCTGCCTCTCGACGACCATCGTCCGCGCGCTCGCCGAGCGCGGCATTCCGCGCGTCGTGACGCTCCACGATTACTGGTTCCTCTGCCATCGCGGACAGCTGTTCGACACGAGCTTTCGCGCCTGCGACGGCCCTGAGCCGTCGCGGTGCCATGCGTGCGTCGGCGCCGCCGGCGGCGCCACTGGCGCCGCATTTCTCGGAGCGATCGCGGTCCGCGAGATCGCCCGTCGTCTTCCCGCGGAACCGGCCCGGCGATTGCGCCAGGCAGCCACACGGCTGGCGGGCGTGACGGTCCGCCAGGCGAACGCGGAACGACAGGCGAGCAGCCGGCTCGCACACATGCGGGAGGTATGCCGTGAGGTGACGCACTTCCTCGCGCCGTCGCGGTTCCTGCGCGACCGATTCGTCGAGTTCGGCATCGAGCCGGAGCGAATTACTCACGCGCCCTACGGTTCAGACCCCGACCTCTTCCGCGGGATTCGGCGAACTGCCTCCAACCGGCTGCGACTCGGATTCCTCGGCAGCCTGATGGTGTCGAAGGCGCCGGACGTGCTGATCGAAGCGGTGAACCGGCTCCCGCCAGGCACGGCGACCGCCGACTTCTTCGGCACGCATGCCGCGTATCACGGCGACGACAGCTATCGCCGGAAGCTCGAGCCGCTGCTGAATCGCAGCGGCGTACGAGCGCTTGGCGGCATTCCGCACAACCAAGTGGGCGAGGCGTTGGCATCGATTGACGTGCTGGTCGTGCCGTCGATCTGGCCGGAGAATAGCCCGCTCGTGATCCAGGAGGCCTTTCTATCGGGCGTGCCGGTCATCGCGTCGAGAATCGGCGGCATTCCGGAAGCGATAGACGAAAACCGGAACGGGCTGCTGTTCCAGGCCGGCGACGCGGAGGACCTCGCGCGGAACCTGACGCGTCTAATCGACGAGCCCGGCCTGCTCTCCACCCTGCGCGATGGCATTCCGCGTGTGCGGACCATCGAGGAGGATGTCGCGCTGGCGCGGACCTTTTATGCGAAGACGCTCGAGACGCCCCCGCGCAGACGACTGGCCGCTGTCGTACTGAATTACCGGACGCCCGACGACACGCTGCTCGCGGTCCGATCGATCCTGGCCTCGCGGCGTCCGCCCGACGATGTGATCGTCGTGGACAACGACACGGTTGAGAACGCGCGCGAAGCACTGGACAGCGTGCGCCAGAGAATTCGCTACCTGCACACCGCGGCGAATCTTGGATTTCCCGGCGGCGTGAATGCCGGCATTCGCGAGGCGCTGGCGCAAGGCGCGGACCGCGTGCTGCTCGTGAACAGCGACGTGATCGTGCCGCCGGACTGCCTCGCACGGCTCGACGCGTGTCTCGACGCGGCCCCGGCGGCGGGCATCGCCGGACCGCTCGTCCTCGCGCGCGCGGATCCGCGCGAAATCGCGTCGTTCGGCATCTCGTACGGCGCCTTCGGCGGCCGCGTGCGCAATCGCCGGGTGGGCGATCGCGTGGCGACGCTCGACCGCACCGCCAGCCCCACGGTGGACGCCGTGAGCGGGTGCCTCATGCTCGTGGATCGTCGAGTGTTCGACACCATCGGACTGTTCGACGAGGACTACTTCTTCAGCTTCGAAGATCTCGACTTCTGCCTGCGGGCGCGCCGCGCGGGTTTTGCGACGGTGCTCGCAGGGCTGGCGACGGCGTATCACGAAGGCGGGCGGTCGATCGGCGCCGCCTCGCCGCGGCGGTTGTACTTTGCGGCCCGCGGACATCTGCTGCTCGCCCGCCGGACTGACCCGTCAGCCAGTCGCCTTGTGCATCTTCGGCGCGCTGCGTCGATCGTGATGCTGAATGTGGCGCACGCCGTGCGGACGCCCGGCGGCTCGCTGCCGGCGCGGCTCGGCGCGGTGGCGCGAGGCACGCGCGACTACTTCGCCGGGCGATTCGGCGCCGACGCGTAAAGGTCGGTGCGCCACGCCATCGACGTACCGTTCGGCGCGGCAGCCGCGCGAGGCCGCATGCTGTGCGCCGGCTTCGACGGACGCCCGAACAACCTCCGACCGGTCCACATGCCGATTGCGGCCACCCAGGCCACGTCGCGCACCAGGTGCAGCAGTGGGAAGACCAGCGGCGTCGAATCGCGGAATCGACGCGCAGCAGCGATGCCCGCTGCCAACCGCTCGAGCGCGAGACCTGCGACCAGCGCGGCGGCGGCGATCACAGGAATGCGCCACGGCCCCCCAGTGGCCGCGAGCAACGCGGCGGCGCCGAACGCGGCCAGAGCGATCGACATCAGCAACGGGTGCAACATCATGCGGACAGGCGACACGGCATCGCCGCCGACCCGGCGCGGATATTTCGCCACGAGATCGATTCGGCCATAGCCGAACCCGTACTGCTGGACGAGGTACCCGGCGAGCCCCTCACGCCATCGATGGACGCTTCGCGCATCGCGGCAGAACACGAGGCGGTAACCCGCGGCGCGGAGGCGATAACTGATGTCGTTGTCGTAGCCGTAACCGAACGTCTCGTCGAAGAGCCCGACGCGCCCTAGAGCGTTTGCGCGAAAGGCGACGTTGCCCGTGCAGACGTGATCGGTATCCGGCCCCGCGATCGCGGCATATCGCTGCTCGAGATCGAGATTCATCGCGCGGGCGCACAGCGTCGCGTCAGGGTCGAGCGCGTAGTATCCCTGCGCCGCTGCCACACCCGGATCGGCCAGCGCACCGGTCAGCCGGCGCATCCACCCCTCCTGCAGCACGACGTCCTGATCGACCTGACAGATGATCGGCCATCGAGCCGCGCGCACGCCCACATTGATCGCCGCGGCTGCGCCGTGCCCGTCGCCCGCGATGACGCGCAGCGGCCTGCGTTTGGCCAGCGATTGAATCACGTCGGCCGATCCATCGCGGCTCTGATCGTCCACGACGATCACCTCCATCGGGCGGCCGTCTGACTGCGCCAGGATCGCTTCGATGGTGGGGCCAATACAGGTGGCGCCATTGTGCACGGGGACGACGAAGCTCACGCCTTCCATCAGGCGCCCGCCGCCATTTCGCTATACAGCGACTCCATCCGCGCACATACGACATCGTCGCCGTACGCGTCCCTGATGCGGGTGGCGGCGGCGGCGACATCGGTCCGCCACTCTGACGGCCGGTCGAGCACGTCCTCGATCGCGAGCGCCAGCGCAGGCGCGTCGCCAACCGGAACGACCCGGCCGCCGCCGGCGGCGCGCACGATCTCGCCGCAGCCCGAATCGCCGGAGACGACGACCGGCGTGCCGGAGAGAATCGCTTCGAGAGGAACGAGGCCGAAGATCTCGTGCTCCGACGGATAGACGACGACGTCGGCGTCGGCCAGCGCCTCGAGGCGCTGCGCGCCGCGGAGCAAGCCGGTGAAGTACGTGCGGGGCCCCAGGCCCAGCGCCGCCACGAGCGCCCGCACGTCGGCGCCAGCGCCCATGTCGTTGCCGGCGATCACCAGGGAAGCATCGGCCGAGCGAAGCTGCAGGAATGCGTGCGCAAGCACGTCGAGTCGCTTTCTTGGGGTCAGCTTGCCCAAGAATAACACCACCGGCCCCGCGGGAAGCGCATGGCGACGGCGAAAGGCGCCGGCGGCCACGGGCGTCGCGAATTCGTCGAGATCGACCGGATTGGGAATCATGCGTACGGCCTGGGAGGGCACGCCGAGGACCGCCAGCTGCACGCGCTCGGCGTCGGATACCGCGAGCACGCGCGCCGCACCGGCGAGCACGCGATCGCCCGCGACGAGATCGAACACGCGCTTGGCCGCGAGACGCCGCTCGATGCGCGGGGCGGTGCCGTTGGGCGCCAGCACGTACGGCACATGCGCCCGCCGCAGATGATGCGCCGCGATCGCGCCTGGGGCGTTCCGGCACGCGTGCAGATGCGCCACGTCGAAGCTGCGCGCGCGCTCAGCCAGAAACCGGTTCAGTCCGACTGGGAGAAAGAGCTGCCAGTGGTACGCGAGTCGATTCGAGAGGTTCCGGAACACGCGGACGTCCACGCCGTCCATCGTGCCATCGCCATCCTGTGGCGGGAGGCGCGACGACGCGTCGCACGCGTCGGTCGTGCAGATGGTGACCTGATGGCCGCGCCGCGCGAGGCCGCGCGTCAGGCTGTGCGCGAGCCGCGGAATGCCGCCGTACGCCCATGCGCCTGCAGCGTAGGGGGTCACATGGAGAATTCGAAGTGACCGCATGGACGAATTCGTCGTACATTATAGCGACCTGTGCCTTCGCGATCCGGTTGGCGCGCACGGCTGGCTTGCAGCGCCGCGGCGATCCTCGCCGGAATGGTGTACCTGAACGCCCTGCAGAATCCGTACGTCTACGACGACTATCACACGGTCGTCGAAAACGCGTCCCTGCAGCATCCCCGCGACATCTCCGCGCTCGTGCTGCACGACGTCACCCGTCCGCTGATCAACATCTCGTATGCGATCGACCACGCGCTCTGGGGCGACACGGTGTTCGGCTATCACGTCACGAACGTGCTGCTGCACATGCTCAACGTGGCGCTGCTCTTCGGCCTCGCGCGGCGAGCCGCGGACGGGCGGATCGGCGCGGCGTTCGGGTCTGCCGCGCTGTTCGCCGTCCACCCGATGATGACCGAGGCGGTCGGCTACATCAGCGGCCGTTCCGAGCTGCTGTGCGCGGTCTTCTTCCTCTCCGCCCTCCTGTGCGGCGATCGTTGGCTGCGTGGCGGCGGCCCGCGGTGGGCCGTTGCGACCATCGCGTTGTGGCTGGCCTCGCTGGCGTCGAAGGAAATCGGTGCGATCTTTCCGTTCGTCTTTTGCTGTTACGACGCATGGGTGGCGCCCGGCGCCCCAGACCAGAAGCGAGACCGCCGGCGGCGTGTGCATCTCCCGCTCATCGCTACAGCCATCTGCGCCGGTCTCGTCCGGCTCGTCGTCCTGCGGGTCGAGTATCCCGGCGCAGCGACGATTCATTGGTCGTACGTCCTCATTGGACTGGATGTGATCCGCCGATACATGTGGCTGATGCTGCTGCCAAGCGGCCAGACGATCTTCCACGAGGTGCGCGACGTCGGCGGCCTGCTCGATCCGCGCGCGCTGTCAGCCATCGTGATCCTCGGCCTGACGATGGCGTTCGCGTGGCGAGTGCGGCGGACCAGCGGCGTCGCAGCGGTCGGACTGTTCTGGTTCTTCCTGCTGCTCCTGCCGTCGCTGACGTTGACGGTCTTCGATCAGGGCGAGCCGATGGCCGAGCACCGTGTGTACCTGGCGAGCTGCGGGCTGTTCCTGGCCGCGGGCGACGGATTCTCGAGACTCACCGCATGGGCCGCCCGGCTCCATCCTCGCGCACGGGCGCTGGCGCCGGCAGCGCTGGTGCTGATCCTGCTCTCGTTCGGCATGGACACGCTCCTGAGGAACGCGGTGTGGCGCAGCCCCGTCGCGCTGTGGGGCGAGTCGGTGGACCTGGCGCCCACCCACTATCGTCCGCGGCTCCTGCTCGGCGAGGCACTACAGGATGAAGGGCGCCGTGCAGAGGCCGAAGCGGAATACAAGACCGCCGTGCGCCTGCGCCCGGCCGATCCCACGGGCCACGTGAAGCTGGGGCGTCTCCTCGCGGAAATGGGACAGACGGACGCGGCGCGGCAGCAGTTCGGCGCGGCGCTCGCCGTCGCGCCAGGAGACCGTGCCGCGCTCGATTCGATCGCCGTCCTCGACCGGCTGGAAGCCAGGCCTGGAAGTGATGCCCGTCGCCGCTGACACCGCGGCGCCTCCCGCATCCACACGCCAGCGCGCGCTGCGCCCCGGGCTGATCTGGACGCTCATCCGCACCGACTTCAAGGCGCGCTACCACGGCACGCTGGGCGGGTTCGCCTGGGCGCTACTCAAGCCGATGAGCATGTTCATCGTGCTGATGGGTGTGTTCTCGTTTCTCTTCGCATCCAACCCCGCCTACAAGCTCAATCTGATCGTGGGATTGTTCCTGTGGGACTTCTTCGCCGAAGGGACCAAGAGCGGCCTGATCTCGCTCGCGGCGAAGGGCTACCTGCTGACGAAAGCGCGCGTCCCATCGTGGATCCTGGTCGTCACCTCCGTCGCCAACGCGCTGATCACGCTGCTGGTGTTCTCGATCGTGATCGTGATCTTCCTTACCGCCGCCGGTCACCCGCCGACCGCGCTGGCGATAGGCGCGTTCGTGGCTTACGGCGCGGCGTTGGCAGCCATGGTGATCGGCTTCTCGCTCGCCGCAAGCGTTCTATTCCTCCGGTATCGCGACCTCGATCAAGTGTGGGAGGTCGCTCTGCAGGCCGGATTCTTCGTCGCGCCGATCGTCTACCCGCTCAACATCCTTCCCGAGCGGTTCCATTTCTATCTCTACATCTGGCCGCCGACGCCGGTGATCGAATTCGCGCGCGCCGCTCTCGTCACGGGCGTGATGCCGACCGCGAGGGGCCACATTTATCTGGCGGCCGACGCAGCGACGTGCCTGCTCGTCGGCATGGTCATTTTCCACTGGCTGAGCCCGCGCGCAGCGGAGTACGTGTAGGCGATGGCGCCGCTCGTCGAAGTCGATGCGGTCTCGAAGGCGTTCTTGATTCCCACGGTGAAGCGCGACACCGTGCGCGAGCACCTGTTCGGCCTGTTGCAGCCGCACGGATTTCAGCGCCTGCAAGTGCTCGACGAGGTCAGCTTCCACGTGCAGCCTGGCGAGGCGCTCGGGATCATGGGGCGTAACGGCACGGGCAAGAGCACGCTGCTGAAGATCGTCTGCGGCATCTATCTGCCGGATCGCGGGCGCGTGATGACGCGCGCCGCGATCACGCCGGTGCTGGAGCTCGGCGTCGGATGGAACCCCGAGCTCGACGCGATCGACAACGTGCTGCTGATTGGCACCGTCATGGGGCTGTCGCTCCGCGAAATCCGCCGCAGCATGGACGAGATTCTCGCCTTCGCCGAGCTCGAGCGCTTCGCGAACCTGCAGGTCAAGCACTACTCGAGCGGCATGTCGCAGCGCCTGGGTTACGCGGTCGCGTTCCGCGCCGTGCGTGACGTGCTCGTGCTGGACGAAGTCCTCTCCGTCGGTGACGCCGGCTTCCGGGTGCGCTGCGAAGAGCGATACCGGGAGCTCCGGGCGAGCGGGCGCAGCGCGATCATCGTCAGCCACGACCCGAGAATTGTCGCGACGTTCAGCGATCGCGCTTTGCTGCTCGACGGCGGACGGATCGTCAGCGAAGGTCCCTCCGAAGCGATCGCAGAACAGTACCTCTCGACGCTGACGCCTTCTCCCCATCCGTGATGGGATCGTCGGGCTCCCGTTCGAGGCGCGACGACCATCGCATTGCCGGTTCGATCCGCGGCTGGCTCGAAAGCCCCGGCGACCACAGTCCTGTCGCCACTTCCGTTCTCGTATCCGGGT
>DATATJ010000061.1:0-7656 GCA_036268855.1 Vicinamibacterales bacterium
GATGTAATCGGTGTTGTAGGCCATCGTCGACCAAGGATGGCCGTCCCGCGAGACCTGCCCATTGCAATACAGGTTGTCGAGCAGCACGAACTCCTCGGCCAGCTTGTGGTGGTTGGGCGAGACCTCCGCGCCGAACATCACCAGCCGCGGGTCGCCGTTGCCCTTCTTCACGTCGCCGAGCACCTGATCGTAGGTGCGGTTCTCCTTGATGATGTAGAAGACGTGCTTGATCGGCGACTTGTCGCCCAGGTGCTTTGGAATCGGGCCCGAGGCGTTCGGGGACTCTGGCCCGTCGTGCCCATGCCCGCCCGGTCCACCATTGTCGCCGTTGGTCACCCACTTGCTGTCGAGGGCCGGAGGCGTGCTCTGATCGTTGTCCCGGACCTGCTTCGTATAGTCGCGCAGCTGTTTGTCGTTCGGCACGTTGACGATGGAGACGACGCCGACGCGATCCGTGTAACTGCGTCCCGTCCCGGGCCGGGTTGCCGGGGCGATCGACCCGAATCCATAGCCGTTCCCGATGAAGAGCTCGTCGCCGGTCGCATTCAACGCCACGACGGTCGGGTACCAGCCGGTGGGGATCAGCCCGCGAACCGCATCGTTCGCCGGCCCGTTCACGTCGACGACGGCGACGGCGTTCTGCGATGCATTGGCGACGTACAAGGTCCGTCCATCCGGGCTCACCGCCACGGCATTCGGCGAGGCGCCGAGCAGCGCTGCCGAAGCTGGACCATGGCCATTGCCCGGCCCCTCACCTGGACCCGCGCCTGGACCGACTCCGCCGACGGACAACGTCTTCACGACGGCGTCCCTGAACGTGTCGATCACCGACACCGTGTCGCTGTTGGCGTTGGTGACGTACACCCGATCGCCCCTCGGGCTGAGCGCCATGCCGGTCGGGTGGAGCCCGACGTCGATCGTCTTCAGTAGATGGTTGCTCGCGGTGTCGATCACGGAGACGGTGCCGCTGACGGGAATGCCGGTGCGCCGATCGACGACGACCGGATTCATGCCGTCCGTGAAGTCGGACGCCGTCGGGATTTTGCCGCCCCAATTCGTGACATAGACTTTCGAGCCGTCTGCCGACACGACCGTGGTGTAGGGATAGGTCCCGACAGCAACACGCGTGACGACGGCGGACGTCGCCGTGTCAATCACGGCGACCGCGTTCGCCTGGTTCAACGCCACATACACTCTGGTGCCATCCGGGCTCACCGAGAGTCCGCTTGGCGCCGGACTACCAGGGGTAACAGGTATCGTGGGCGGGACCGCGGCAGCATATGTTCCACCGGCGGTTAACGAGAACACCTTGACGTCGTTGGTTCCGCCACCGACGTAGATCTTGTTGCCGGACGGACTGAAGCCGACCCCGACGAAGCTGTTGTTGATGCTGATGGTCTGGTTCAGCGTACCAGTGCTCACGTCAATGAGATGGAGCGCTCGCGAGGCGAAGTTGCTGCCGGTCACCACGGCGAGCAACTGGTGATTGGGACTCAGGGCCATTCCCAAAGGCCGATCGTCGACCTCGATTTGCGTACCGGCTGGCGTCAGCCTCTGGCCAACGGGCGTGAGAATGGTGCCGTCGGGCTGCACGCCGACGATAGGCGCCCGGCTCAAGGCAAAACCGGTCGCGACGAGGGAGACGACGAGGAGCGACGACCAGACGAGAGGGCGGAAAGAACGTCGGATTGGCATCAATGGACCTCCGGAGGATGGACCGCGGGTGTGCGACTCGATGATCGATGCGGCCGAATCGGCCAGCGCGTTAGAGCGTAAGCGCGGCGTATGACAAAGGCCTGATGATCGGGAAACACAACCGTAAACTCCGCGACCGAGCGCCGGCGTCAGGCGCCGTACTCGAGGTGGGCAGGTTCGACCCGGCGCCGCGTTACTCGATCGTCAGCGGCTGTTCACACCGTTTAAACATCTCCCTGATAGTAAAGAGCGGTGGAACGACCGGCCCTGGAAGCCCTCGGCATATCCAAGCGCTATGGAAACCGCGAAGCCCTCCGCCGCGTGAACCTCGTCGCGCGGCCCGGTCAGCTGCACGGACTCCTCGGACCGAACGGCGCCGGCAAGACGACGCTGATGCGAGCCTTGCTCGGACTGATTCGGTGCGATGCCGGAACGGTGGAGTTTTTTGGGCGCAGTCAGGACGCTCGGCTGAAGCCTTCGCGCTACAGCCTACGTTCGCGCTACAGCCTACGTTCGCGCGACAGGCTGCGTTCGAGGGAGGGAGCGGTGCCAGACGGCGTCGCCGGCTTCGTGGACACGCCGGCCTTCTATCCGTACTTGTCCGGACGAAAGAACCTCGCACTGCTCGCCCGTCTTGACGGCGACGGCGGAGCCCGGCGCAGTCACAGAGTCGACCGTGCACTCGAGCACATCGGACTCGTTTCACACGCGGACATCGCCGTGGGAAGCTACTCGACCGGGATGCGCCAGCGTCTCGGACTCGCCGCCGCGCTGCTGCGCTCGCCGCGGCTGCTGTTCCTCGACGAGCCGACAAGCTTTCTCGATCCGCTCGCCGCGCGCGACGTCCGCGCGATCGCACGGCGTCTGGCCGACGAAGGTGCCGCCGTCGTGTGGAGCAGCCACGACATGGCCGAGGTTGAAGAACTGTGTACCGCGCTCACGATCGTCAACGACGGGCGCGTCGTGTTCTCGGGGGACGTGGCCGAGCTGCGGCAACTGGCGCCTTCCGCCGTTCACCTGCTGCGCACGAGCGACGACGGCGCGGCGCTCCACATCGCCTCCGGGCGGACTGGCGTGAGAGTGGCATCGACCACTGAGCGCGCACTCGAGGTATCGGCGGACGTCGACGCTCTCGACGGCTACGTCATCGCCCTCGGAAACGCTGGCATTGCGGTCCGATCGTTGGAGCGTCGCGTGCGCTCGCTCGAGTCCCTTTTTCTCGAGCTCACCGGACACGGTCGCGGCCGCGAGGGGCCCACGTCTGCCTCGCCCGCTCCAGCGAACGAGTTGCAAGCGCCGCTGGTGGTGCCGTGAGCGTGCGCGGTGTTCTGGCCGTGGCTGGCGTGGAGTGCTCCAAGCTCACGGCCCAACTCAAAACGCGCATCGTGCTCGCGGCGTGTGTGGCCGGCCCCTTCGCCTTCGCCGCGGCGATGCGCGTGCAGAGCACCGCGCCAACAGACACGCTATTCGGTCGCTCCGTGACGGAGTCCGGCTTTGCGGTACCGCTGGTCGTGCTCGGATTCGCCGCATTGTGGGTCTTCCCCGTCCTGGCCAGCATTGTCGGCGGCGACCTGTGCTCAGCCGAAGACCGATACGGCACGTGGACGACGATGCTCACACGATCGCGCAGCCGCCGCGAGGTGTTCGCCGGAAAGGTGTTGACGGCCCTCGGCTTCTCCTCGCTTACCGTAGCCGTTCTGGCCGTGAGCAGCGTGGTGGCAGGAGTGCTGGTAATCGGATCCGGCGCCCTCATCGACCTGTCAGGTTCGCTCCGTTCGCCTGCGCACGCACTGGTGGGCGTCGCTCTCGCGTGGGCCACCGTGCTGCCGCCCGCCTTCGGCTTCACGGCCCTCGCCCTGATGCTGTCCGCCGGCACGCGAAACAGCGCGGCCGGCATCGGGCTGCCCGTCGTCGCAGCGCTCGCGATGCAGCTGTACGCCTTTGTTGACGGACCTGATGTGCTGAGGCAAATGCTTCTCACCTCGGCGTTCGGCGCGTGGCACGGGATCTTGACCGAGCCTCCCTACTATGGGCCCTTGATTCACGCCACGACGATCAGCGCCGTTTACTTCGTGGTGGGTCTAACGATCGCGTACCGCATGCTTCGGCATCGGGATATCGGGCGATAAATGATTCGCGATCGAACAATCGGCATGGGCTTCCGCGGTCTGCTCGCGATCGTGACGACTGTCGCCGCATTCGGCTGCGGGCCGAGTCCGATCACGTCGCCCAGGATCGCGAGCGCGATTGCGCCGACATTCGCCAATCTGGTCCAGGTTCAGATCTCCCGGTTGGGAATGCCGTCCATGGCGGCGTCGGACTTCGCCGTCGCCGCAAGCTGCCGAAGGTTGGCCACGGGAAGCAACAGCGGAGCCGGCGATTGGGCCTGCACGCTCGTCTGGCGTGGCCCCCATCACCAGGCGCTGACCGACACCTACGACCTCACCGTGTCCACCGACGGCTGCTACACCGCCACGATCGAGGGGGAGGAGCTCGGCGGCCCCACCATTAAGGCATCGGACGGCCGCGACGTCAGAAACCTGCTCTACGCGTTCGAAGGATGTTTCGAAACGATGTGACGCAATAAGGCGCGCCTGCTCGGGCACGCCCGTCATTGAGGCATCTGCGTTGCCGCGTATAGCGTCGTATCGCTTCTGGTCGCGCCCGGCGCATTCGCGCTCCGCTGCTCGCGAACTTCAACGTCGTACCGAGCGACCCATAGCTGTCGTCGGCCCAGCCCCAATCAGATACGCCAGCGCCCGATCCATTCTCGAGCACCACGGCGAGCGAATCGCTCGTGCCGATTCGATAGGCGGCCGCACCAGCCCTGTTCACCGAGTCGGAGAACTGCACGTGCACCGAGTCGTTCGTATACGAATTGCCTTGCGCGCGCATCCGCAGCCAGAGGTGATAGGTCACGTTCGCTGGCGCCGTGAATGCCAGCTCGGCGTAGCTCGCCGGCGACGCCAACGGCGCAAGTATCTTCGGCTCGCCCCTGTCGGTATCACCGATCGCGGAGCCGGCAGCGGCGTGTGCGTCGGCGACCACACGCCAGTGCGCGCCAGCGACGGCCCCGCCGCCCGGATAGAGCACCAGCGTGGGATTGGTTTGCCCTCGCACGACGGCATCCGACCCGATGAAGAGGGCGATCATCGCGGCAGCCGCGATAAACGCATACACGAAGCGGAATGGATACTCTGGCACGAGAGCCTCCCGATGGACCGGAACGCGTATTCGTCATCGCGTTGAACGGCCCGATGGCGTGGGTAGGCCCGATTAGGTCATGGCGCTGTAACGCGCGTGGGGGAGGTACCGCGAACAGCGTGTCACGATTTGCGGGGTATTTCAGGCGGCCGGCTCACGATCGTTTACACGAATGTTAAGCGCCCGTCATCGGTCGGTTGCAGCCGAACTCGATACTGCCATTTCGCCAGTTGGGCTCATCGCTCGGCTGTCTGATCTGGAGGCATCGATGAGGATTCGAAAGAGCATTGCCGTCGCGATGGTGGCGGCCATGACGCAGCCCGCGTTCATCGGAGCGGCGTCGAAAGATCACGAACCGAAACAGAAGTACGACTCAATGCAAGACCGGCCCATCAAGCACCTCGTCGTCATCTTCGACGAGAACATTTCGTTCGACCACTACTTCGCCACCTATCCGACCGCCAAGAATCCAGCCGGCGAGCCGGCGTTCACGCCGCTGCCCGACACGCCAGGCGTCAACGGCCTCTCCGGCGCGCTGCTCACGAACAACCCGAACAAGCTGAATGCCGCCAACGGTGCCGGTGCCGTGAATCCGTTCCGGCTCGATCGCTCGCAGGCGTGGACGGCGTCGCAGAACCACAACTACATGCCCGAGCAGGCGGCGATCGACAAGGGCGCGATGGATCTGTTTCCTGCGAAGGTCGGGACGCCCGACGGCGGCGCGATGGTGCCCGCCGGCGTGACGGCGACGACGGGCATCACCATGGGCTATTACGACGGCAATACGGTCACGGCGATGTGGAACTACGCGCAGCGGTTCGCCATGAGCGACAACTCGTACGACACGGGCTTCGGGCCCTCCACGCCGGGCGCGCTGAACCTGGTGTCCGGACAGACCAACGGCGTGCTCAATCACGCGAATGGCACGGGCAACGAAGTGAACGGCAGCGACAACTCGCTCACCGTCTTCGGCGACGCCGATCCGTATATGGACGTCTGCTCGGGGTCGACCACGAATCAGGTCGAGATGAAGGGGAAGAACATCGGCGACTTGTTGAGCGCGAGCGGCATCACGTGGGGCTGGTTCCAGGGCGGCTTCGACCTGACGCGCAAGAACGCCAACGGCACGACCGGCTGCCTGCGCAGCACGCCGTCGCCCGTCATCGCCAGCGTGTCGCCCACGTCGGCGACGCAGGTCGATTACGTGCCGCATCATGCGCCGTTCCAGTACTACGCGAGCACGCGTAACCCGCAGCACCTGCGCCCGTCGAGCGTGCACACGATCGGCCAGGACGGCGACCGCGGCAATCACAACTACGACATCCAGGACTTCTACGACGCGGTCAGCGCCGGCAACTTTCCGACGGTGAGCTTCCTCAAAGCGGCCAAGTACCAGAACGGCCACGCCAGCAATTCGACGCCGCTCGACGAGCAGGCGTGGATCGTCCACGTCGTCAACTTCCTGCAGCAGCGTCCCGAGTGGTGCGATACGGCAGTGGTCATTGCCTATGACGACTCGGATGGCTGGTACGATCACCAGTTGGGACCGATCGTCAACCACTCGACCAGCGCACAGGACGCGTTGACGAGCCCGGTCGATGCCACCACCGGCGTGGGCCAGTGCGGCACCGACGGACCGACAACCGCGCTGGCCGGCCCCGACGGCGTGGCGCACGCACAGGGCCGCTGCGGCTACGGCCCGCGCCTGCCGCTGCTGGTAATCTCGCCCTGGTCGAAGCGCAACTTCGTCGACCACACCGTCACCGACCAGTCATCGGTCATCCAGTTCATCGAAGACTACTGGCTGCACGGCCAGCGGATCGGCGACGGTTCGTACGATGCGATTGCCAACTCGATCGACGGTATGCTCGACCTCGAGCCGGAACACGGCCAGTTCGATCGAGGCAACCGCTGCGAGGCGCCGGACCTGCTGTTTCTCGACGAGTCGACCGGCGAGCCGACAAAGCGGCCGCACAGATAACGCTCCGGCCGGCACCGACAGCGCAGCGACCTCATTCGTGTTCTGACCGATGACAGAATTCTCACGACGCCGGTTTCTTCGACAGACAGGGGCGGCGATGGCCGGGTTCGCCATCGCCACCCCGAACGTCCGGGCGGCGCAGCACGGCATGTCCGTTCGCCCGCCGGGCGTTTCGATGCTTCGCGCCGACAGCCTCGCGCCATTCGTCGACCCGCTCGCGATCCCATCGGTCGCCAGGCCGTCATCGGTCCGCCACGCACCGGTGGCGGACACACCGCACTACCGCATCGCGATGCGCGCCGTGTCGGCGCGCGTCCATCGCAGCCTGCCGCCGACGGCCTTCTGGAGCTTCGGCTCGACATTTCCCGGACCGACGATCGAGGCGCGCCGCGGCTGCGGCCTCTTCGTCGAGTGGATCAACAATCTGCCCGCGCGCCATTTTCTGCCCATCGATCACACCATCCACGGCGCGGAGGCCGGCACGCCGGACGTGCGGGCCGTCGTCCACGTGCACGGCGCCAACGTGCGTCCCGAGGACGACGGATATCCTGACGATTGGTATCTCCCGGGCGCGTCGAAATCCTCGTTCTATCCGAACGATCAGGATGCCGCGACGCTCTGGTATCACGATCACACGATGGGCATCAACCGGCTGAACGTCTATGCCGGACTCATGGGGCTGTATATCATCCGCGACGATGAAGAGGACAAGCTCGCTCTTCCGTCGGGCCGCTTCGAGGTGCCGCTGCTGCTGTGCGATCGGCAGCTGCGGTCGG
>DATATJ010000062.1:0-10942 GCA_036268855.1 Vicinamibacterales bacterium
ATTTCACCTGTTCGATGCGCCGAATCGCTTCAACCTGCCCGCGTTCTACACGCTGCACGTCTGGGCCTGGAAGGACAATCCGAACGGCACGTTCACGAACTGGAACCCCGACGTGTCGTGCGATGGGTTCGCCGGCCAGAAGCCGTAACTGCGAAGAGGGCTTCGGGGGCACGAGTCTTCGACGTGCGCGAGGGCAAACCAGGAGCGGACGAGCCTGGTGAGATGGGCGCGATCGATTTTACCGATCGATCGCGCCGCCATCTACGCCATCAGCAGGCATCGCGCCGGGCCACCAGGATGGTGATGTCGTCGAATTGCGGTGCTCCCCCAGCGAACCGATCGATCGCGTCGAACACGCGATCGACGACGGTGGACGCCGGCTGGCCGGCCGCGGCACCCACGATGTCGAGCAGCCGTTGATCCCCGAACTCCTCGCCTTCTTCATTCTGCGCGTCGCCGACGCCGTCGGAGAACAGCACGATGCTGTCGCCGGGCCCGACGACGAGGAAGGTTTCGTCGTATGGCAGGCCGGGCGGCAGAAGACCCAGCGGGGCGCCGGTCGAGGCGAGCCGGACGGCCTCGCCTCCGGCTTTCATGAGCACGCAGTCCACGTGGCCCGCGCTGACGTAGCGAGCGGCACCGCTCTGCACGTCGATATCGAGCAACGCGGCCGTCACGTACTTGTTGCCGGCTGTCGAGGCAAACAGGAGATCGCCGGCTTGTGTTGCGAGCGCCGGCAGCGATTGGCAGCGCCCCAGCAGGGCACGCAGCGTCGCTTGCATGTGGCTCATCAGGAGCGCGGCGGGCATCCCCTTGCCCGAGACGTCGGCGACACAGAGCAGGAGCCGGTTGCCGCCGGGGCCAGCCAGGGGCAACGCATCGTAATAATCGCCGCCGCAGCGTCGGGCGGGCCGATTGCGCGCAGCGAGATCGTAGCCGGCGATCGACGGCATGGCCGCCGGAAACAGGTCGGCCTGGATCCGCGCGGCGAGCTCGAACTCGCTTTCGAGCTTCGCGCGCGCCACCTCGTGTGCCTTGTTCGTCGCGAGCAGACGTTCGCGCTCCTGCGCGGCGTGCACCGTCCGCTCGAACAGCCTGGCGTTCTCGATGGCCGTGGCCGTCTGCAGCGCGAGCGTGTTCAGCAGCTTGAGCTCGGCGGCCTTGTACGCAGCGGGCATGGAGCTGCCGAGCGCGATGACACCGATCACCTTTTCGCCGACCTTGAGCGGCGAGCACAACAGCGCGCGGACGCCACTCGCGTCCACGACCCGCCGCGGATCGGCCTCGACGTCATTGACGATCTCGGCAACGCCGTTGCCCGCGACAGCGCCAATCACGCCCGTGCCGCGCTTGAAGCCGATCAGGTGCGGCAGCGCAGGGCCGAAGCCAGCCACCGTCGACAGATCCCCGCTGGCTTCGTCGAGCAGCATGATGGCGCCGTCGGACGCCGAGATCAGATGGCGTGCCTCCTGAAGCGTCAAATCGGCCACGCGATTCAGGTCGAGCAGCGCAGCCAGCTTCTCCGAGAAGCTGTAAATCAGGTTGACTTCGCGATAGAGGTGCAGGACTTCGGCGCCGAGCGCCTTGCGCTCCGACTCCTTCGATATCAGATGCCCGAGCAGGCCGGCGAGCGCGCTCGTCTGGGCGGGGCCCGACACCCAGCCGACGTTCGCACCATCGTGCGTCACGGCGTGCCTCGCGGCTCCCGCGGCCTGCGGCTGCCCGTGCAGCAGCCGGCCGTCGGCGTCCTCGATCGTCAACGGCGTCGCGAGCGCGGCCACGAGCGCGGACACCACGGCCTCCGCGTCCCCGCGCGGCCCGAGCAGATGCCGGAGCGCTGCCTTCGCCATCGGGACCTACAGGCCGAGCACCTCGCGCGCTTTGGCGAGCAGCGAGTCGGGATCGAACGGCTTGGTCATGTACAGGTCGGCGCCCGACTCGTACCCTTTTTGCCGGTCGAACTCCTGTCCTTTTGCCGTCAGCAGCACGATATACGTGCTCGCGAGACCGAGATCGTGCTTGGCGCGCCGGCACACGTCGAAGCCGCTCACCTTCGGCATCATCACGTCGAGGAATACGAGGCTCGGACGCGACGCCTCGATGTACGCCAGCGCCTCCTCCCCGTTGCCCGCGGTCAGCAGCTCGACCCCCTCGTCCTCGAGCTCTTCGAGCGTCTGCTGGATCAGCATCCGGATGTGCGCTTCGTCATCGACAATCAGAATCGTGCTCACGGGCGCTCCGTCGCTACTGGTAGACGAGGAACAAAACATTTTCGAGGCCCTTCTCGAAGCGCAGGGCCTGCACGACGTCGGGACGTCCCGAGGAGACCGTGTTGAGCATGATGATGTCGGGCTGCAGGGCCTTGGCTTTCTCGATCATCTCGACGCCGCGCGCCTCGCTGACCGTGTAGCCGCGGGTCTTCAGCACGTCGCCGAGCGTCTTGACCGTGGACGCGTCCTCGTCCACCACCAGCACGTGCTTGCGCGACTTCTTCTGCTCGATGAGCGTGCCGACCTCGCGGAACAGCAGGTCGGTGTCGATCGGCTTGGTCAAGTACCGATCGACGCCGAGTCGGAACCCGCGATCGCGGTCCTGCACGATCGACAGGATCACGATTGGGATGTCGAGGGTCTGCGGATCGTTCTTCAGCACGGCGGCGACGTCGAAGCCGTTCATCTCCGGCATCATCACGTCCAGGACGATGAGGTCCGGGCGCTCGCGGCGGACCGACGCGACGGCGTCGCGGCCGTTGACGGCCACCGACACCCGATAGCCCGCGTCGGTGAATTCCTGCATCAGCAGCTCGCGGATGTTGGCCTCATCGTCGACTACGAGAATCCGCGGCTGCCGGTCGCTCGTCCGCGGTGTGGACACGACGACGTGATCGCGCAGCTGGCGGATGAGCGCTGCGAGCTCGACCGGTTTCCCGGAATCGATCGCTTCGCCGGCCAGCGGCAGCGCGAAGGAAAACGTGCTGCCGTGTCCGGGCGCGCTCTCGACCCAGATCCGGCCCCCATGGTGATCGACGATCTCCCGGCAGATCGGCAAGCCGAGCCCGGTGCCCTTCGGCTTGTCGGTGAGCGTGTCGCCGACCTGCTTGAACCGCTCGAACACCTTCGGCTGGTCGCTGGACGAAATGCCTACGCCGGTGTCGGTGATGCTGACCACGATCTCGCCGCCCCGGCGCGCGGCGCGGCAGGTGACCGACCCGGCATCGGTGAACTTCACGGCGTTCGAGATGAGATTGATCACGACCTGAATCAGGCGATCGCGATCGGCGGTGACCTGCGGGAGATCGGCGTCCAGCTCCTTGATCAGGCGCAGCTTCTTCTGGTCGAAGAGTGAGGCCGTGGCTGCAGTCGCGTGCTCGATGACGTCTGGAATACTGACCGTCTCCATCTGCCATTCGAGCTTGCCCGCTTCGATCTTCGCGAGATCGAGGACGTCGTCGATCAGCTTGGTGAGGCGCTCCCCTTCGCTCATGACGACGTTGAGGTTCTCCTCGACCTGCGCCATGGTCTGTACGATGCGGCGGTCGTCGGTGTGGATCAGCGGGAAGATCCGCTCTTCGAGCCGCTTCTTGATGATCTTCGCGAAGCCGAGGACCGACGTGAGCGGCGTCCGCAGCTCGTGGCTGACCGTCGACAGGAACGCGCTCTTCGCCGCGTCGGCATCTTCCGCGATGGCCCGCGCCCGCTCGGCATCCTCGAACAGCCGGCGGTTCTCGTGCTCCTGCTCGTTCAGCTGGCGGTACGCGGCGGCGTTGTCGAGCGCGATGGCCGTGTACGAGGCCAGGCTCTGCATCATGTTCAGATCGTGCTCGGTGTACGCCTGCGTCTCGAAGCTCTGAATCGTGAAGATGCCGAGCACGCGGTCCTTGGCGACGAGCGGCAGATAGATCAGCGATTGCGGCTCGAGCGACATCGAGCCGTCCTGCAGCTGGCGCCGCGGTTCCTCGTAGCGGCTCAAGTACTTGTGGTATTCGGCCTTGAGATCGTTGATCAATACCGGCTGCCGATGTTCGATGCACCACACCGGCAGCTGATCGGGATCGGCCGTGTCGCGCGTGTACGGCGCGTAGCGCTTGCCTTGCTCGATCGCCAGCCGGTATTCGATCTCGTGCCGTTCGGGGTGGTACAGACCGACGCCGAACACGTCCGCGTCGGTGAGCCGGTTCACGCGTGTGTAGAGCTTGTCGAAGATCGTGTCGAAGTCGAGCGAGGCGGTGATCTCGCGGCCGATGTCGCTCAGCAGCTCGATGTTCTTCTTCCCCTCGCTCTCCGACGCCGCGAGCGCTTCGGCCGATTCGGCCCGCAGGCGCGTCTCGGCAAAGCGCGCGCGCTCGCGCTCCTTGCCCAGCAGTCGGCGGCGCTGCAGGCGATCGGCCCCGAACACCGCGAGTCCGAGCAGCAGTACCCACCCGAGATCCGCCCACCACGTGCGATACCACGGCGGCAGAATCGTGAACGGGTAAACGGCTTCGTCGCTGACGCGGCCGGCGATGTTGCGCGCCCGGACGCGGAAGCGATATTTGCCGTATCCCAGGTTCATGTAGTCGCGCCGCGCCTCGGTGCTCCACGCCGACCAGTCGTGGTCCGCGCCGTCGAGCAGGGTCTGATACTCGGTCGCGGTCTCGTCCAGAAAGCTGGGAGCGGCGAATTCGAAGCGCATCGTGCTCTCGACTGCCGGCAGACGGGGGGCCGCCGCCGAGCCGGCACCGTCGAAAATGGTCCGGTTCCGGTTCGACGTGATGCGCCGAATCAGCGCCGGGTACGGCGCGCCGCCGGACGAGACCTGCGATCGGTCGAAGCGGACGAAGTCGTTCTGCAGGGCGAACCAGACGACTCCGTCCCGCTCGGCCAGGACCACGCCCGTCGGCCGCTGACCGAAACGGGCGAAGACGCCGTTGTCGATGGACCACGAACCGTCGGGCGCGCGCGTCAGCATCGCGGTGCCACCGCCGAAGTTGGCGTATGCGTGGCCGTCACGTCCCTCCGCCAACCCGAATCCCGGCCGCAGCCGATCGAGCGGCAGTCTCTCGAGCGTCGCATCGTGCGTGAACGTCCCCGACCCGGAATCGTAGCGGGCGATGAACATCTTCCGCGCGGCGCCAAATGGCACGAAATACGGCTGGCCGCCGGCCGGTTCGACACCGACACCCCCGGCGGGCAGCCCTTGCGCCGTGCCGAAGCGATCGATGGACGCCGCGGGCCGCGGCTCACCCGGCGCGGGCCGGGTCGCGAATCTCACGCGCAACAGGCCGGTCGAGTTGGTTCCGGCCCACAGCGATCCGTCCGGATTCTCGAACAGCGTTCGCACCTGATCGCGCGTCGGCTCGACGCGTCCCTCGTCGATCCACCGGCCGTCCACCCAGCGGAACGACGCGAGGCCATCGAACAGTCCCACCCAGAGGCGCGTCGGGTCGGCGTGCGAGGCAAGCAGAATGGCCGCCCGGTACGTATTGTCAGCGCTCGCGCGAACGGCGATCGCCGTCGTCCCCCTGATTTCGTAGAGGCCGTCCGAGCATGCGACGGCAAACGGCGCCGGCCGGTGCCCGGACGGATCTTTCATTTCCACGAACGACCAGCACTGGTTCACGAGGCCCGGAATCGGCGAGATCCTGGCGGGATCGGCTGGCGTCGCGTCGTGCAGGTACGTGACGCCGGACGGCGCGGCGAAATACACCCGGCCGTCATGGCGTGTCAGATCGACGACACCACGGAAGCCGTCGGTGCGATCGAAGAACGACGCGGCGGAGGGCGTCTCGATCCGGGTGATGCCACGGTCCGTCGTCGCCCAGAGCGCGCCCTCGCGATCGACCATGAGGTAGTACACGGCATTCGACGGGAGTCCATGGGGCTCGTCCAGCACGGTGACGCGATGTCCCTGCCGATCGATGATCGCCAGCCCTGATCCCGTCGTCCCGAGCGCGATGGTGCCGTTGGCGAGCACCAGCCCGCGGTACAGCGAGTTCGCTTCGATCGCCGCGTCCACTTCGGTGGGGAACGGCACGAGGGTCGTGCCGTCGTACAGGAACAGCCCGTTCCGGCGCGTCCCGATCAGCAGGCGCTTGTCGTCGTACCGCAGCACGACCGGGAACACCTCCCGCGCGAGTGCCGCCGTGCCCGGCAGCGGCCGGAACGTGTCGCCGTCGAGCACGTTGAGGCCCGACTCGGGGAGCGACACGTAGAAGCGGCCATCCACGAAGGAGGAGCGGGAGAAGCGGGAGGCGGCCGGAATGACGCTGATTTTGTCGCCGGCCCAGCGGAACACGTACTCTTCGCTCTGAAACAGCACGCCCTGCGGCGTGGCGAAGACACGCCACACGTCGGAGAATCGGCGCGCGTTCTGAGGGACGCGGTCCACGAGCGAGACATAGCGCAATTCGCCGCCGGCGTCGGGCGCGAGATAGCCGAATTCCCCGACGCTGCCGGCATAGATGCGGCCCGCCGCGTCGATCGCGAGCGATCGGACCGTGTCCAGCGTGGGCGTCTCGATGAGACGCCAGTTCGCGCCGTCGAACTCGAGGACGCCAAATTGGCTGCCGACGTAAATGACGCCGCGCCTGTCCTGGACGATGGCCCAGTTCTGAAAGTCGCCGCCAAGCTCCTCGGGGCGATAGATGCGGATGAAGGGGCGCCCCTCTTCGGACGGTTTCGGCGGCGGCGGTGTCGAAGCGGCAGGCTGCGCGCCGGCCAGCGCCGCGCACAGACAGAAGCCGCTCAAGAGCGCGAGGCCGCGGGCGCTGGGCATTGAAGCTGAGGGATTCTACAGTAGGTGAGGCCGGCCGCCCAGCGAGAGTTATGCCCTTACGACTCGGCGACGCGCGTCATCCCACCGCCACACATTTTCGACGCCCTGCAAGTGGACCCCGCCCAGCCAGCGGTCGATCCCGCAGAGGGCCACGCGGTCCTGCCGGGCGTTCATCACCGCGCGACCGGCGTCGGTGAGCGTTACCGACCCGTGGAGCCCTCCGCTCTGGGCGCCCCCGCCCGGAGCGAACATCAGGAGCGGCGGCGAGGTGCGGCACAAACCTTCGGCGAGCGCCGCCAGTGACGTGTCGGTGACGTAGTAAACGTCTTCGCCCTCGTGCATGCGCGAAAAGGCGGTCGCCAGGTTGGCGCCGCGGTCGGCAGCAAGCTCCAGCAGGCGACGTTCAGTTCGAGAAAGTCCGTCGCCGGCCCAGGGATATTCCTGGAGGAAACGCCCAATGGCTGCGGCGAGAAACGGCAACGCCTCGGTGTTTCCGCGGCGCAGGTCGTCCAGAGCCTCTGGCGTCGAAGCGCGGAATGCGTCCCAGGCCCTCATCGCCACCGCGTACTGCTCCTCGCTCACGCCTTGCCGCCGGTCGAGCAGCGAGGCCAGTTCGTCAGGTGCGAGCTCGCCAAGGCCCTTGAATGCGGGGTGACCGGGAAACGAACCGACGCTGACGAGGCTCACCGCCTTCGCTGACGGCACGCGCTCGCGAATCCAGGTAAGGAGCTGAACGAGATTCAGCTGATCGAACAGATCGTGCTCGAACCACAGGATCAACTCGTCGTAGGCCCCGTGATCCTCGATCGCGCTTCGCCATTTCCCGAGGTCGTTCGCCGGGTCGAGTGACGCGTCGGGCCCGCTCCAGGCGAGAGACACATCGGGCTTCTCTCTCCCGGCGAGAAATCGCGCACGCACCTGGAGCAGCGCCGCGTCCGTGAGCCCGCCTGGAACGGGTCCCTCATAAAGGGGATCGGCCCAAATGGACCGCCGGCCTGGAATGCCTGCCGATTCGATGATTTGCGTCGTGCACGTGCCGTTCGCCACATGCAGAAAACGCGTGCCGACGACCGCCTGGCTGTTCATGCCTCGCCTGATCCTCCGGTTCCAGCCTGATGCCGTTCACCCTGCATCCGGCCGCGCTGCCGCGCCCTCAAGACTACGCCAACTGCTCGCGTCGGCATGATGTTGCGGTGGTGTTGACCGCCAAGCTTCATCCGGGCGACGATTAGGTTTAGCTACTGAACCAGCACGTCAGCGATCGAACGTGCCGAATCTGCGGCCGTCTCGCTGGTGACCGCGCGGTCCGCTTCGCCCGCGATCTCACGGCGGCAGACGACACGGCGAGGCGATGAACGGCGCCGGGGTCAACGAGCGGCATCCACACACCGTAGAGGTCAACGTCAACATGGATAACGAAACGAAATGCCCGGTCGCGGGCGAAATGCACAAAGGCCGGTCGAACCGCGACTGGTGGCCGAATCAGCTCGACCTGAAGATTCTCCAGCAGGGCCACCCGCGGGCCGATCCGATGGGTGGGGAATTCAATTATCCCGAAGAGTTCGCGAAGCTCGACCTCGCCGCGCTGAAGAAGGACATCGAAGCGGTGATGACGACGTCGCAGGACTGGTGGCCGGCCGACTTTGGCCACTACGGACCGCTCTTCATCCGGATGGCATGGCATAGCGCCGGCACCTACCGTATCAGCGACGGCCGCGGCGGTGCGTCGGCGGGCACGCAACGTCTGGCGCCGCTGAACAGCTGGCCCGACAACGTCAACCTCGACAAGGCGCGCCGGCTGCTCTGGCCGGTCAAACAGAAGTACGGACAGAAGATTTCGTGGGCCGACCTGATGGTCTTCGCCGGCAACTGCGCACTGGAGTCGATGGGCTTCCAGACGTTCGGTTTCGGCGGTGGACGCGAGGACGAGTGGGATCCGGCGGAAGTCGATTGGGGCGGCGAGGGCGTGTGGCTCGCCGACGAACGCTACAGCGGCGACCGCGAACTCGCGCTTCCGCTCGCGGCCGTTCAGATGGGCCTCATCTATGTCAATCCTGAGGGGCCGAATGGCAAACCGGATCCGCTGGCGGCGGCCCGCGACATTCGAGAGACGTTCCGCCGAATGGCGATGAACGACGAAGAGACGGTCGCGCTGATCGCCGGCGGGCACTCGTTCGGCAAGACGCACGGCGCCGCGGCCGGGACCTACGTCGGTCCCGAACCCGAGGCGGCCCCGATCGAGGCGCAGGGCCTCGGCTGGAAAAACAGCTATCGGAGCGGCGTGGGCGACGACACGATCAGCAGCGGCCTGGAGGTCACCTGGACCACGACGCCGACGAAGTGGAGCAACAACTTCTTCGAGAACCTCTTCGGCTACGAGTGGGAGCTCACCAAGAGTCCGGGCGGCGCGCAACAATGGAAGCCAAAGAACGGCGCCGGCGAGGGCAAGGTTCCCGACGCGCACGATCCATCGAAGCGTCGCACGCCGACGATGCTGACGACCGACCTTGCGCTGCGGACCGACCCGGCCTACGAGAAGATCTCGCGGCGCTTCTACGAGCACCCCGACGAGTTCGCCACGGCGTTCGCCAAGGCATGGTTCAAGCTGACGCACCGCGACATGGGGCCCATCTCGCGCTACCTGGGACCGCTGGTGCCCAAGGAGCCGCAGGTGTGGCAGGACCCGGTCCCGCCGGTCTCGCACGAGCTCGTCAACGCGAAGGACATCGCCGTTCTCGAGGATAAGATCCTCGCGTCGGGACTCTCGATCTCCCAGCTGATCTCGACCGCCTGGGCGTCGGCGTGCACGTTCCGCGGTTCCGACAAGCGCGGCGGCGCGAACGGCGGACGCATTCGGCTGGCGCCTCAGCGAGATTGGGAAGTCAACAATCCCGTGGAGCTCTCGAAGGTGCTGCGGACGTTAGAGGGCATTCAGAAGGACTTCAACGCGTCGGCGAGCGGGAAAAAAGCGGTCTCGCTGGCCGACTTGATCGTCCTGGGCGGCTGCGTGGCTGTGGAGCGAGCGGCGAAGAATGCCGGCGAAAAGGTTCAGGTCCCCTTCAAGCCCGGACGCACCGACGCGGCGCAGGATCAGACCGACGTCGAGTCGTTCGCCGTGCTCGAGCCGACGACGGACGGGTTCCGCAACTACTTCGGACCGGGACACAAGCGGCCGGCAGAGCATCTGCTCGTCGATCGGGCCACGCTGATGACGCTGAGCGCTCCCGAGATGACCGTGCTCGTGGGCGGCCTGCGCGTGCTCAACGCGAACCATCGGCAATCCCCGATCGGTGTCTTCACCAGGCAGACGGAGGCCTTGACCAACGACTTCTTCGTGAACCTGCTCGACATGGGCACCGAGTGGGCGCCGGCGTCCGACGCCGCCGATCGCTTCGAGGGGCGCGACCGCAAGACGGGCGCGGTCAAGTGGACCGGCAGCCGCGTCGATCTCCTCTTCGGTTCACACTCGGGGCTCCGGAGCATTGCGGAAGTCTACGCGTCCAACGATGGACAACCGAAGTTCGTGCACGACTTCGTGGCCGCGTGGGACAAGGTCATGAATCTCGATCGATTCGACCTCGACTGATCCATCCCACCGCGAAAGCACTTCTGGCGCAGGCGCGCGACCAATCGATTCAATGCGCGCCTGCCGCCGGATTGACCGCCTAGAAGTGCACGCCGGTCAGCGAGGCAGGGCGAGATGTCCGACCTTGTCGGGGTTCCGGACGATATAGATCGCGCGGATGCGATCGCCGTCGATCTCGAACGCCACGGTCTGGGCAGATCCGTCGGCCCCGTACGCGATGACACCCGGGAGGCCATTGACGAGCCCGAACTGCATCGTCCACCTTTCAGCGCCTCCGGCCTTCGTCGCGGCAACCACGATGTGCGCCGTTCGCCCCGGACCCTCGATCACGTGCCGTGCCGCATTCGCCTTCCCGCCGCCATCGGCTACGAAGCGCACGTCGTCGGTGAGCATCTGGAGCAGCGCGTTCACGTCGCCGGATTGCGCGGCTGCGACGAACGCCGAAACGAGCCGGGCATGACCTTCATTCGGCTCGGGATGACGATCCGCGGCGGTCGCGGACCGCGGCCGCGCCTCGCGGACGTGCGCGCGGGCCCGGGCCGCGAGCTGACGGCATGCCGCCTCGCTGCGATCGAGCGCGCCGGCAACCTCCGCGAACGAACA
>DATATJ010000063.1:0-3191 GCA_036268855.1 Vicinamibacterales bacterium
GCTGCCGAAGCGGCTGACGTTTCCCCTCATCGTGAAGTCGCTCACGCAGGAAGCCTCGATCGGGATCTCGCAGGCCTCCGTGGTCGACGATCAGACGAAGCTGGCGGAGCGTGTGCAGTTCATTCACGACTCGATCCACACGGACGCGATCGTCGAGCAATTCGTCCAGGGCCGCGAGCTGTACTGCGGCGTCATCGGCAACCAGCGCCTCCAGGTATTCCCCGTCTGGGAAATGACGTTCGCGAAGATGCCCGACAGCCAGCACCGCATCGCCACCGAGCGCGTGAAGTGGAACGCGAAATATCAGAAAAAGATGGGCGTCGACACCGCCGAAGCGAAGGGGCTGCCGGAGGGCCTGCCGGCGAAGATTCAGCACATCGCGAAACGCGTCTATCAGGTGCTCGAGTTGAGCGGCTACGGGCGCGTGGACTTGCGCCTCGACGCGGAGGGCCGCGTGTTCGTGCTCGAAGCGAATCCCAACCCGCAGATCGCGCGCGGCGAGGACTTCGCCCAGTCCGCGTTGAGCGCCGGCGTGCCCTATCCGCAGCTGCTCCAGCGGCTCCTCAATACCGGGGTCCGGTGGGAACCCGAACGCCTGGGATGAAAACGGCGGGCGCGGGTATCCTGTCAGGTATGAGCCCTCTGACAGTCGCCGGCGTGCTTGGATCCGTTGCCGCCGTCGGCTTGACCGCCGCGGCCGTCCTTCGCCAGCCGCCGCCGCTGACGCCCGCGTCCGCTGATCGCACGCCCGTCATCGTCGAGCTGTTCACGTCGGAGGGTTGCTCGAGCTGCCCTCCGGCCGATGCGGTCCTGAGCGATCTGGTCTCGGCGCAGCCGGTCGGCCACGCGCTCGTCATCGGCCTCAGCGAGCACGTGGATTACTGGGACAACCTCGGCTGGAAGGATCCGTTCTCGAATCACAAGTTCACCGAGCGGCAGTCGGCGTACGCGGCGGCCGCCAACGAGGCGGACATCTACACGCCCGAGATGGTCGTCGACGGATCGGCCGCGTTCGTCGGCAGCGACCGGCAAGCGGCGCTGTCAGAAATCTCGCGCGCTGCGTCACATGGCAAGTCCACTTTGCGAGCCGTGTGGGCGAACGGCGCGCCTCGCGCCCTCATCGTGGATGCCCCGGAAGGCTCGGTGCCGTCGAACGCCAGCGTGGTGCTCGCGATTGTCGAAGATCACCTGACGTCATCGGTCACACGCGGTGAGAACAAGGGCCATCAGCTCTCGCACACGGCCGTCACGCGATCGCTTGCAACCCTTGGCGCTGTCGCGAAGGACGGCAGCTTCCACACTTCGGCAAAGATCGACACACTCCCTGGGTGGAATCTGACTGCCCTTCACGCCGTCGTCTTCGTCCAGCTCGAGCATTTCGGCCGGATTCTCGCGGCCGCGTCCGTGCCGTTTGGCTCGTAGCGCCGGCGACGGGCGGCACGCCCGTTGCAGTCCTGAGGCGTGCGCCGGACCGTGGCGCCTCAAGGAGCCGGCATGGCCTCAGGGACGATCTCCCGCGGACAGCTGATCGACCATCTGAACGAAGACCTCGCGCGCGAATATCAGGCCATCATCGCTTACGTCATCTACTCGCAGGTGCTCAAGGGCGCCGAGTTCATGAACATCGCGAAGGAGCTTGAGAAGCACGCCGGGCAAGAGCTCACGCACGCGCTCAAGATCTCCAAGCACATCGACTATCTCGGCGGCACGCCGGCGAGCGTCCCGAAGCCCGTGAAGACGCCGAAGGACGCGCGCGCCATGCTGCGCGCCGACCTCGACAACGAGAACGAGACCGTTCGCAACTACCGCGAGCGGGTGCGCGAAGCGGAGTCGCTGAGCGAGTACGGGATCGCCGAGGACCTGCGCGAAATCCTGCGTGAAGAACAAGAACATCAGATCGACCTGGCGACGGCGCTGGGAGAAGAGGTGCCCGATGTCTCGAAGAGTCCAGCCCGACGAGAGCGGTAAGCCCTGCACGGGTCTTCACACGAATCTCGAGGCCTCCCAGCCTGAATCGGCCCCTCCGGCGTCAGATCGGATAAGGGTCCGCTAGGGCCCAGTCTCCCCGGCAGATATTTCTGCCAGGGGGACGTGTGTCGCACTCATCCATTTCGATCATCACCGCTGCTGCGGTCTCCGCACTGAGCGTCGCGTGCAGCAGTTCGATGTCCACGCCGACCTCGCCGGGGACATCCTCGAGCGTCAGCGGTTCCATCACAGCGCCGGCGGGATCGCCGCCGATCGCTGCTGGCCCGGCCGGCATCGGCATGACCGTCAGCGTCGTCGGCGCGCCGCAGACTGTCGAGGTCGACGACGCCAATCATTTCGCGCTGTCGAACGTCGCGCCCGGACACGTGACGCTGCGGTTCTTGGGACAAGGCGTGAGCGGAACGATCGCGCTCACCGATGTCGGGACCGACGATTCGGTCATGCTCGGCGTCATGGTGGCCAATGGCGGCGTCTCGCTCGCGTCGGAAACGCACGGCAATCCGAACGAGCCGCAGGATCAACTCGAAGGCCGCATCACGGCAACGCCGCCGGTGACGGCCGCGTTGACTCTGCGTGTGGACGACCAGACGGTCACCACGACGAGCTCGACCATCTACACGATGAACGGCGCGTCGTCATCGTTCGCCGCGCTGGCGGCCGGTCAGCGCGTTCATGTGAAAGGCACGATGGCCGGGTCGGCGTTCACGGCCGCGAGCATCGATATCGAGAACACGGACGTCACCGTGCCAATCGACGTCGCCGGCACGATTTCCGGCGTGTCCGGCTCGGCCTCGACATTCCAATTCAACGTCGGCACGACGGCCGTGCACGGGGACAGCACGACAGCCTTCGATAACAACAAGACTTTCGCCAATCTCTCGAACGGTGTGGGCGTGGACGTGCACGGCACGCAGAAGAATGGATTTGTCCTCGCCACGAGCGTGCATATCGACTGACGCACTAGCGCCGCGCGGTCCAGGCGCCGTAGAGATCCGCGCGCCGGTCCTTGAGCAGCACGCGCCTGGCGTGCGAGCGCGCCGCCTCCGCCAGGTCGACGTCGGCGTAGAGGATGCTGTCGCGGCCTTTCGGCGCGCGCGCCAGGACCGCGCCGTCTGGGCCGCACACGAAGGACTCGCCGGCGAACGTGAGCACGTCTTCGCGGCCGACGCGGTTGCAGAGCGCGGCGAAATATCCATTCTGAA
>DATATJ010000064.1:0-2761 GCA_036268855.1 Vicinamibacterales bacterium
CGGCGGACGACGCGGAAGGCGTGGATCCAGCCTTTTGGTGACGGCAGAAGTGGCGCTTGCCGTCGTGTTGCTCGCCGGAGCAGGGGTCATGATTCACAGCTTCCTGAACATGTACACGGCGGATATTGGGGCCCGGACGACGAACACGGTGGAGATGCTCCTGAGTCTGCCTGCAGCCACGTATCCCGGTCGAGAGGAACAGGTTTCCTTTTACGATCGTCTCACAACCGATCTCGAGGCGATTCCAGGCGTGGAATCTGCCTCAATCGGTGCCCCTCCGGCGGGTGGTATACCCGGACTCCGCTCGTATGAGCTCGTCGGGGGCCCCCCGGTCGATGAGCGGAGCCGCCCGAGGGTTGCGGCGGCGACGATCGGCCCGGACTATTTTCGAACGCTCGGCGTACAAGTGCTCTTCGGCCGCGATTTCAATGACTCCGATGGTGCGTCGGGCCTTCCGGTAGCGATCGTGAACCAGCGCTTCGCACGACAGCATTGGCCTGGAGCAAAAGCGCTCGGCCAACGTCTTCGACTTTTCGATGGTGAGACGCCGGAAGCATCGCTGACCATCGTCGGCGTTACGCCGAACGTCGTGTATGACCCCCGTCGTCAGGAGGTCAGCCCCGTGGTGTACGTCCCTTACGCACAGCATGCTTACCGTGGTCCCTGGGTTCTCGTACGAACTGCTGTACCTGTCGGCGGACTGATCACGACGTTGAGGCGCGAGGTCCGCGCGCTGGACCCCGACGTGATCATGTGGCTCGGTCCGTACGATCTGGCCGATCGATTGGCGTCGGAGGGCTTCTATGGAAGCACGCGCAACAGCACGGCTCTGCTGCTGATTTTTGCCGTGACTGCACTCCTGCTGGCGGCAGTCGGCCTGTACGCGGTCGTCGCACACTCCGTCAGTCAGCGCACGCGCGAGTTCGGCATTAGGACGGCGATGGGCGCCACGGGGCGCGATATTCTCGCGCTCGTGTTCAAGCAGGGCATGCTGTCAGTCGGGATTGGGCTGACCCTCGGACTCGCCGCGGCTGTTGTTGTCACTCCCGTCTTGAGATCTGATCTGGTGCAGGTATCGCCCGTCGACCCCGTCACACTTGCCGTCGCATCAGCCGCGTTGATGGTGTCTGCGATGCTCGGGTGCCTGATTCCGGCACGACGCGCCATGCGCGTGAATCCTGTGGTCGCGCTCAGACATGAATAGACTGCGCCTGAGCCCTGAGCCCTAAGCCTTGAGCCTCTTCCCGCGTTTCTTCTGCTTCGTCCCCCGTCCCCAATCCGCCCGCATCTGCGCGAGGCCGTCCATGTATACCGTCGCCCGCTCGCGCTCCTCTTCGCTCGTCATCGCCTTGAGGAGGTCGAGCGCCTTCTCGAGATCCTGCTGAATCGTCTGCCGCGTGGTTTCGTAATAGAGCCGCTTGATCTCGGCGAGCTTGTCGTCCGCGGACAGCATGCGCAGCGTCATCCGCGGCTCCGCCCCAGGGCGCGGCTCCGCCGCAGACCGCGGCGACACTCGTCGAACGGCCTGGTGTTCAGTACGTGATGCGGCTCGAGCCACGCCCGCCGCGCGACGACCACGCCCCAGCCCAGCGCGCCGACCGCGGCGCGGGAATGCGCATCGCTCGAGATCACGAGCGTGGCGCCGCGATCGCGTGCGAGCCTCGCATGAACGTCGTTCAGATCGAGCCGTTCGATCTGGCAGTTGATCTCGAGCGCCACGCCGCGCGCCACCGCCGCGTCGATGACCACGGGGACGTCGAATGGATACGGCTCGCGCCGGAGCAGACGGCGGCCCGTCGGGTGCCCCAGGATGTCGACGTGGGGATTGTCGAGGGCGCGCAGCAGACGGGCCGTCATCTGCGCGTGGTCCTGGCCGAAGCCGGAGTGGACCGAGGCGATGACGAGATCGAGCGAGGCGAGGCAGTCGTCGGCAAGATCGAGCGAGCCGTCCTGCCTGATGTCGCATTCGATGCCGGCCAGCAGCCGCACGCCGACGCCCTCGGCGTCGAGCGCGCGGACGCGGGCGGCATGGGCCAGTGCGCGCGCTTCGTCGAGGCCGTTCGCCATCGCCAGCGCCTGGCTGTGGTCGGTGATGGCGACGTATTCGAGACCCGCATCGCGCGCCGCGGCCGCCATCGCGCGCAGGTCGTCCTTGCCGTCGGTTTCCGTCGTGTGCATGTGCAGGTTGCCGCGCAGATCGCGCGCGTCGATCAGGCGCGGTAGCGCGTTCGCCTGCGCGGCGTCGATCTCGCCGTGCATCTCCCGCAGTTCGGGCGGAATCCACGCGAGGCCGAGCGCCGCGTAGACATCCTCTTCGCGCTCGCCGGCGATGCACACGCCGTCCGCCGTCCTGAAGACACCGTACTCGTTCAGCCTCAAGCCGAGGCCGATCGCGCGATCGCGCAACGCGATGTTGTGCGTCTTCGACCCGGTGAAGTACTGCAGCGCCGCGCCGCGGCTCCCGGGTGGCACGAGCCGAAGGTCGGCCTGGAAGCCGCCGGCGAGAAGAACGCTCGACTTCGTGTCACCGCGTCCGAGCACGCGCTCCACGAGCGGATAGGCGACGAAGTCGTCCATCAGCGACGCGTCGGCTCCGGCCGCGAGAAGATCCAGGTCTCCGCAGGTGTCGCAGCCGCGCCGGAGACTCCCGACCGGCGTGATGCTCGCGCCGGGGGCGCAGTGGAGCAGATAGGCGCCGAGCGCCTCCGCGGCATTGGCGGCCTTCGGCAGCAGGTGGCGGCCCGCGTGGCGCTTGCGCTCC
>DATATJ010000065.1:0-8649 GCA_036268855.1 Vicinamibacterales bacterium
CCGGGGCCTGAAAGCACAACGACTTTCCGCCACCCGTCGGCAGGACGACGACGCTGTCGCGCGCGGCGAGGATCGCGTGCATCGCTTCGCGCTGCAGCGGGCGGAATCCGGAGAATCCCCAGACGCGATGGAGGGCGTCGGCGAGCAGGCGGTCAGCGTCGGACGTAGTGGTGCTCGACGTAGTCATCAACGAGGCGCTGAAACTCCGCGGCCAGCTCGTCGTACGTGCCGCGCAAGGTCGTCACGTGCCGGCCGTCGATGAAGATCGGACAGTTCGGCTCTTCGCCGGTGCCCGGAAGGCTGATCCCGATGTTGGCCGCTTTCGATTCGCCAGGGCCGTTCACGACGCACCCCATCACGGCGAGCGTCATCGTCTCCACCCCCTCGCGCGTCGTCTTCCACTCCGGCATCTTGTCGCGGATGTAGCCCTGAATCCGCTCGGCGAGCTCCTGGAACGTCGAGCTCGTCGTGCGGCCGCAGCCGGGGCACGCGGTGACGCTCGGCGAGAACGATCGGAGGCCGAGCGCCTGCAGCAGATCGCACGCGGCGTACACCTCCTCGCGCCGGTCGCCGCCGGGCCGCGGCGTCAGCGACACGCGGATGGTGTCGCCGATGCCCTCGGCGAGCAGCACGCCCATGGCGGCCGACGACCAGACGAGACCCTTCGCGCCCATGCCGGCTTCCGTCAGGCCGAGGTGCAGCGGCTGATCGGTCTGCTTCGCGAGCGCGCGATAGACGGCAATGAGGTCGGGCGGCCGAGACGTCTTGCACGAGATGATGATCTGATCCCGACGCAGGCCGCTCTCGATCGCGAGCGCGGTGGACTCGACCGCCGAGAGCACCATGCACTCGTTGATGATCTCCTCGGACGATTTGCCCAGATCCCGATCCGTGTTCTCCTGCATCTTCAGCAGGACCAGCTCCTGGTTGAGCGATCCGCCGTTGACGCCGATGCGCACCGGTCTGCCATGATCGACGGCGACCTTGCAGATGGTGGCGAACTGCTCGTCGCGCCGCTTGCCGGTGCCGACGTTGCCCGGGTTGATGCGGTACTTGTCGAGCGCGGCGGCGCACGCCGGAAACTTCGTGAGGAGGAGATGGCCGTTGTAATGGAAATCGCCGATGAGCGGCGCCCGGCAGCCGGCGTCGAGCATCCGCTGCTTGATCTCGGGGACGGCCGCCGCCGCCTCGGGCACGTTCACGGTCACACGCACGAGCTCGGATCCAGCCTCCGCCAGCTCGATGCACTGCTGCGCCGTTCCGCGCGCGTCCGCGGTGTCCGTCATCGTCATCGACTGGACGACGACCGGTGCGCCTCCGCCGACCTGGATGTGGCCGACTTTCACGCCAACGGTCGTGTGGACTTTCACCTGCAGCATGGAATTGCTCATGATAGCATCTGGCGCGCATGCGCTCGGCTGAAGCCGTCGCGCGACGATCGCGCGGCGGAACGTTGTAAATCGCGCGGCGGAACGTTGTAAATCGCGCGGCGGGACGTTGTAATCGCGCGGCGGGACGTTGTAGCGCGAAGGCTTCAGCCGAGCGGAACACCACGATGAAAGCGATTCGCGTACACGAGTTCGGCGGTCCGCAAGTCCTGCGTCTCGAAGAGCTGCCCGATCCGAAGGCCGGTCCGGGGCAAGCGGTCGTGCGCATTCACGCGGCGGGCGTGAATCCGGTTGACGCGTACATTCATGGCGGCGGCCATGCGCGAAAGCCGACGCTGCCCTATACGCCAGGCTTCGATGGCGCCGGAGAAGTGATCGAAGTCGGCTCGGGTCTCACCGGATTCGCTGTCGGCGATCGCGTTTACGTCGCGGGGCCGGGGAAGATGCCGGCGGGCGCCGGCACCTACGCCGAGCGGGCCCTCTGCAGCGCCGACCAGATCCATCATCTGCCCGCGCGCGTGACGTTTGCGCAGGGCGCGGCGCTCGGTGTGCCGTACGTCACCGCGTATCGCGCGCTCTTCCAGCGCGCGCACGCGCAGACGGGCGACACGATTCTCGTGCACGGCGCGACGGGCGGTGTCGGCATCGCCGCCGTCGAGCTCGCACACGCTCGCGGCCTTCGCGTGATCGGCAGTGGCGGCACCGACCGCGGCCTGCAGGCAGCGCGCGAGCACGGCGCCGACGTCCTCGTGAATCACCGGGAAGCCGGGTACCTCGACGCGATCCGTACAGCCACCGGCGGCCGTGGCGTGGACGTGATCATCGAGATGGCCGCGCACATCAATCTCGACAAGGATCTCTCGCTGCTTGCGCCGCGCGGCCGCGTCGTGGTCGTCGGCAGCCGCGGCCGTGTCGAAATCGACGCGCGTCAGGCCATGGGACGCGACGCGGCGATCCTCGGCATGATGCTGTTCAACGCCATCGATGCGGACCTCGCGGTGATCCATGCGGCGCTCGGCGACGGCCTCACCAACGGCACGCTGAATCCGCTGATCGGCCGGGAGATGCCGCTCGCCGACGCGGCGCGCGCGCACGAAGTGGTGATGGAGCCAGGCGCGCTGGGCAAGCTCGTCCTCACCGTATAATGACCTTCCGCGAAAACGGAACGGTCCGGTTTCGAGACCCTCACAGAGAATAACCAACGATGATGCAACGCCGCTTCAGGTGCGGCCGAATCGCCGCGGTCGTCGCTGCGCTCGCGATGGCGGCCGCTGGATTCGGCGCGATGCGAGCCCGAGTGGCCGCGCAGGGCGCGATCGTGTCGCCAGCTGCCGCGTCGGCTCCCGCGGGATCCGCGGCGCACGGCAAGGTCGTCTACGACGCGCACTGCGTCGAGTGCCATGGCAAGACGGGCGAAGGCGACGGCCCCGCATCGCCGGCCCTGACGCCGCGGCCCCGCGACTTCACGACCGGCAAGTACAAGATTCGATCGACTGAAACGAGCAACGTCCCGACGAGCGAGGATCTGATTCGGTCGGTCAGCCAGGGACTGTTCGGCAGCGCGATGCCCGGGTGGTCGCCGCTGCTCTCCGACGCCGACATCCGCGACGTCGTGACCTACCTCGAGACGATGACGCCGCGGTTTCTGAACGAACCGCCGAAGGTCGTCGCGCTCGGTGAGGCGGTGGCCACGTCGCCGGAGAGCATCGCGCGCGGACGCCAGGTCTACGACCGGCTGCAATGCCGGAGCTGCCACGGCACCGACGGACGAGGCACCGGCGCGGTTACCACAGATTTCGAGGACGACTGGAAGCATCCGCTGCGGGCGGCCGATCTGAGCGAGCCGTGGACGTTCCACGGCGGCGCCACGGCGCGCGACATTTATATGCGCTTTCGCACCGGCATGTCGGGCACGCCGATGCCGTCGTTCGCCGACACGGCCACCAACGCCGAGATGTGGGACCTCGCGAATTTCGTGGCATCGCTGGCGCGCAAGCCGGTGTGGTCGATGACGGCGCCAGAGATTGCCGATCACTACGCGCGCGACGAGGAAGCAGCGAAGCGCGACCCGGTTCGCCGCGGCCACTACCTCGTGGACACGCATCTCTGCGCCACCTGCCATTCCCCGATGGACGAAAACGGCCGCGCGATGGACGGCATGTACCTGGCCGGCGGCCAGCTGATACGCGTCGTGCCGTTCGGCGACTACCCGACCGGCAACCTCACCTCGGACAAGGAAACAGGACTCGGCGGCTGGAGCGACGACGAAATCAAGCAGGTGGTGACGCGCGGCATCCTGCGCGACGGCACGCGTCTGCCGCCATACCCGATGGACTGGAGTGCCTTCTCCGCCTTGACGCCCGACGACCTGAACGCGATCGTGGCGTATCTCCGCACCGTTCCAGCGGTGTCGAACCGCGTGCCTCGGCCGACGCGGCCGTTCCTGCCCGTGTACCTGTGGGGAAAATTCAAGATGCTGATCCTCGCGCAGGACCCGCCGATTCTGATTTTTCCCGGCAACGTCGGCGCGGCCGGAGGTCGATGATGAAAAAGTTCCTCAAGCGGGCCGCCATTGTCATCGTGCTGCTCCTGGTCGCGGGCTTCGGGGCGTTCCTCTACTTCATCCCCCCGTTCTTCGTCGCCTCGCCGGAGACGTTCTCGAAGCCGGCGATTGACGCGGCGCCTGGCGTCGCCGATATCGCCGACCCCGGCCAGCGCGCGATCGCCGCACGCGGCCGCTATCTCGTCGTGACGGGCGGCTGCATCGGGTGCCATCAGGTCGCCGGCCCGCAGGGACCGGACTACACGAAGTATCTGGCCGGCGGATTGTCGTTCCATACACGCGAAGGCACGTTCGTCACGCGGAACCTGACACCGGATCCGACGACCGGCCTCGCGCGCCGCAGCGACGACGACGTGTTGCGTTTGCTGCGGAGCGGCGTCATGCCTGACGGGCGCGTCACCTCCTATCGGCTGATGCCGTGGGGGTCGTACACCAACTGGACCGAGGAAGATCGCCACGCGGTCCTCGTCTACCTCCGCCACCTCAAGCCGATCGCGCATCAGATTCCCGATCCCGCGCCCGCCACGCCGATGGTCGATCCACTCGCGATCGAAGCGGTGTACGGCGGCAAAGACTACGGCACACCCGCGAAATAACCCGGCAAAACAATCGGCGGCGATCCGGCAGTTGGCGAATAATCTGCGAAGCTGAGCCTGACGATTGCCATCCGTCGAACGGCACATCCGGCCAGGTCCTCGCCACGCGGGCGGCGCGCGAAATCCAGCTTGGCGTCGAGTTCTACTGGTAGACTGAAACCTTCAAGGGAAAGCGAGTGAGGTCATGAAACGACTGATTCTCTCGGCGGCATTCGTCGCACTCGGCGTCGGCCTGATCGCGCAGACGCAGCACCCGGCCGGCCACGACCCCGACAAGATGGCGGCGGGCGGCGGGACGCTCCCAGCCGGCTGGAGCGCACGACTCGACAACGGCAGCACGAAGCCCGACGGCGTCAGCTTCGCGCCGATGGGCACCGGCCTCCACGTCAAGTCGGGACCGGCGGGCATCTATTTCAGGCCGGTGGACAAGTCGTCGACCGTGAGCGCGGCCTTCACGCAGATGGAGCCGTCCGCGCACCCCGAGGCGTACGGCGTCTTCATCGGCGGATCCGACCTGCAGGGGCCGAACCAGAAGTACACCTACTTCGTGATTCGCCAGGACGGTAAGTTCCTCATCAAGCGGCGCGCCGGCACCGAGACGCCCTCGGTGATGAACTGGACGGACAACGCGGCGATTAAGCGGGCGGATTCGTCCGGCAAGATGACGAACACGCTCGCCATCCAGACCGACAAGGAGAAGGCGCACTTCCTGGTGAACGGCACGGAAGTCGCCGCGGTGCCCGTGGCCGAGATCGACGTGAATGGCGTCGCCGGTCTGCGCGTGAATCACAACCTCAACGTGCACATCGAAGGATTCACGACCAAGGGCGGGAAGACGGCTTCGGAGAAATGAACGGCCCCTCGGACCGCGACGTCATCGTCGACTGGCCGCCGCCGCGGCGGCCACGACGCCGCGGTCGTCTCGTCTTTTTCGCGGTACTGGCCGTCCTCGTCTTCGGGGGCGGCACCGCCCTCACCTACTATGTCGACGCGATCTGGTTCGCCTCGCTCGGCTTCCTGGACGTGTTCTGGCGCACGCTGAACATCGAGGCGGCGGTGTTCGCCGTGTTCGGCGCCGCCACCTTTGCGGCGCTCTATGGATCGTTTCTCGCGCTCAAGCCGCCACGCCTCGGCGAGCTCGCCGGTCCGATTCTGATTAACGGTCAACCGTTCAAGCTGCCGGTCGAACCGGTGCTGAAGCTGATCGCGCTCGTCGTCGCGCTGTTGATCGCGCTGGCGACCGGCGCCGGGATGATGGGCGACTGGCCGACGCTCGCGCTGTATTGGTACTCGCATCCGGCCGCCACGCCCATTCTCGATCCCATCTTCGCCAGGCCGCTCACGTTCTATCTCTTCACGCTGCCCGCGTGGCAGCTGATCGCCGGCTGGCTGATGACGCTCGCGGTGTTCGCGACGATCATCGCCGTGTTCTTCATCGCGATCACCGGCGGCGGCCGCGTCCTCACCGGCCGCCACGATCAGGGCGACACGCCGTGGCGCGGTCTGTCGATCGCCTTCGCCGCGCTGCTGGCGACGATGGCGATGCGCGTGTACCTCGGCCGCTTCGAGCGCCTGTTCGAGGATCACACGATCTTTTCTGGCGTCACCTACACTGACGCGCACATCACGCTCACCGGCATGCTCATCGTCGCGTTGGCGCTGCTGCTCGGCGCCGGCATCGCGCTCGTCAACGCCGTGTCTGCCCCGCGCCTCCAGTGGCTCATCGCCTCGGTGGTTCCCGCGGCGGTCACCTACGGGGTCGTCGGCATCCTCGGCTGGTACGTGAGCAGCTTCATCGTCAAGCCGAACGAACTGGTGCGCGAGCAGCCGTACATCGCGCACAACATCCAGCTCACGCGCTCGGCCTACGCGCTCGACCGCATCGCGCAGCATGCGTTCCCCGCCGACAGCGGCGTGGCCGCGGCGGACGTCGCGAACAACCAGCCGACGCTGCAGAACATCCGGCTGTGGGACTGGCGCGCGCTGCAGGACACGCTGCGCCAGATCCAGGAAATCCGGACGTACTACGACTTCCCGGACATCGACATCGACCGCTACCAATTGAACGGGACCACGCGTCAGGTGATGCTCGCCGCCCGCGAGCTCAACGTCGGCAAGCTTCCCGAGAGCAGCCGCAACTGGATCAACGAAAAGCTGATCTACACACACGGCTACGGCGTCACGATGAACGCCGTGAACGGCTTCACCACCGAAGGGCTGCCGGATCTGCTCCTCAGCAACATGCCGGTGCAGAGTGCCGTGAGCGGCCTCACGGTCACCCGTCCGGAAATCTACTTCGGCGAGCTCACCGACACCGACGTCTACGTGAACACGCGGCAGAAGGAGTTCAACTACCCGCAGGGCGAGACGAACAACCTGACCTCGTACGAGGGGCGCGGCGGCATCGTTCTCGGCGGCTTCTTCCGCCGCCTGCTGATTGCACTCGACCGCGGCGACATCGCGAAGCTGCCGTTCAGCGACGATGTGAGCGCGTCGAGCCGGCTGCTGATGCGCCGGAACATCCGCGACCGCGTGGCGGCCATCGCGCCGTTCCTCACCTTCGACGACGACCCGTACGTCGTTGTCGGCGCGAACGGCCGGCTGTCGTGGATCATGGACGGCTTCACGACCTCGTCCGTCTATCCGTACGCGCGCCACTTCCAGTTCGGGCGCGAGTCGATCAACTACATCCGCAACAGCGTGAAGGTAGTCATCGACGCGTACGACGGCACGACAAGCTTCTACATGTTCGACTCGCAGGATCCGATCATCAGCGCATACGCGCGCCTCTTCCCGACGCTGTTCAAGGACGCATCGGCCATGCCGGCCGACCTGCGCGCGCACGTGCGCTACCCGGAGCTGATGCTCTCAGTGCAGGCCGGCGTCTACGCGCTCTATCACATGACCGACCCCGAGGTGTTCTACAACCGCGAGGACCTCTGGAGCGTCGCGAGCGAAGTCGGCATGAACGCGCAGCGCGAGCAGGCGTCACAGATGATGGAGCCGAACTTCGTGCTGATGTCGCTGCCGGGCGAGAAGCAGACGGAGTTCATCGGCATCCTGCCGTTCACGCCGGCCAACCGCAACAACCTGATCGGCTGGATTGCCGGACGCAGCGACGGGGCGAACTACGGGACCGCTGTCGTCTATGACTTCCCGAAGACGAAGCTGGTGGACGGTCCGCTGCAGGTCGAAGCGCGGATCGATCAGAACGCGCAGCTCTCCGGTCAGCTGTCGCTGTGGAACCAGCAGGGATCGCACGTGCGGCGCGGCAGCCTGATCGTGATCCCGATCGGTCGTGCGCTGCTCTACGCGAAGCCGATCTACCTGCAGGCCGACCGCAGTCCGATGCCGGAGCTGCGGCTGGTCGTCCTGGCGCTGCAGGATCGGCTCGCCTACGGACCGACGCTCGAAACCGCAATGGCCGGGCTGTTCGGTGGCCAGCCGTCCACGCTGGCCCCGGCGGCAGCCGTGGAGAATGCGCCGCCGCAGCCGCAAGGCGCGGCACCCAACCCCGGGGCCGGTGCGGCGAATGCGGCGCCCGGTCATGGTCCCGACGTGAACGCGCTGATCTCCGACGCGGCCCGCGATCTGGCGGAATATCAGCGGCTGACGGCGGAAGGGAAGCTGGGAGAAGCGGGACAGCGGCTCGAGGCGCTCAAACAGAAACTCGAGACGTTGGCTGGACAACGAGGTAGAAAGTAGAAGCCAGAAGGTCGAAGGCAGAAGGTCGAAGGCGGAAGGCGGAAGGCGGAAGGCACAAGGGAAAAATTAGCGTGCAAAGTTACAATGCGCAGATGCGCATCATTCTTCGTTCCTGCCTCGTCGTCGCCGCGGCGGCCTCTCTTGTGGCTCTGACGTCCGCGCAGACGGCGCCTCCGCCTCCGAAAACTGTTCCGCCGCCGGCTGACGTTGCGGCGCCGCCGGCTGATGCGGTCAAGACCGCGTCCGGTCTCGTCACCAAAGTCGTGACGCCAGCGACGGGCGCCGATCATCCGACCAAAGAGGATCTCGTCACCGTCGAGTACACCGGCTGGACCACCGACGGCAAAATGTTCGACAGCTCGATCGCGCGCGGCAAGCCATCGACCTTCGGCGTGAG
>DATATJ010000066.1:0-5344 GCA_036268855.1 Vicinamibacterales bacterium
CGCAGCCGACGATCTACTTCCTGCACTACTGGGGCACTGGTCCGGCGGACAAGCTGGCGACTGGATTCAAAGCGGCATTGAGCGAGCTCGGTCGCACGAACAGTCTGGCCACCAGGCTTTCACGCTGAGCCGTGTGATCACATTCGGGAGGATCGACGGATGACAATCGTGCTGCGCGCGACGAGCGCCGGTCGCACAGATAGCAGTTGTGGCTTCCGTGAGCGTCACGCTCGGGTGTTCCGGAGGTTCGCAGCACGAGACCCATCGGAAACGCCACGTTCGCAGTCTGTGTCCATGCGGCATAGAGAGTTGGTTCCGGTGCTTGCAGCAGATCCACATCACTGACGTCGTCGACGACTCCGACGACGGTCATCCAGCCGGAGCCGCGTTACAACCGGCGGCCGATCGAATCGACTCCCGGCCAGTATCGGTCGGCGAACGACTGGCTGATGACCGCCGTGGCCGGCGTCGACAGCGAGTCGCTCCGTTCGAACACGCATCCCCGGAGAACGCGAATGCGAAGCGCGGCGAAATAGTCGGCGCGCACGCGGCGGAATTGCACAGTGTGACTCGACCCGTCGGGAGTTGGCTGGTTCTCGATGTCTACCGCCGAGAGATAGGCAAACCCCGGCGTGAAGCGCTTCATCGTGGCGCCCGACTGCGTCACGCTGGGAATCGCTGCGATACGCTCGAATATTCGTTCCATCGCCGCGACGCGCTCAGGACCGTTCGCGTATCTCGCCGGCGGCAATTGCAATTGGGCGGTGAGACGGCTCGACGGGTCGTACCCAATGCAAGATGTGACGTGCGGAGGTAAGCGCGCACGAGCAGGCCGCCCGACACGAGGAGCGCGACGCTCAACGCCGTCTGCGCCACGAGCAGCGCGTTGCGCCACCGGTGGCGCTCTCGCGACCCAGTCGAGCGCGGCGCCGACGTGTTCGCGGCGAGCGCCGTGTCGGAGGCGTTGAAAGCCGGAATGAGACCCGCGACCAGCGAGGAAATCGCAGCGCATGCCGCTGCGAACAGCGCGACGCGCCAATCGATATCCACCGGGCCGAGCGCGTCAGTGGTCGCCGGAGCGATCGCGACGCCCGGTGGGCAGGCGCCGATGGCGCTCTCGTCAACCGTCACGCCAGACTACCTGAGGGTCATGGGCATCCCGCTGCATGCCGGCCGCTTCTTCGACGATCATGATCGGCTCGACAGCGAACGCGTTGTCGTGATCGACGACAACCTCGCGCTCCACGCGTTCGGCCGCAGGGACGTCGTCGGCACACAACTGTGGATACCGGCTATGGGAGGACCGGCACCCGTCCGGATCGTCGGCGTCGTCGGCCACGTGCGGCATTGGGGCCTGGCCGGCGACGATCGGTCGCGTCTGCGCGATCAGATGTACTCCCCGTTAGCGCAGGTGCCGCGTCCGCTTCACCGCGTGTTTGCGTCGTTCATGTCGATTGCCGTGCGCACGAGAGTCGCGCCGCTCGACGTCGTCGAGCCGCTGCGGCGAGCGCTGCGCGGCGCCTCAAACGATCAGGCGCTGTACGAGGTGCGAACGATGGAACAGCTGGTCAGCGGCTCCCTCGCGCGCCAGCGGTTCCTCGCGTGGCTGTTCGCAATCTTCGGCGGCATCGCGCTGCTGCTGGCGTCGGTCGGCGTGTACGGTGTCGTTGCCTATCTGACGAGCCAGCGCGCGCGGGAGTTCGGCGTGCGCATGGCGCTCGGCGCCACCGCTCGAGACGTGAGACGACTGGTGCTGCGACAGACCCTTGGCATGATTGCCGTTGGCGTCGCCATCGGTTCGGCCGGCGCGTGGATGGCCGATCGCGTTCTGCTTCGGGCCGTTGACGGGATGCGCTCGATCGATCCCGCCACGGTCGCGTCGTCGATGGTGATTCTTGTTGCAGCGGCGCTGGTTGCGAGCTATGTCCCGGCTCGACGTGCAAGTGCCGCTGATGCGATGACCGCGCTTCGTCAGGAGTGATCCACGATCGCGCGATCGCTGAACGCTGATGTCCGAAGCGCTGGTGAAGTTCGGGGACACACGTTGAAGGCGTTCTGCGAAGCGACTGACTTCTTCGGCTGTGTGCAAGTACACAACTACTGTAGAGAGATGGAGGCGTGGGGATTCGGACTTGACAGGGTTTTCGAAATGGGCCGTTTTTCGCATTTGCCTCGGAAAAGCAACTCTCTAGAAACGAGAGATCCAGCAGAAAAACGGCCTGGCTCTGAACCATGATCTCGTGGCGGATGTCGCACGATCCACGGTACGAGGACGAGCAAGCAGAACAGCAGCCACGCGATGAACAGCAGCAGCTCAAGTGACCAGTTTCCGCGAAGTGTGATCCGCCGCACCTTCCGACGTGACCCCCGATAGACTTTGCCTGCTCTGACGGCGCCGCCACGGTCTTGGCGCGTCGTGTGTGTCCGCATGTCAACTTCAGGGAACACGACTCGGGTCCTGGCTGTCGCAGCGTTTTCAACAGAACGTCGCGTTACGCGTGCAGACGGCGGTTTCGACGCGATGAGCGGCCAAGCGTGTGCGAGGCGTTACAGGCGCAGGAACCGCTCGCGCAAGACCCGGGACTGCAGGCGGCTCACCTGAAGCTTTTGCCCGTTGCGGAGAATCGCGACGTGCGTGCCGCCAGGCATGACGCCCACCTTTGAGATCATGTCGATGTTGGCCAGCGTCCCGCGACCCAGCCGGATGAACCGCGCGGGGTCGAGACGCGTTTCGAGATCCTTGAGGCGATACGTGATCGTGAACTTGTCGTTGGTCACCGTCACCAGGTGCAGGAGCTCCCCCTCGGCGACAATCGATGCGATCTGCTGAACGGGCACGAGCGCGATCTCGTCTCGTCGACGCACGGGGATCCGCTCGAGATAAGGTCCTCTGGCGGCGGTTTCGTACGCCTCGATCGCCGTCCCCACTCGCGACCGCTGCTCGTCCACGATTTCCGCGTGCTCGATCCGCTCCTGCGCCCGGTTCAAGGTCGCCCGCAGGCGGCTCTTGTCGACCGGCTTCAACAGGTAGTCGACGGCGTTCACCTCGAACGCGCGGACCGCGTATTCGTCGTACGCCGTGACGAACGCGATGAGCGGCATCGCCGGCTTCTTCAGCATGCGGACGACGCCAAAGCCGTCGAGCTCCGGCATGTGGAGGTCGAGTAGCGCCAGGTCCGGCCGTTCCTGTTCGATGAGCGTGACCGCCTCGTGACCCGAAGCCGCTTCGCCGACGACGAGGACGTCTTCGAACGATCGCAGCAGCGAGCGGAGAAACGAGCGCGCCGGCCGCTCGTCGTCAGCGATCGCCACGCGGAGGCGCGCGCTCAAACCACTCTCCTGGCTGCATGTTGTCGCGTGACGAACTCCGCCGGCAGCAGGATGGTGACGGTCGTTCCCTCGCGTGGTGCGGTCTGGACGGTCAACGACGCGGCCGCGCCGTACTGGCAGACGAGGCGCCGCTCGACGTTGCGCAGGCCCACGCCCTCCGCTCGCCGTTGCTCGAGGTTCGCCATCGTCGTTCCCGCTCCGGTATCGCGGACGGTCAACACGATCGTGGCCGGTCTGCCATCATTTGAGTGAAGCGCGGCCGAGACGATCACCTCGCCGCCGCGTCTTAGCGGCGTGATGCCGTGCTTGACCGCATTTTCGACCAGCGGCTGCAGGAGCAGAGGCGGGACGCGAGCGCCTTCAAGCGTTCGCGATACGTCGATGCGGACGCGCAACCGCTGTTCGAAGCGTGCTCGCTCGATATCCAGGTACGACTCGACGATCTCGAGCTCGCGCCCGAGCGTGGTGAATTCGCCTTCGGATCGCAGCACGCCGCGCAGGAGCAGCGTCAGCCGCAGCAACGTGTCCAGCGCGCGGTCGGGGGCTGTCTGAATCAGATATCCGATGGTCGTCAGCGCATTGAAGAGGAAGTGCGGATTGATTTGGGCTCTCAACGCGCGGAGCTCCGCTTCGCTTGCGAGCTTTTCGATTTCCTGCTCGCGCAGCTCCCGCTGATGGCGCTCGCCGGTAATTCGGATGGCGTCGATGCGCCGTGCCGCCAGGAGCCCGACTGTTTCGAGCGTCGTCACTTCATCCGACAGCAGGCGGCGGCCGCCCATCAGCTCGTCCACGATCAGGGCATGCCGCGGTTCCTCGGCCGTCGGCACGACGACAATGGCCGCCGGGCGGAGAATGCGCGTCCACCTGTTCGGCTCGAGCGATGACGAGGCGAGCCGTTGCGCCGCCTCGACGGCACGTGCATCGACCAGCACGCCCGCGCTGCCGAGCGCCTCGTCCTCCCGAGTCGTTGACGCGTGCCATTCAACGGCGCGCGCGTTGAGGGCTCGAGCCAGCAGCTCGCACACTTCCGACAGCACCTGCGGCGTCGATTCACTGGCCTGGAGCCTTCTCGCGATCGTCGCGCGCAGCGAGCGATAGTTCGGCCGCTGGAGCACGACGGTGTCGACGAACCAGAACGCGCTGCGACGCAGTGTGGGGTACACCAGTGCCGTCCCAATCCAAACGGTCACGAGCACGCCGATCTGACGCGGATCCATCTGAACGAAGCGCGCGAACGCGGCAGACGAAGCGGCGAAGAGCGCGATCGCCACGAACGAGCTGATGACCAGCAGCAGGAGCGCCACGGCCCGTTTCAGAAACAGATCGGCCAGGGCGAACGGATAGTCCTGGTACAACATCGCGAAGGCCAACGGCACGGACGCATGATGGCCGAGCAGCTCGATCGGCCAGGACGCTTCGCCTTGGTGGATCTGGCGGAGATGCAGCGCCGACACCGCGAACGTGGCGAGCGCGGCAATCCACAGCGCGCGGCGGGCGCCAGGCTGCCCCCGGGTAACGGCCGCGAGCGGCAGGACCAGCACGATGAAGCTGTAAGTCAGCAGCTCCATCGCGAGCGCCGAAGGAACTGTGGCGCCCGTTGCCGCCGCGCGAAACTGAAGCACGAGCGCGACGGCGCTCACGGTATACGCCGCGGCCGCAAGCGCTCGCTTCAGCCCACCACGAATACCGGTCGGTCGTTCTCGCAGGATGGAGTGCACGACCGCCGCGGGCAGGAACCCGAGTGCGCTGAAGCCGATCGCGACCAGCCAAGGGAACGGACCGACGATGCCTACCTTTGGCAGCTCGTAGGCGGGCAGGGCGCAGAGATTCCACACCAAGCCGAGAAGCGCGGTCGCGAGCAGCACGGGATCGAAGGTCTGGCGGCCCGACGAGGCGCGAGTCGCCCGAACGACCAATGTCAGCAGCATGGCGTACAGCGCAACCCCGGTGCTGATGCCGATGAGATTCAGGAGCTCGCTCATTGGATCGATGGCGCCAGATAGATGTCGCTGAC
>DATATJ010000067.1:0-10782 GCA_036268855.1 Vicinamibacterales bacterium
TCCCCAGAGCACCACGCGGAACAGGAAGAAGAACAGCAGCAGGAACAGCAGCGGACCGAAGCCGAATCCAAAGCCCCACGGGCGATAGAACATGTACGGCGCGGCGCCTGCCACGCCGGCCGGCACGGTGGCGGCCAGCCCGTGCGATAACCCGATGTTGTAGCCGAGCGCGCCGGCTGCAAGCGCGACGAACAGCACGCCGATGAATGTGAGTACTCGAGAGCGATGACCCATATCGCATTCCCTCCTGCGATCCACTCTGACGCCCGATTGTGAAGAGAGTATGAAGGTGGAGAGTGAAGGGCGTGCGGGCCGAGCGGAGATGCGCATCCTCCGCCCCGCGACCGTGTCGCGGGGCAGAGGGTCATGTTTTCAGTGCTGCGCGTTGGCCAGATCGGTGAGGGCCGACGCGAGCGTATGCACTTTGGATTGGTCGCCGGCGCCGCTGGCGGCGGCGTTCAGCTGTGACGCCAACTCCGTCAGCGCCGTCTTGCGCGGCGATCCCGACTGCTTCTCGGCGTCGGCCAACGTCGTCCGCGCCTTGGCGATCGTGTCCGATCCGAGCCCATTGGAGCGCGACAGCTGATCGAGGTACGCGCGCACGAGCGCGAAGCTCGGCGGCCAGACGAACCGCTGCTGGTCCTGAGTGTTCCAGTACGGCGTCTTGACCGTCTTCGCCGCTGCCAGCTCGTTCTCCGAGATCAGGCCGCTCGGCACGAGCTCGTAAATGTCGAGGCCGCGTGCGATTTCCGAGCTCACGATGATCCCGTTGTACCAGTAGGCCGACCACGAGCCGCCGCCGACGAGCCGCGTGGCGTCTACTGGCCCGCGATCGAAGTACGCGATCTCTTTTGGGTGATCGACGTCGGTCCAGTCGAAGACCGACAGGCCGCCCTGGTACCACGACTGCACCATGATCTCCCGGCCCGGAATCGGAATCAGCGAGCCGTTGTGCGCGACGCAGTTCTCCTGCTCCGTCTGGGCAGCCGGCAGCTTGTAGTAGGTGTGGAAGACCAGCTTGTTGTTCTCGATGGTGAAGAGCGAGTCGGCGCCCCACTCCATCTTGTCCGTCGAGCGGCAGCGCGGCTGCGAGCCGCCGCCCCACTCGTCGGTGAACAGAATCTTCTTGCCGTCGTTGCTGAACGTCGCGGAGTGCCAGAACGACATGTTGGCGTCGGAGGCTGCGTCGAGGCGCACGGGATGGGCCGCGTCGCGGATGTCCAGCAGGAGGCCGAGGCCGGCGCAGGCGCCGCCGGCGAGGCCGATCTCCGGATAGACGGTGATGTCGTGGCACTGATTCGGACCGCTCGGCGGCGCCGGCGTCGCGTTGCCACGCCCTCGTCCCGGTCTGCCGGCGGCTTCGGCCGCGGCGGCGGCGGCGGCGCGCGCTTTCGCGTCGATTTCGTCGCGCTCGGCGCTGCGCGGCGGCACCGGCAGGTTTCCGAAAATGCGCGGCGAGCTGACGATCGCCGCCTGCGCGGGCGCGGCGAGCGGCACCTTGATCACTTCCAGCCGGAAGCGCGCGGTGTTCGGATCGTCGATGCCACCATCTTCGCACCCCGGCACTTCGTCCGCCGAGCGGACGCCCGCCGTGCCGGACACGTAGATGTACACGTTGTCGTTGTCGCCTGGCTGCGTCACCACCGTGTGCGTGTGCGATCCACGGCAGGTCTGCACGCTGGTGACGAGCTTCGGATGCTTGACGTCGGCGATGTCGAAGATCCGGATGCCTCGCACGCGCGCTTTGCTCACCGGCTCCGGCACGCCACCGAAGCCGCAGTCGGCGCGGCTGTTGGTCGCCTCGGACGACATGAACAAAAGGTTCCTGAAGACCGACACGTCATTCTGCGATGCGGGACACAGATAGCTCTGCGCGAGCACCGGCTTGACCGGATTGGAGATGTCGTACAGCTCGAAGCCGTCGTAGTTGCCCTGGATGGCGTACTTGCCGGTGAACGCGAGATCCGAATGCGTCGCGCCCAGCGTCTTGCCGGTCGGCGGCGTCGTCGAGATCATGCGCATGTTCCACGCCGCTTCCGCCGCGTCCCATCGGCCGGCCTTGAGGCCGACGCGCGGATCGGGGCTCGGTGCGGCGGCCGACACGATCGGCGCCACAGGCGGCGGCATCACCGCCGGGGGCGGCGGCGGTGGCGGTGGTGGGGCCGGAGCGTTGCCCCGTCCACCCGCCCCGTTTGCCGTCGCGGCCGCCGGGCCAGCCGGTCGAGCGGCGGGGGCCGCCGCGGCGTGCGTTGCTGGCGCGGCCGCCGCACCACCGGCGGTGGGGGGCGAGCTCGCACACGCGGCCACGCCGAACGCATCCGCCGCGAGCAGGACGCCGGCGAAGAGGCCGCCAATCAAGAGCGACAAGGAACGTGAGCGCAACGACTTGGACATCATGTGTGTGGATTCCCTCTCGTTCATTCGGGACCGCCGCCGGCCTCGAGCATCTCGTTCATCCGATTGATCTCGGTCGACTGATCGGCGTATACGTCGGACGCGAACTTGAACACCACTTCGTCCTGCGCCGCGCCGTACGACTTGAAGAGCACGTTCACCATGTCGATTGCACCCTGGTGGTGCTTGATCATCCCGATGAGGAACAGGCGATCGAATTCCGGTCCGCGGGCGCGGTCGAGCGCGGCCATCTCTTCGTCCGTCAGCATCCCGGGCATCAGCATCTCGTGCTCCATGCCGTCCATCTTCATCTTGTGGCGCGTGGACGTCGCGTCGGGGACCGGCTGCCCGCGATCCTGCAGCCAGTTCTGCATCGTGCGGATCTCATCGCGCTGGCCGACGACGATGCGCTCGCAGAGAATCGCGACATCCTGGCGCGCGCCGTGCGAGGGCGCCCAGCCGGCCATGATCACCGCCTGGGCGTGGTGGGGAATCATGCCCGACATGAACTCCACGTCGGCATCGCTGTATGGCAGCTGACCGAGGCCGGGCGGCGTGGCGTGCAGCGACGCCGGCGGCGCGCTCGCACAGCCGCCGCCACAGGCGGCCACGAACAGGCATGCGGCCAACGCGGGCCGCGAGACAGTTCTCATCCGTGCTCCTGGCGACGTATCGTATGCGATTCGCGCGGCGGTTGGAATCGATCTCGCTCGGCGCCTCTCGGTCCGGCCGCGGCCAGCACCGAAGGGAACCGTAAGGCTTACCGGGAGGTCTGGGTCTTGGTCACCAGGACGGGCGTCGCGCGGTAGACGTCGGGCAGCATGCGCTTGAGGTCCCCGAGCTTCGGCTGATCGTTGATCGCGATGTAGGGGTAGTTCGGGTGGAGCGTGAGGAAATCCTGGTGATAGGCCTCCGCCGGATAGAAGGGCCGATCCATCTCGATCTTCGTGACCAGCGGTTTCTTGAAGACGCGTGCTTGATCAATCTGCGCGATGTAGGCTCTCGCGATCTCCGCCTGCGCGGCGTTGGCCGGGAAGATCGCCGAACGGTACTGCGTTCCGGTGTCGGGCCCCTGCCGGTTGAGCTCGGTCGGGTCGTGCGCCACCGAGAAGAACACCTGGAGCAACTGGCCGTAGCTGATCTGGCGCGGATCGAAGGTCACCTGCACCGATTCCGCGTGGCCCGTGGCGCCCGAGCTCACGACCTCGTAGTGCGCCGTCTTCGCCTCGCCGCCGGCATACCCGGAGACAGCGCTGGTCACCCCCTTGACGTGCTGAAAGACGCCTTGCACGCCCCAGAAGCATCCGCCGGCAAAAGTAGCGACGGCGGGTGCCGTCTGTCCCGAGGGCTCGTCGCGCGCGGGCGGGGGCAATGTATGCGCGCCGGCGGCCGCCGCGGGCAAACTTCTGATCGCGACCCCCAGCGCCACGAGCAGTGCCATCGCGCCAATGGTGACCGGTCCGTTTCGAAGTGTGCGTGTCATGAGGGACCTTCGCGTCAGCTGTTCAATCGCGGTTGATATCTATTGGACCCAGTATCCGGCTCGCAGGGTTCCGAATCAAGACTCGAGGCCGGCCAGTCCGGACGTCACTTGCCTGTGTAGAGCACGCGCCAGATTTTCCCTTTCTGGCTCTCGGCGATGTAGATGGAGCCGTCGGGCGCCTGCGCGACGCCGTCTGCCCGCGCGACGGCGGCATTGGGATTCATCAGCCGATCCGTTCCCGCGAACCCCTGCGCGAAGACCTGGAAAGCGCCCGATGGTTGGCCGGCGGAGAATGGCTGGAACGTCACGTTGTACCCGTCCTGCGGCATTGGCGCCCGGTTCCACGATCCGTGGAACGCGATGAAGACGCCTCCGTCGTAGCTCTTCGGGAACTGCGCGCCCGTGTAGAACATCATGTCCACCGGCGCCCAGTGTGCGGGGAAGCTCGCGATCGGGTTCGTGAACTGCGCGCAGCGTCCGACACTCTTCCCATCGCCGCCGTACTCGGGGTTGAGCAGCAATTTTCTGGCGCCGTAATCGTAGAAGCAATACGGCCAGCCGAAATTCGATCCCTGGACCGCGCGGTACATCGGCTCGGCAGGACGCTCGGCGTTGTCTTTCACGGTGAACGTCTCGGGCCAGAACACGTCGAGCTGGTCGCGATTGTTCATCACGATGTAGAGAGCATTGTCGTGCCAGGCGAGCGCCGGAAACTGGCGCAGGCCCGTTGCGAAGCGCGAGCCCTGGTCCTGCGTCTGTCCCGATTTGTTCTCGTCGAACTTCCACACGCCGCCATGCTTCTCGAGCAGCGGACACGGGTCCTGGCCTTTGACGGCCGGCTTCCGATCCGGCTGCTGACAGGCGTTGGATGGTGCGCCGACGTTGAGGTACATCGATCCGCGGCCGTCGAACGCGACCGTCTTGTCTTCATGCTCGCGCTCGGTGGGAAGCCCGGTGACGACGACCTCGGGTTCGCCCGCCGGCTTCAGCTGGCCGGGCGTCATCTTGAACCGCTCGACCGTCGTCGGATGCGCGACGTAGAGGTAGCCGTTGTGCAGCGTGATTCCTGTGGCGCTGTTGGTGCCGAACGCCTCCTTGACGTCGAATTTGCCGTCGCCGTTCGTATCGCGAAGGGCGACGACGCCGCCCGCGGCGCCGCGGCCCCGCCGCGAGACGTAGACGTCGCCGTTCTCGGCGACCGCCAGGTGGCGCGCCGTTCCGACGTCGGTCGCGACCACGAGCGCGCAGAATCCGGGCGGCAGCGTGAGGCCGCCATCGCCCGGATCGCAGACCACGTTCGGCTGTCCGCTCACGCCGATGACCAGACCGGTCACTGCCACGCCAGCGGCGCAGGCCGCTCCCGCGAATCGTCTGCCGATGCGACGCATGATCATCTCCTCATTGCCGGCCATCAGCTGGTGATGGTAGAGCGATTGTACGATGCAGGCGCAGGGTGGCCTAGTCGGAACGCAGCGCTGCCAGCGGATCGAGGCGCGCCGCACGCCAGGCAGGCAGGTAACAGGCCAGAACGATGCAGAGTAGCAGAGGGGCCGCGGCGACGAGGATCACCGACGGCTCGAGCGGTGTGATTTCCGACAGCAGGCTGACGAGCACGCGGTTGAGCGCCGCCGCGCCGAGGGCTCCCAGCGCAAGACCAATCAGGCCGAGGCGCAGGCCGCGCTCCAGGACGAGCCCGACAATGGAGCGCCGATCCGCCCCCAGCGCCATGCGGAGACCAATCTCCTGCGTGCGCTGGAGAACGGCAAACGCGATCACGGCGTAGATGCCCATCGCGGCGAGGATCAGGCCGAAGCCCGCGAACGCGATCATCGCGCCCGCGCCCAGGCGCTCCCGCCGCAGCGACCGCGAGAAATATTGATCCATGGCGGTGATGCCGTAGATCGCGAGCGTCGAATCGACGCGTCCGACCGCGCGCTGCACATCTGCCGCCAGCGCGACCGGATCGGCCTGTGTCCGGATCATCAGGTGCACCGTCTGCGCCGCCGCCTCCGTGGACTGCTGCGCGTAGGGCAGATACCACGTCTCGGCCGGATCGCCGGGATCGCCCGCGTCGGATACGTTGCCGACGACGCCGACGACCGTGAGCCACGGCGTGTTGGGCCGCGCGATGCGCAGCCGTTTGCCGAGCACCTCTTCGCCCGCCCAGAAGCGCCCGGCCATCTCGTCGCTGACGATCGCCACGCCGGGCCGCCGTTCGTCATCGTCCCAGGTGAAGAGCCGGCCGCGGAGCAGCGGAATTCTCATCGCTTGAAAGAGCGCCGGGCTGATCAGTCGATGGTTGACGTTGTAGGCGTCGCTCGCCGCGCTCTCCAGGCGTCCTTCGATTGCGACCGGCGCGCCCCACGTGCCGCCGCCGAGCGGGTTGACGATGGTCGCGCCGACGGCGGTGACACCCGGCAGCTGCTCAACGCCATCGATCACACGGTGCATCAGTCGCGTGCGCGCCACACCCGGCGCGTAGCTCGCCACCGCGGGCGTGAACTCCGCCGTCAGCAGCTGATGCGGATCGAAGCCGAGCGGCCGATGCTGCAGCCGCAGAAAATTCTGCAGCATGAGCCCCGCCCCCACCAGCAGAACGACGGCCAGACCGGTTTGCGCGACGATGAACGCGTTGAGCAGGCGGTGGCTCGCCGGCCCGCTGCTCGATCGTCCGGCTTCCTTGAGGGTCTGTGCGGCGTTCGCGCTTGCCACTGCCGGCGCGACGCCCGCCAGGACGCCGGCGAGAAGGGAGATCACCAGCGTGAACACGAGGACGCGTCCGTCCATGCCCCCGGCGTCCATCCCGAGCTGATCGCTGATATTGGATGGAATCAGAACCGCCATGAACTGCGTGAGCCAGGCGGCCAGCAGCAGACCCGCGGCTCCTCCGATGACCGCGAGCAGCACCGTTTCGGTGAGCATCTGCCGGAACTGCCGCCACCGGCTCGCGCCGAGCACTGCGCGCACCGTGAACTCCCGCGCACGGCTCACCGAGCGCGCCAGCACGAGGTTCGCGACGTTGATGCACGCAAGCAGCAACAGGAACCCGACGATGGAGAGGAGCGCGAGCATCGTGCTGTCCTGGTTGTCCACCAGGTTCTGCCGCAGCGTGATCGACGACACCGCGTAGCCGGGTAGCGTCTCCGGATACTCGGCCTTGATCTGCGTGGACACGCGCTCGAGGGCCTGCTGTGCCTGCTGCGGCGTCACGCTGTCGCGCAAGCGGCCGAACACGGCAAAGTCGCGCGCGCGATCGGCGGCGTCCACCACGAACGGAATCCACACGTCGGCCTCGTAGGGAAAGCTGAAGCCCGGTGGAAAGACGCCGACGATCGTGTAGGTGCGATCTTCCAGCTGGATCGTCGAGCTCAACGCCGCGGGCGATCCGCCGAAGCGTCTCTGCCACAACGCGTAGCTCACGATCGCCGCGCCGCTGTCGATCCCCTGGCGCTCTTCTTCGGCGGAGAAGTCGCGTCCGAGGAAGGGTCGAACCGACAGCGTCGGCTGCCAGCCGGCGGTGCGGTAAATCACCTGCACGCGCTCCGGGGAATCGCGACCGACGAGCGTCAGGTTCTGCCCGCTCAGCGCCACCAGCGAGTCGAACGCGCCGTCGCGTGCCAGGGCGTCGACGTTCTGGCTGTGCATCCCGAAGGTCCGGCGATGCCCGTCGGCGCCTCGGAACGAATCGAGCAGGCGAAGGACGCGATCCGGCTTGGTGAGCGGCAGCGGCCGAAAGAATACGGTGTTGACGAGGCTGAAGATCGCCGTGTTGCCGCCGATGCCGAGCGCCAGCGTCAGGACGACGGGCACCGTAAATCCTGGCGAGCGGCGCAGCAGCCTGAACCCGAATCGCACGTCCTGCCAGAGCATCTGCAACTGCGCCTCCCAGCCGGTCGCCCGGACGTCTTCCTTGACGAGGGCGACGCTGCCCATGCCGAGACGCGCCGCCCGCTCGGCGGCTGCCGGCGTCAGGCCGCGCTGGACGTGCGCGGCCGCCGACGAGTCGAGGTAATCGCGAAGCTCCTCGTCCAGCTCCTGGTCCCGCTGGCGCGCGCGCCAGAGGGCGCGGATGCCGAACAGGAGCGATCGCAGGATCTGGGGGAGCGGCATTTTACGAGCCCGCGAGGATTCTCGCGATCGCGAGCGTCTGGCGCCGCCAGTCGCGCGTTTCCGCTTTGAGGCGCCGCCGGCCCGATTCGGTGATTCGGTAGTACTTCGCGCGGCGGTTGTTCTCGGTCGACCGCCACTCGCTGATCACGAGTCCCGCTCGCTCGAGCCGGCGGAACGCCGGAAAGAGCGAGCCTGGCTGCACGGCGAACGTGCCGCGGCTGACCTGCTCGATGCGCAGCGTCACGCCATAGCCGTGCATCGGCTCGAGCGCCAGGACGCGCAGCACGAGCATGTCCAGCGTGCCCTGCACGAGTGCGCTCGATGGGGGAGCGGCATGAACCTTCATCTCGACAATCGAGATGAAGCGTACGATCGGGGCGCGCAGCTGTCAAGCGCGAACCGAGTGGTGTGAACCGAGTGGTGTGTCAACCGAGTGGCGGTGGCGTCAGCTCACGATCGCGGTACGCTCAGCTCGCGCTCTCGCTCAGACGATCGCGCAAGTAGGCCTTCCAGCTCTCCGGCAGGGCGTCCACCCGGCGCGCGCGTCGTGCGGCGGCCACGTCGTCGGCTGTATACCGCTCGGCGACGTACAGGCGCGTGATCGCCGAGATTGGAACCGCCTCGCGATCGCGGGACACGAGGGCCATCTCGTCGCCTGCACCGACATCGCCTTCGCGGGTGACCGCGAGATAAAAGCCGGTTCGGCCGCTCGCCAGGAAGCGTTTGACGATGTCGTCCGCCTGAAACCGGATGCCGAGCTTGTAGCAGGGAAGGCGAGGCTGCGTGACGATCACTTCGGCGGAGCCGACCGCGAACCGATCGCCCAGATGGACGGAGTCCTCGTCCATCCCCTGCGTCGTGAAATTTTCGCCAAAGATGGGGATCGGCAGATCCCGACCGGGCAACGCGTGCTTCCAGTAGTCGTAATGCTCGAACGGATAGCAGTACACGGCTTTGTGCGCGCCGCCGTGGACGGTGAGATCGGCTTGACGATCGCCGTCCAGATTCAGCGTGCGAAGGGCGATCCGCCCGGTGACGGGCTGTTTGAAAATGCCGGTCGTGACGGTCCGTCCACGCCAAGCCACCTCGCGCGGGAGCCCCGTGCTCAACGCGATCAGTTTCGTCTCCTGCCGGTCGTTCGTAGTGGCCATCTGCTTCTGATTATGGCTGTCTTGACGCCTTGTTCGCGCCCTCGCGGTTTCGTGCGGTTGGTGTATGCTCTGGACTGCGTCAGAGTCTTGATGGCAGCCCCCCGCAAAATCCTCGTCGTCGACGATGATCGCGCGACGTGCGCCATCCTGGCCGCGGCGCTCAAGGGCGACGGGCGCACCGTTCTGATCGCGTACGACGCGATGTCCGGGTTCTCGATGGCGATGCGCGAGCGCCCCGATTTGATCGTGCTGGATTTGTCGATGCCTGCCGGCGGTGGATTTTCGATCCACGACCGCATGAGCAAGATCCCTTCGCTCGCGAACACGCCGCTCGTCGTGATCACGGCCACGGACAACGCCGTCAACCGGGAGCGCGCCACGGCGATCGGCGCCATCGCGTTCCTGGTCAAGCCGGTCAACGGCGACGAGCTCTCCGGAGTCGTGACGGCGGCCTTGAACACGCCCTGAGCCGCACCGGGCCGGGTGTGTAACGGCTTTCCACCGGTGGAGAGCTTGGCGACCCATCCGTAGGCCCTTTCGGCCTGGCTAGCGCCCCGAATCAGCCATTGCCCGCTTGAACTGCCCACCCCGCGTTGGCTGAACAATTGCCATCTCGGACAGGCGGATATGGCCGGAGCCATCGCGCCGATCGACCCGCCGGCCGCCCGGCCAACGGTGTTGATCGTGGACGACAACACCGACCACAGAGCATTCCTTCGCGCGGCGGCCGCGCCACGGTACCGCGTGGTCACGGCGAGCAACGGGCTCGACCCCTGTACGATCGCGCGCCGCCATCGGCCTGGCATCATCCTGCTGGATCTGCTGATCCCGATTGTCGATGGCTCGGGGGTCGTGCGGCAGTTCCGCGCGCTCATTCTTCGCGGCGATTCAGGAGGCGCTCGTCAGCCTCTAGCGGACACATCGCAGATGTGGTCACCGTCTTGCTCTCACCGGGAGGAGGAGATCGCATGCGTTACCTGGTGGCGTGGATACTCGGCGTGCCCTTCAGTGTGATCGTGCTTTGGTACCTGGTTGGCCACGCGGCATGTGGCCGGTAGAAACGCAGCGCATCGCGCCTGCGCCTGATGTCTCGGACGAAAGGAGTGGACCGTGCTGTACTACGCGCTCGTCTTCCTGATCGTTGGTGTCATTGCGGGAGCCCTTGGCGTGTCCGGCGTCGCGGCCGTCGCGTCGCAGATCGCGTGGGTGCTGTTCGTCATCGGCATCGTTCTATTGCTGGTGCACCTGCTCTCTGGCCGTTCACGTCCGGTCGTCTGAGCGGTCGTCGAGCCTACGCAGCACCGTGAGGCCGACGCCTGCGGTGCTGCGATCTCGTCGGATCACAATTTCCACGGTGTCGGCGTGCACGTTGAAGACCGCGACCGTCGCGCGGCTCATGCCTCTTCTTCCGGGTGACAGGAGTGTCGGACCGCGGCGAGCACCGATTCGAAATCCAGTGGCTTCTGAAACACGGCGGCCGCCGCGATGTCGGGCATGCGATCGGCCGCAGCCGACAGGACGATGACGGGAATGCGGGCACAGAAGGGGTCGCGACGGCACCGGTCGAGGAAGTCGTGACCGTTCATGACCGGCATCATCAGGTCAAGCAGGATCACATTGGGGCGATAACCGGAATCGAGTTGC
>DATATJ010000068.1:0-18870 GCA_036268855.1 Vicinamibacterales bacterium
CGCTGCATGAACGCCTTCGCGAACGCCTTGCTCGACTCGAGACGGGCGGCGGCGGCCGCCGGCCCGACGATCAAACGGCCCGCGGCTGCGAAGCGATCCGCGAGACCGACGCTCAGCGGCGCCTCAGGGCCCACGATGGTGAGATCGATCCGTTCGCGATCGGCGAGCGCGACGAGGCCGTCGAGGTCCATGACGTCGACCGCGACGGTCCGCACCAGTCGCGAGAGGCCGGGATTTCCGGGGGCGGCCACCAACTCGTCGAGCTGCGGGTCGGAGAGGAGGCGGAAGGCAAGGGCATGCTCGCGCGCACCGCTACCGACGACTAAAACTCTCATGGAATGAACGGGTTAGAGCGATTGACCACGCTGCACGCTACCGGCTGGGGCAGGGGACTATTTCGTTGACCTTGGCCGTGATTGCGCCTAGAATCCGCGTTTGCGTGTGATAGCCTAGCATATTTGGTTATCCGGTCATTTTGTCCTCTGATCATCTGAATCGGTCGTCGAGTCGGTTGATCGCGCTATAAGTTCGTTATTCGCCACCGCAGAGGGGGTGTTCCACGCGTGGCTGAAGTCAAGATTCAAGAGGGTGAGTCGATTGAGAGCGCCCTCCGCCGTTTCAAGCGGAAGGTGCAGCAGGAAGACATCATCAAGGATATCAAGAAGCACTCCTTCTACTTGAAGCCCGGCGACAAGCGCCGGGCGAAGCAGGCGCTCGCGCGCAAGCGTAATCGTAAGAAGCTCCGACGCGAGTCGGAGTAGGCCGACCCGACGAGGTAGCGACCGATGGAGTTCCAAGATCGGATTCTCTCGTGCGTTGACTGCGGAGCGGAGTTCATCTGGACGGCGGGCGAACAACAGTTCTTCGCCGACAAGAACTTCAAGAACGAGCCCAAGCGGTGCAAGACGTGCAAAGGCAAACGGGCCAGCCGTCCAGCGGGATCCGGCATGCCGCGCGAGCGGGTCGAAACCATGACCACGTGCTCGGCGTGCGGGAAGGAAACCACGGTGCCTTTCCGGCCGACGCAGGGGCGTCCGGTTTTCTGCAAGGAATGCTTTCAGTCCCGGAAATTTGCCGGGGCCGGGAGCGCCTAGCTCATCTCGTCGATCAATCGATTCACACTTCGCATACGGCGATCACCGCGATCGCCGTGTGCGCGGTGCCGTCGTCGTACCTCCCGTCTCGTGCGCATTGCGCTCGGCACAGGCGGATGTTAAGCTCACACGCAATTATCTGGAGCGTTTCCATGCAGATCGATGAACGTGTCGTCGGCGATGTGGTGGTGCTCGACCTCAAGGGCAAGATTACCCTTGGCGAGGGCGACGAGCTGCTCAAGGACAAGGTGAACAGCCTGGTCAATCAGGGCCACAAGAAAATCGTCCTGAACCTCGCGGGCGTCCCGTACATCGACAGCGCGGGGCTCGGCGAAGTCGTTCGCACATACACCACGGTGAGCCGGCAGGGCGGCAGCCTCAAACTGCTCAACCTGACCAAGCGCATCACCGATCTGCTGTCGATCACGAAGCTCCTGACCGTGTTCGAGACGTTCGAGTCGGAGCCCGACGCGATCCGCAGTTTCTCCGCGGCCAAGGTCTAACCGCAGCGTCCGCGCTCGATGGCGCGCATCACGGCTTCTCCTGTGCCACCCGATGCTCCGTCCGCCGGGGCATCGGGGCGGCCCGTCCTCCTGAACCTGCTTCTATCGCTTCGACCGGCCCAGTGGACGAAAAATCTGCTGGTGTTCGCCGGCATTCTGTTCGGGCGGCGGCTGCGCGATCCGATTGCCCTCGAGCGCTCGATCGCGGCGTTCGCGATTTTCTGCGCGCTGTCGGGCATCGTGTACGTGATCAACGACGTGGCCGATCGCGAGGCCGATCGGCGGCACCCGCTGAAAATGGCGCGGCCGATCGCGTCGGGCGCACTGCCGGTGCCGCTCGCGCTGGCTGGCGCGGGCGTTCTTGGCGTCGCGGCGCTGGCGTCGGCGCTGGCGCTCGGCCCTGCGTTTGCGCTGGTGGCGGTCGTCTATCTCGTGCTGCTCACGCTGTATTCCGGGCCGCTGAAGAACATCGTGATCATCGACGTGCTGACGATCGCGGTGGGGTTCGTCCTGCGTGCCGTGGCTGGCGCGGTCGCGATCGACGTCGAGATCAGCCACTGGCTGCTCGTGTGCACGATTCTGCTGGCGCTGTTCATGGCGCTGGCCAAGCGCCGCCACGAGATCGTGATGCTGGCGGGCGATGCGCGCAGCCATCGCGCGATTCTGGGGGAGTACTCGCCGTATCTCCTCGATCAGATGATCGCGGTCGTCACGGCCTCGACGCTCATCTCGTATGCCTTCTATACGATCAGCCCCGAAACCGAGCTGAAGTTCGGCACGCCCTGGCTGGGGCTGACGATTCCATTTCCCTTATACGGGATTTTCCGGTACCTCTATCTCGTGCATCAGCGCGAGGGGGGCGGAAGTCCCGCCGATCTGCTGCTGACCGACCGTCCGCTGCTCGTCTGTGTCGCGCTCTGGGCCGCGACGGTCGCGCTGATTATCTATAGGCCGTTCTGACTATGCCCGACTTCAACGTTCGCGCCGACTCCGTCAACGTCGAACAGATCATGGAGCAGATTCGCGCCCGCATCCGCGACAAGCGCGGAGTGGACTACACCGAGGAGCAGATCCGCGAGCTGGCGGCCGTCAAGCTCGAGAAGTTCCTCGACCCGCGCAGCATCCGCTCGGATCTGCTCGACCAGTTCCGGAAAGCGCAGCCGCCGGCGGCGCCGGTGTCCGTGCCGCTCTACCCGTTCGAGGACACGACGCTGTTCGACTCGCATCGGGGGATCGTGCGGTTCTTCCGCCGTCTGTTCCGGCCGCTCGTCAAGCTGTTCTTCAACTCGAACGCGCTCACGCAGTCGCTGCATCAGCAGACGATCATCAACCGGCAGAGCGTCGATCGGCTCGATGCGGTCGAGACCAGCGTGCGCCAGCGCGGCGATCTGTATTACGAGCTGCTGCACAACCTCGTGCTCGAGCTGACGCGCGCCACGATCGAAGTCAAGAACATGTCGATGCGGGTCGAGTCGATCGCGAGCCGGCTGGAGTTCACCGAGCGCCGCTTGCGGGCGCTCGAGAGCGTCGTCGTCTACAAACCGGCCGAGCCGGAGCGCGAGGCGCGTGCGGCCTCTCCGGCGCCTGTTCCTTCGCCTCAACGCGCCAGCGGCGGTTTCGCGCCGAGAGAGAATCAGCGGAACGCGCAGCAGGCGCCCACGCCGCGTCCGCCCTCACCAGCTCCAGTACCTCCGGCTTCGGCTGTTCCCGCCGCGGCGACGCCGACGGCGGCCGATGGGCCATCCTCCGGAGACGCGCCCGCGGGCGTCCCGGCTGAGGGGCCGGGGCAGCGCAGCCGCCGCCGGCGGCGCCGGCGCGGGCGGCGTGGCGGCGCGTCAGCAGTCTCGCTCATGACGACGCCAGGCCCGGGCGCTGGTTCGCCTGCCCCCGGGACGGCTGCATCTGCGGACCAGACACACGCGTCGGCATCAGACGCCGCGGACAGCGACGAACCGGATGAAGGCGACGACGCGGCGGAGCCGTTCGAGCAGGCGCTTTCGCCGGAACCGACGGAGCGGCGTGGCGAGATGCCGCAGTCGACGCCAACGCCAACCCTGACGCCAACCGTGACGCCACCGCCAACCGTGACGCCAACGCCGACGCAAGCGGAGACGCCGGCGGCCGAGCCTCGACCCGCGTCCGATACGCACCACGACAACGACCAGTGAAGCTCGCCGTCGTTGTTCAGCGATACGGCCTCGCGATCAACGGGGGCGCCGAGCTGCACGCGCGCTACATCGCGGAGCGGCTCTCGCGGCACGCCGAGGTCGAAGTTCTCACGTCGTGCGCCGCCGACTACGTCACCTGGAGGAACGAGCTCCAGCCAGGCGTCGAGCAGGTGAACGGGGTGACGGTTCGCCGATTTCACGTGAAGCACGAGCGCGATCCCCTCGTCTTCGGCCAGCGGTCGGATCGCGTCTTCGGGTCCGCGCATTCGATCGGCGAAGAGCTCGACTGGCTCGACTCCGAAGGCCCGACGAGCCCCGAGCTGGTCGCGTACATCGAGCGGCATGCGTCGGCGTTCGACTACGTGCTGTTTTTCAGCTATCGCTACTATCACGCGTACCACGGCGCCCGGGCGGCGGGCACACGGGCGATCCTCGTGCCGACGGCGGAACGTGACGACGCGGTGGGGCTGTCGATTTTCCAGCCGCTGTTCCGCGGCGTTCGGGCGCTGATGTACAACTCGCCTGAAGAGCGCACGATGATCCAGGCGGTGTCAGGCAATCACGACGTGCCCGGCGTCGTCGTCGGCGTCGGATCGGATGTGCCGTCGCAGACGAAGCCGGCGCGATTCCGCGAGAAGCACGACGTCCGCGGACAGTTCGCCGTGTATGTCGGCCGCATCGACCAGAACAAGGGCTGCACGGAGCTCTTCGAATTCTTTCAGCAGTACCTGCGGGAGCCGCAGGGACGGATGTCGCTCGTGCTGATCGGCCACACGCTGCTGCCGATTCCCGCGCATCCGCGCATCCGGCACCTCGGTTTCCTCGACGATGCCGACAAATTCGATGCAATCGCGGCGGCCGATCTGCTGATCATGCCGTCGTATTTCGAAAGCCTGTCGATGGTGGCGCTCGAGGCGTGGGCGCTCGGCCGGCCGGTGCTCGCCAACAGCCGCTGCGACGTGCTGAAGGGACAGTGCATCCGGAGCAACGCCGGACTCTATTACGAGAACGCGGCCGAGTTCGTCGACACGCTGAAGGCGATCGAGCAGAACCGCTGGCTCACGGCGACGCTCGGCCGGAACGGGCGTCAGTTCTTTCGCGAGCATTACGAGTGGCCGGTGATCGAGCGAAAGTATCTGGAGATGTTTGCGCGATTGTCGAAGGAGCCGGCTCCGCGCGCGGTCGACGCGCTCCCCGGATGGATGGAGCGCCGCCGCCAGGACCTGCCGGCTGCGCGCGACGTGGTCCGCAAGCTGCCGGCCGGCTGGAGCCGATCGTGATCCAGGTGCACCAGGTGCTGGCGACGCTCGGCTACGGCGATGCGATCGGCCACGAAGTGCTCGGCATCCAGCGCGTGCTGCACGCGGCGGGCTACGAATCCGAGATCTTCGTCGAGACAGCGGATCACCGCCTCGAGCCGCTGACGCGCGATTACCGCGAGCTCGTGGACGCCAGCCATCCGGACAACCTGCTGCTCCACCACTTCTCGCTCGGATCGCGGGCGTCCCGGACAGCCTACGCGCTGCCGGATCGGATGGCGCTCATCTACCACAACATCACCCCGCCTGAGTACTTCGTCGGCGTCAACCGGAAGCTGGCGCGCCAGACGTTCCGGGGGCGACGCGAGCTGCAGGCGTATGCCACACGCTGCGATCTGGCGCTCGGCGACTCCGAGTTCAACCGCGCGGACCTCCAGGCCCTCGGCTTCCCGCGCACCGACATCCTGCCAGTCGTGCCCGACTTCTCTCACCTGGACCGGCCCGCCAACCGGATCCTCGCGGATCAGTTCGACGACGAATGGACCAACATCCTGTTCGTCGGGCGCGTGATCGCGAACAAGAAGATCGAGGACGTCATCCGCTTCTTCTACGCGTATCAGACGATGTTCAACCCGCGATCGCGCCTGCTGCTGGTCGGCGCGCACAGCGGGTTCGAGCGCTATCTCGCCTCGCTGCACCAGCTCGTCGCGACGCTGGGATCCTCGCACGTCCACTTCGTCGGGCACGTGCCGGACGAGGAGCTCGTCGCGTTCTACGAGATCGCCGATCTCTTCCTGTGCGCGAGCGAACACGAGGGCTTCTGCGTCCCGCTCGTCGAGGCGTTCTACGAGCAGATTCCCGTGCTCGCTTACGCGGCCACCGCCGTCCCGGCCACGATGGACGGCGCCGGCGTGCTGTACGACCGGAAGGACCCGGCGCACGTGGCGCTGCTGATGGACTCCATCCTGTCGAACACCGCGCTTCAGGACACGATCGTAGACGGCCAGCTCGCCGCGGTCGATCGTCTGCAATCGAAGGATTTCGCCGGCACGCTGCACGGCTTCGTCGATCGGATTCTGCGATCGCCGCGCGCCCCGCGCCCGCACGTCGCGTTCGACTTCTGGGCGCAGTTCGATGCCGCGCAGGAGCTGGAGGAACTGCGGCTCCAGCGTCCGGCGATCTACCAGGCACTGCCTCACGGACGATGATCATCAACCAGTGGGTGCCTGCGGCGCACCGGGGCGACGCCATCGGCGACAGCGCGCGCCGGGTCCGCGATCTGCTGCGGGCGATGGGCCACACCTCGGAGCTCTACGCGCTGACGATCGACGAGGCGCTCGAAGGGGACGTGCACCCGTTCGCCGACCCCGCCGCGAAGGGCGGCGATCTCACCATCTTCCACTACGCGCTTCCGTCGCCGATGACCGCCGCGTTTGCCACTCTCGACCGCGGGCGCATTCTCCAGTACCACAACGTGACGCCGGCGGCGTTCTTTGCGCCGTACGACTCCGCATTGTTCCGGCTCGCCTCGCTCGGGCGGACGGAGCTGGCCACGCTGGTCGGCCGGGTCGATCTCGCGCTCGGCGACTCGGAGTACAACCGCCGGGAGCTCGACGCACTCGGCTTCCGGCCTACGGGCGTGTTCCCGATCGCCGTGGACACGACCCGCGTGACGCAGGCGGCCCGGCGGCCCGCGCTCGACGCGCTGCTCGACGACGGCCTGGTGAACTTCCTGTTCGTCGGGCGCATCGCTCCGAACAAGAGAATCGAGGATCACATCCGGCTCGCGGAGGTCTACAAGCGGTACGTCGACGCGTACTACCGCTTCATCTTCGTCGGGCGCTACGACGTGGTGCCGAAGTATTATTCGATGATTCGCGCGCTGATGTCCGAGTATCGCCTGCTGAACGATCGCTTCGTGTTCACCGGGCCGGTGTCGGACGCCGAGCTCGCCGTGTACTATCGTCATGCCGCCGTGTACATCTCGTTGAGCGAACACGAAGGGTTCTGCGTACCGCTCGTCGAGGCAATGGCCGCCGACGTGCCCGTGCTCGCGTATGCCGCCGGCGCGGTGCCCGACACGCTCGGCGGCGCCGGCGTCCAATTCGCGCCGAAGGACCTCGAACTGGCAGCCGAACTGCTCGGCGCGCTCGCGTTCGACGACGACCTGCGCACCGCGGTGATCGCGGGCCAGCGGCGCCGGCTCGCCGATTTCGGCGACGCCCGCATCCGGAGTGAGCTCACCACCGTGCTCCATCAACTCTCGTGAAAATCGGCTTCGTCATTCAGCGGTACGGCACCGAGGTCCTGGGCGGGTCCGAGCACCTGTGCCGCCTGGTGGCCGAGCGTCTCGCTGTCCAGCACGACGTCGAGGTGCTGACCACGTGCGCGCAGGACTACGTCACCTGGAAGAACGCATACGCCGAGGGCGCGGACCGCATCCGCGGCGTCACCGTGCGCCGCTTCGCCAACGCACGCACGCGCGACATCGAGTCGTTCAACACGTACTCGGAGTGGATCTACAACCATCCCCACAGCCGCGCGGACGAAATGGAATGGCTGAAGCAGCAAGGCCCCTGGTGCCCGTCGCTGCTCGACTACCTGCGCCGCCAGCATCAGCAGTACGACGTGCTGATCTTCTTCACGTACCTCTACGCGCCTACGGTCCTCGGCCTCGAGATCGCCCCAGCGCGCAGCGTCCTCGTCTCGACCGCGCACGACGAGCCGGCGATCCGCCTCGACATCTTCCGGGACGTCTTCGCGCGCCCCGCCGCGCTCTGCTATCTCACCGAGAGCGAGCGCCAGTTCGTCCAGGAAACGTTCCGCGATCGGCCGCTGCTCGAGGAGGTCACCGGCGTCGGGATCGATCTCGCCCAGCAGCAGCCGTACCCGCGCATGCCGCTGCCCGACGACGACCCTGCACCCATCGAGGAGCCGGCGCCGCCGGGCCTGGCGGCCGACGACGAACCGCCGTCGCGGGAATATCCGGAACACCTGCTCACCCGTGGCTCCGTCTTCCGCCGCCGCCACCGGCTCTGGGGACCGCTGGCGCTCTACGGCGGCCGGATCGACCCCGGCAAGGGATGCGAGGAGCTGATCGAGTACTTCAACAGCTACGTGCAGGACGGCGGCGACGCGACGCTGGCATTGATGGGCGTCAAGCTGATGTCGCTGCCGGAGGAACCGTTCATCCGCTTTGCGGGCCGCCTCTCGGATCGAGAGCGGCTCCAGGCGCTCGAGGCCGCCGACGTCGTCGTCGTCCCGTCGCCGTTCGAGAGCTTGTCGCTGCTGGCGCTGGAGGCGTTGTCAGTGGGCACGCCGATACTGGTGAACGCGCGGAGCGCCGTGCTGGTGGAGCATTGCGTCCGGAGCAACGGCGGGCTGTACTACGCCGACCGCGACGAGTTCGTGGCGTGCCTGAAGCTGATGATGGCCGACGCGCCGCTGCGCCTGGCGCTCGGCCGGAACGGCCGCGAGTACATCAAGAAGAACTACCGCTGGGATGTGGTGCTCGGAAAGTTCGAGCGGCTCTTCGCGAAAATTCGAAAGACGAACTGACCACGGGCGGCCCTGTCGGGTCGCGACGATCGAGGCCGGCGCCAGGCGCTATTTCTCTTCAAAGACGCTTGCGGGCGTCAGCGGACCCGCCACAGCCGACGGCGTCCGAGGGTCGGGCGACGGGTGCGGCGACGCCGGGTCGCTTCCGCCGGTGCGCTTCCGGCGCGGACGAATCTCGTAGCGCTTGATCATCTCGTTGAGCGTCGTCGGCTTGATGTGCAGCAGCTCGGCGGCCCGCTTCTGCACGCCGCCGGCCGCTTCGAGCGTAGACTCGATGAGGCGCTTCTCGAAGTCGGTGATGACGTCCTTGAACGAAATGCCTTCGGGCGGCACGACGAACTGCGGCACCTGGAAGTTCGGCGCCTTCCGGACGTGATCCGGAATCAGCTCGACGCCGATGCGCGAGCCCGGTGACAGCACGACCGCGCGCTCGATGACGTTCTCCAGCTCGCGCACGTTGCCCGGCCAGTCGTATTCGGTGAGCAGGTCGAGCGCCTCGGGCGTCACCTCGAGGTCGGTCTTCCGGTTCTCGTCGCCGTACTTCTCCAGGAAATGGTGCGCGAGCAGCGGGATGTCGTCCTTGCGATCGCGCAGCGGCGGCAGCTGGATCGAGATCACGTGAAGGCGATAGAACAAATCCTCGCGGAACTTCCCCTCCTCCATCATCTGCCGCAGGTCGACGTTGGTGGCGGCGATGATCCGGACGTCCACCTTGATCGTCTCCATGCCGCCGAGGCGCATGAAGTCGCGCTCCTGGATCACACGCAGCAGCTTGGCCTGCGTCTCGAGCGGCACGTTGCCGATCTCGTCAAAGAAGATGCTGCCCTTGTCGGCGAGATCGAACATCCCCTTCTTCGGATACACCGCGCCGGTGAACGCGCCCTTGACGTGGCCGAACAGCGTGGACTCGAGCAGGTCCGGCGGCAGGTTCCCCGAGTTGACCGTGACGAAGGAGCGCTCGGATCGCGACGAGTTGGTGTGAATGGCGCGCGCGACCAGCTCCTTGCCCGTGCCGCTCTCGCCCTGAATCAGGATTGTCGATCGGCTCGGCGCCGCCTGGATGATCAGGTCGAACACCTGCCGCATCCGCGGGCTGCGGCCGATGATGTTCGCGAACTTGTGGTAGCGCTCCTGGATGTTCTGCCGGAGGCTGCGATTCTCGTTCACCAGCCGGCGCCGCTCCATCGCGTTGCGGACGACGACGAGCACTTCGTCGTTCTTGAACGGCTTGGTGATGTAGTCGAAGGCGCCGCTCTTCATCGCGGAGATGGCGCTCTCGACCGACGCGTACGCGGTGATGATGATGACCGCGAGATCCTCGTCGATCCGCTTCAGCTCGTCGAGCGTGGCGATGCCGTCGAGGCCGGGCATCATGATGTCCACGAGGGCGGCGTCGAACGGCAGGGCGCGCGCGAGCTCGAGCCCCTCGGCGCCCGAGGAAGCAAGGCGTACGTCGTAGCCCTCCCTCGTGAGCAGAGTTTCGAGAATCTCGCGCATGATCTCTTCGTCGTCGACGACGAGGATCGTGCCGTGTCGTGAAGTGGGCATAAGTTCGTCCGTCCGGATTGCGCCGGACGCTATCGTGTTGCGCGGGACGCGCGGTCGGCGGCGACGGCCGGCGGCAGCGTCAGCGTGAAGCGCGTCCCCTGGCCCACCGCGCTGTCGCAGTGAATGGCGCCGTCGTGCTCCCGGACGATGCCGTAGGTGATCGACAATCCGAGGCCCGTCCCCCGGCCGATGTCCTTCGTGGTGAAGAACGGATCGTAAATGCGCGAGAGCTGATCCGACGGGATGCCCGAGCCGGTGTCGGCGATCTCCGCGACGGCCTGTTCCCCGTCGAGCCGCGTCGCGACGCTCAGCCAGCCGCCTGAGGGCATCGCATCGCGCGCGTTCAAAAAGAGGTTCAAGAACACCTGCTGCAGCTGGTGCTCGATGCCCGACACCAGCACCGGGTTCACCGCCAGCTCGCGGCGCACCTTGATGCGGCCCACCTCGAACTGATGTTCGAGAAGCGAAAAGACATCGGTGATCACCGCGTTGAGGTCCACCAGCACGCGCTCCTTGTTCGACGTGCCGGGACGGGAAAGGTTCAGCAGACCATTGACGATTTTCGCGGCGCGGAACGTCTGCCGCTCGATTTTCTCGAGCAGGACCGTTCGCGGGTCTGCGGGATCCGCCCCTTCGAGCAGCATCTGCGTGAAGCTTGAGATGCCGGTGAGCGGCGTATTCACCTCGTGCGCGACGCCGGCCGCGAGCAGGCCGATCGACGCCATCTTCTCGGAGATCTGCAATTGTTCTTCCAGCCGCACGTGTCCGGTGATGTCCTCGAGCAGGAGGATCGTACCCGCTACGGCCGAGGCATCCCCTTCGGGGGTCTGCAGCGGCATCTCGGTCGCGTTGACCAGGAGCCGTGCGTCGCCCGTGCCGTCGCGGCCAGCTGGCTGCCGTGACGACAGCGGCACGCGATAGAGCGTCGCGCCGTACGGATATTCCTCGCGCGCGGCGCGGAGCGCCTCCACGAACGGCTGGTCGAACAGCTCGCCGAGCGTGCGCCCGACAGCCGATTCGCGCGTGAAGCCGTAGAAGCCCTCGAGCGCGCGATTCCAGCGGACGATCCGTTCGTCTGCATCGAAGACGACGAGGCCGTCGTCGAGCGACTCGAGGATGTTCTCGTTGAACTCGCGCATCCGGCCGAGCTCTTCGGCCTTGAGGTGGAGCTGACGATATAGCCTGCCGTTCTCGATGGCCGTAGCCACCTGGCCCGCGACTGCGGTGAGCAAAGCCAGATCCTCGCTGTTGAACGACTCGTCGGTCGCCTTGCGTCCGAGTGCGAGCACCGCGATCGCGCTCCCCTCGAACACGCACGGAACGAGGTAGTAGACGCCGGCGTCGCGCCAGAGCTCGACCTCCTCCGCGAGGAACCGCGCGCCCGCGATCGGATCGTCGAGCGCGACCGTGTGCCCGCCATTCAGCCGCCCCAGCATCGACGACGAGCTCGAGAGGCGCAGCACGTCCCGGCCGAAGCCGTAATCGCCAATCGAAGTGAAGTCGCCCGTTCGCTCGTCCACCAGCATCAACGCCATCCGGTCGAGCAGCAGCGTCTCGACGATGCGCGTGACGAGGCGCTGGCTGAGGCGGACGACGTCGAGGTCGCTGTTCAGGTCGCGCGCGAAGGCCACGAGAGCGCGCCGGTAATCGTAGCGATCGCGATAGAAGGCACGATCCAGCGCGTTCTGCACCGCTTCCTTCACAGGCTGGGCGAGCATCACGACGACCATCGTCGCGAGGACCGCGACGATCCAATTGTGGGGATCGTGCTCGTCGGCGAAGAGGTAACCCGCCAGCTTGAGCATCGCGCCGTACAGCGCCATCGTCGCCGCGAAAAAGGCGGTATAGGCGAGGCCGCGCTTGATGATCACCTCGACGTCGCGGAGGCGGTAGCGCACGATCGCGGACGCGAACGTCAGCGGAACGAGGCCGAGCGGAATCGCCGTGAGCTGAAGCGCGATGGGCGGATCGATCCCGAGCGCCCACGGCAGCGCGTAGGCGAACGCGAACGGCCCGGCGCCGAGCGCCGTACCCCAGCCGATCCAGCGAAGTTGACGCCGCGCGGTCAGCGATGTGATCTGCCGGGAGGCCTGCGTGACGACGATCAGCGCGCAGGCGGCGCACGCCGCCAGATACACGTGCTCCCCCCGATTGAGCAGCTCGATGTTTCGCGAGAACAGCGGACCGTTGGCCGCGCCGCGCGCCAGCACGACGATGCGGCCTGCCGCGAGCACCAGCGCGGGCGCGTACATCAACGGCACGAGCGTCGCCGACAGGGGAGTCCGCCGCGCCGCGACGACTGACGCGGGCCGCTCCGGGAAGACCAGCGTGAAGTGGAGCAGCAGCGGCGGCAGGAGCGCCCAGGCTACGGCGTCGCCCCAGTAGAAGACCCAGTCGAGGCGATCGAACGATCCGTTGAACGAGAACGTGAAGACGCCGAAGAAGGCGACGCACAGACAGAAGAAATGCAGCGTGGCTTGATCGTGGGGGCGGCGAAGGCGCACTGATGCGCCCACCAGAAGCGTGAACAAGCCGACCGCGGCGAGAACGAAGTACATCCCGCTGCCGCCAGGCGTCGGCGCCAGCGAAACCTGAAGCGCCTGCTGCGTACCCAGGCGCACCAGCGCGTAGTCGAGGCGGGTGCCCGCGTGCGCCCGATGCTGGTACTCGACGACGTCGCCCGGCGTTTGAACGGGCGAGTTGTTGATCCCGAGCAGCACGTCGCCGCGCTTGATGCCGGCGGCGGCGCCGGCGGATCCCTGCGCGACATCGAGCGCCGTGACCGCGTCTGCCTGGAAGCCCCAGAGCACGCCGTCCTCGACCTCGTGCCAGCGACCGAACGTGGCCATATTCGCAATGCCCAGGATGAGCAGTGTGACGACGACCGCGAGCGCAAAGGCAGACCTTCCCCAGACGAGCCACGGGTGCTCGAAGGGGGACGCCGGGCTCAGCGTGAAATCGGTCATAGACGGGAAGCTGGTAGCGGCACTTTGCCGACCCATCGGGTAGCAAAGCGCATACCCTTGGATCTTGTGTGCTTTGCTATCTAACTTACTGAGAAATTGAACCTTTGGGCGACAGGTATTCGCAAAAAAGAGGCACCACTTCAAACGAATGAAGTTTATCCAATCCGTTGGATTGTGCCGCTTTTTGCGCCGTCCAGCTGGCTAAAAATGCAGCGTCAACCCGCCGACGATCCGCTTGGGGGGGCGGACGACGAGGAGCTCGTCGTAGACCGACTGGTCGGGAGCCGCTTCGCGGAGGAAGTTGCGAACCGCAATCAGCATTTCCCACCGCGCGGAGCTGAAGTCCATGAACGGCAGCGATTGCCGGATCTGGACGTCGAAGCGCGCGTCGAACAACGAGTGGTCGGGCGAGGCGGACGCAGGGTGCGCGAACGCGTTGCTCACGCGATACATCACGAAGACCTTCGTCGACGTCTCGGGGACGTCGGTTTCGACGGTGGCCGCGATGTCGTGGATCCGATCGGATTCGAGGCGCGACGCAGCGGGCGCGAGCAGAATCAGGTACGAGAGATCGCTTGTCGGGGTCCACTCGGCGCGCGTCTCGGTGTATTCGATCGATCCGTGCACGTGACCGGCGAAGCCGCCGCGAATTCCGGCGGTCCATCCGTCGGCGTCCACGACGCCGTCGTTGCCCACGAAATAGTGCCCCAGCGACGTCGGCGGGTGGCCGGGCACATTGACGCCGAATGCGGTGACGAGCTGGTTGTCGACATGCTGCCTGAAGGCGCGCAGCACGATGGTCGCGCCGGCGATGTCGCGCTCCATCTGAACCTGCGCGTGGGTCGTCCGCTCCGCCTGCAGCGGCTCGTCCGACGAGAGCGAGGAGAAGGTGCGCTGGGGCGGCAACCAGATGCCGCCGTCCGAGGGCGGCAGGAACTCCTCCGCGCCCGGCGCCACTTCGCGGCGCGACACCAGTCCGCTGAAGCGCAAGTGCGGATCGGGCGAAATCGTGAGGCCGACCTTCGGGCTCAGCAGGCTTCGGCCGTCGAGATAATCGTAATGGGCGTAGCGCGTGCCGTAGGTGACCGCGAGCGCGGGCGTGAGCCTGAAGGTGTCGAAGCCGTAGACGGCACCCGCGTTGCGGCTCGTGTCGCCCACGTCGTGGAACGCGGCGGGGTTGCCGGCATTGTAACGCTGCGTGCTGTACGAGAGGCCGAGGTCGTACTGATGGCGCGCCACGGCGCGTGTCGCATAGGAGCCCGCGACGATCCACGACGAGATATCGCCCTGCGTGAGCGCGCCGTGAACGGTCCAATCGGCTTCCGATCCGACCGGTGCGCCGACCGAGACATAGGCCACGCTGCGCGCGAATCCGTCGGTGGTGAACAGCTGCTGCGGGCTGTCGAACGCGCCCGTGGTGAGGAGATTGAACTGGCCGGAGAACGGCGTCCCGCTGAAGAAGTTCGACGCCATCCGCGCCGGCGCCGCGAAGAGATTGTTCTGGCCGAACGTCCCCGTATCGGGCTCATCGTCGGCGAGCACAGCATCCGGAACGACCGCGTCCTTGAGGATGCCGCGGCGCGCGTGCCGAAGCCGCCAGGCGACTTCCCCATGGTCGTCAGAGGGATGCGATCCGCTGGTGCCCGTCGGCACCGCTTCGTCGACGTCGATCGGCTGCGCTGATCCCACGCTCGAGCCCATGCCGGCGGCGAGCACGGGACGGTCCGACGCGACGTGGTGCATGGCGATCGACGAGGACGCACGGCTGCTCGGGTGGACGTCCACGATCTGGCCGCGCGAGGCCGTGAAGCCGCTGAGGTGCGCACGCACGAGATACGGACCGGGCGACAGCGTCCGCAGCTCGAAGTGGCCGCTGCGATCGCTGATGGTGAAGGCGGTCGAGGCGCCGAGCGCGGACACCATCGCCCCCGACACCGGCGTGCCCTTTTCGTCCTGAACCGTTCCACGGATCGAACCGGGTGCCAGCGACGCGATATGCCCCTCCGGTTGGAGAGTGGCTGTCTGCGCCGCCGCGCTCATCGATGTACACAGGAGTCCCAGAGCGCCGATCACCGCCGATGCGATTAATCTGGACGAACTGCTCATGTGCCGCTCCGCGTTTCCCGGCATCGTGCCGCGAAATCCGAGCTTACGACGGGCTGACCGTGAAGTTCACTTCGCGCGTCAGCGACTTGTTCGCGATCTTGTCGGTGACCTTGATCTCGAGCCGGTAATCGCCCTCGGGAAAGCTCGCCAGCGGCACCGCCTGCCCTGTCTGCAGCTGATGTCCGGCGGCGAGATCGAATTGCGGCGGCAGCGTCTGCGCGTTCAGGTTCTGCGGCTGCGTCTTGTTGAAGAACTTCTCGGTGCCGCCGGCCTTCGCATAGAAGTTGTACTCGACGAGCACATCCGGCTTGTTGGCGCTGTCGGTCTTCGGGTTGTAGATCAGCATGAAGGTCGACAGCTCGGACTTCTTCGTGAACTTGGTGTCGAGCGCCGGCTGAATTTCCATCCCGCCGAGCGCGTACGGGCGATCCGCCTGCTGCTGCGGCGTGAGCGGGGCGGGCAGCGGATCGATCCGCTGTGCGATGATCACGGAGCTCGTGTTGAGCTCGCCGCTCCAGAAGTCGGGGACCGTCACTTCCTGCTTGAGCACAGACATCTTCGAAGGCGGCGCATTCTTCTGCGTCGGGATCGGCTCTTTCGCGACGACGAACACGTCGTAGTCGCCCGCGGGCACCGTGAAGGAGCGGCTGATGTGCATCGGGTTCTGGCCGGCCGCTACCGGGACGAAGCTGATGTCCTCGTAGGCGTAGTCCGTTTTCTTGTCCTTCGCCTTGTCGTCCTTGGCCTTGTCGTCCTTGGCCGCGGGCGCCGGCGCGGCAGCTGTAGCGCCGCTTCCTTTGGCCACGACGCGCCAGTACAGCGCGACATTTCCGCCGGCCACCTTCGAGGGATCGACGGCGATCGTAAACGGGACGTATTCCTTGTTGCCTTGAGCTTTGAGGAAATCCTCACGCACCCACGTGAGCGAGAGATCGTTGGGCGCCGGCTGGCCGTTCGCCACATCGTCGACGACCTTGACGACGCTCTGAATTTCCTTTTTCTGCGCTTCGTCCTGCTTCTTCTCGCCCTTCTTCTGGGCGAGCAGACCGGTCGAAAAAAGTAAGGCCGCTAACGAAACGGTGACCACTCGACGCCGCATTGACATAAAGCCTAGTCTCCCAGAATGAGGGCTAAGTTTAACAGCCCATCATAGGCGGGCCCTTCGGGCCAAGTCAAACTGTTCCAGGGGCAGCACTTCAGCCGCAATCGCGTGTGCTAAGATCCCCCTTTCGTGCCCGCTCCGCGGGCGCCGGGGACTGAGATCCGTCGGGTCCGTCTGGCGCCATCGAAGCGAACGACGGCTGGCCCATGAAACTCCTCGACGTCACGGTGCCGCTCGACGCCGCTCTCGCGTCCTATCCCGGCAACACCCCGTTCAGCCTCGAACCGATCAAGCGGATCGCGCGGGGCGACAGCTCCAACGTGTCCACCTTGCACATGAGTGCGCACAGCGGCACCCATGTCGACGCGCCGCGCCACTTCTTCGATCAGGGGCCGGGCGCCGAAGGTCTGCCGCTCGAGATCCTCTGCGGACGCGCGCGCGTCATCGAGCTGACGACGCGGAAGGCGATCACCGCGGAGGACCTGGCGCAGCGGGATCTGTCCGAGGACGTCCGGGTTCTGATCAAGACGCACAACTCGCGGCTGTGGGGGTCGCCGGAATTTCACCGCGACTTCATCGGCATCGCGGAGTCGGGGGCGAAGTACCTGGTCGAGCACGGCATCAAGGTAGTCGGCGTCGACTATCTCTCGGTCGAAGAGTTCAAGGCGCCGGGTGCGCCGGCGCATCATGCGCTGCTCGGGGGCGGCACGATCGTGATCGAGGGACTGAACCTGCGCGACGTCGAGCCGGGCATTTACGACCTGCTGTGCCTGCCGCTGCTCGTCGTCGGGTCGGACGGCGCCCCCGCGCGCGTCGTGCTGCGCCGGAGCTGACGCCATGTCGGCCGCGCTCGACGACAGCCTGGTCATCGTCCTTGCCGGCGGCGCGGGCGAGCGGCTGCACCCCCTCACAAAAGAGCGCGCCAAGCCAGCGGTGTACTTCGGCGGACCGTACCGCATCATCGACTTCGCGCTGAGCAATTGCATCAACTCGGGGCTCCGCCGGGTCTTCATCGCTACGCAGTACAAGTCGTTGTCGCTCAACCGGCACATCCGCATGGGCTGGAACGTGGTGTCGGAAGAGCTCGGCGAGTTCGTGGAGATCCTGCCGCCGCAGAAGCGCGTCGGCGAGCACTGGTACCAGGGCACGGCCGACGCGGTGTACCAGAATCTCTATTCGATCATCCGGGAAAATCCGCGATATCTCATCGTGCTGTCGGGCGATCACGTCTACAAGATGGACTACGTGCGCATGCTGCGGTTCCATCAGGAACGGCGCGCTGCGGCGACGCTGGCCGCCATCGAGGTTCCAATTGCCGATGGCGTCCGCTTCGGGATCGTCGGGATCGACGAGAGCGAGCGCGTCACCGGCTTTCAGGAGAAACCGCGGGAGGCGGCGGCGATTCCGGGCTCCCCGGATCTCGCGCTGGCGTCGATGGGGGTTTACATCTTCGACACCGACGTGCTCGTGCGCGCGCTCGAGGCCGACGCCGTGCGGCAGACGAATCACGACTTCGGGAAGGACATCATCCCGGCGCTGATTCACGAGGCGCCGGTGTATGCCTATCGATTCTACGACGAGAACAAGAAGGCGTCGAAGTACTGGCGCGACATCGGCACGCTGGACGCGTACTACGAAGCGAACATGGATCTCTGCCATGTGAACCCCGAGTTCAACCTGTACGATCCCGAGTGGCCGCTGCGCACGTATCAGCCGCAGGCGCCACCGGCGAAGTTCGTGTTCGCCGAGGAAGGCCGCCGATGCGGGCAGGCGCTCGACTCGGTGATTTCACCGGGGTGCATCGTGTCGGGCAGCACGATTCAGGGCAGCGTGCTGTGTCCGAACGTGCGCGTCCACAGCTTCTGCGAGATCGAGCAGTGCATCCTGATGCCGGGGGTGCGCGTCGGACGCCACGCGCGGATTCGCCGGGCGATCATCGACCGGGACGTGTTGATTCCGCGCGGCGCGCTGATCGGATACAACGACGATGAGGATCGACGACGCCACACGGTCACCGCGTCGGGCGTCGTCGTCGTCACGACCGATGACGAGCCGCTCATCGGGCCGTTGAGCGACGAGGCGCTGCGGTTCGAGATGGAAGCAGACCGCAGAGGCGGCGGGTAACCCAGAGAACGCTCATCACCCCGAAGACCATGGACACGCGAGCGTGTCCCTTGCGGCTGGTCGTCTGTCCGAGACCACGAGGAGCTCCGAGTGAAGATCACCCAGGTGCACGCGCGCGAAATCCTCGACTCGCGCGGCAATCCGACGGTCGAAGTGGACGTGACGCTCGAGGGGGGCGCGTTCGGGCGCGCGGCGGTGCCGTCAGGCGCGTCGACCGGTGAGCGCGAGGCGATCGAGCTGCGCGACGGCGATATGGCGCGGTATGGCGGTAAGGGCGTCCGCCAGGCCGTGGGAAACGTCAACGGCGAAATCGCCAGGGCGATCATCGGGCGCGAAGAGGATCAGCGCGGGCTGGACGACAGGCTCGTCGCGCTAGACGGGACGCCGGCCAAGAGTCGCCTTGGCGATTTCGCCGTTGACGTTTCCCACGGCCTGGCGGACG
>DATATJ010000069.1:0-12794 GCA_036268855.1 Vicinamibacterales bacterium
CGGAGGACCGGCGGATGACTTTGGCAACGGTGCGGCGTAAGACGGAGCGGATCAGGGAATTCTCGGCGCTCCCATTTCTTCTGGTGGCCGGGCTGGCCATCCTGGGCGCCTGTTACCGGCCCGCTGCGCAGACCTCGACCGGCGGTCCCGTGAACGCCGGCGACATCGCGTGGATGCTCACGGCCACGGCACTGGTTCTGCTGATGACGCCGGGGCTGTCGTTCTTCTACGGCGGCATGGTCCGCACGAAAAATGTCGTCTCGACGATGCTCCAGAGCTTCGTGGCGATGGGCGTGATCAGCATCCTGTGGGTCGTCGTCGGGTTCAGCCTGGCGTTCGGCGACAGCTGGCACGGCGTCATCGGCAGTCCGCTCACCTATTTCATGTTCACGGGCGTGGGCGAGGCGACGCATCCCGGCCTCGCGCCGACGATTCCTCTGGTGCTGTTCGCGCTCTTCCAGCTGAAGTTCGCGATCATCACGCCGGCGCTGATCACCGGATCGTTTGCCGAGCGCGTGCGGTTTACCAGCTATCTGCTGTTCATGTGCCTGTTCAGCCTGTTCGTCTACGCGCCGCTGGCGCACTGGACGTGGCACCCCGACGGGTTCCTGCACAGGATGGGCGTGCTCGACTTCGCCGGCGGAACGGTCGTCCACATGTCGGCTGGCTTCGCGGCGCTCGCGGGCGCCATGGTGCTCGGGCGGCGCGATGCGCACCGCGCGGGCGAATCGCACACGCCGGCGAATATTCCCTTCGTGCTGCTCGGCACCGGGATGCTGTGGTTCGGATGGTTTGGCTTCAACGCGGGATCGGCGCTGGCGGCCAACGGTCAAGCGGCGATGGCGCTCGCGACGACCAACACCGCCTCAGCCGCGGCGGCGCTGGCCTGGATTTTCTTCGACGGCATGCGCGGCCAGAAGCCGTCTGCGCTTGGCGCCTGCGTGGGCGCCGTCGTCGGCCTGGTGGCGATCACGCCGGCGGCCGGCTACGTGACGATAGGCGAGAGCATGTTCATCGGCGTCTGCGCGAGCGTCGTGTCGAACCTGATGGTGCACTGGAAGAACCATGCGTCCACCCTGGACGACACGCTCGACGTCTTCCCCTGCCACGGCGTCGGTGGGATGGTCGGGATGCTGCTGACCGGTGTGTTCGCGAAAGGCGTCGGCCTGACATCGGGGCACGCGACGACGTTCCTGGTGCACTGCGGTGCCCTGCTGTTCGTCGCCGGATTCTCGTTCGGTGGGTCGTATCTGCTTTATGTCGTCACCGATCTGATCATTCCGCTGCGGGTCTCGAGCGATCAGGAAGCCATAGGACTCGACATCAGCCAGCACGGCGAGGTGATGGAAGACACGGGCGCGCTCGCGGCATTGCCGCCGCTGCTGGCGAAGACCGCGTGAGGTCGTGGGACGCGGTCAGTCGCGCCAGAAGCGGCCGGCGTCGCGCGACATCCGCAGCGCCTCGCGCAGCTGGCTCCGCATCTCGCGCCGGCTCTCACGAATCACCCGCCTCGCTTCGCGGCGCCCGCCCCATTCCGACCGCCGGGCCTGCCGGACCGCCTCGCGCACCTCGCGGCGGATTTCGTCCCGCACGCCCATCCGCCCGTGGCGGTCCCACTGCGCCGCCGTCGCGATGGCCGGCACGGCCAGCAGCAGCACCAACCCCACCGATACGATTTTTGCCAGCGTCATAGGTTTCCGTTCCGAAGATTAGACGGAGGATCCCGGTTCGAGGTTGTCAGGCGATCCCATGGTGCCTGCACCGGTAGACAGCCGCGATCCGTTCTGGGGCTCGCTGTCGAGAGGGCCGGTTCCACGTTCCAGGGTTCCAAAGTTCCCAGGTGCCGCCCGAGGTCCATGGTTCGGCCGGAACAATTCGCGAGCCCCGGTGTCCAACCGGCCGTGATCGGATCGCCTTCGGTGTAAGGAGACCACGTGCTGAACGTCCACGGCTTGACGAAGCGCTACGGCGCGCTGACGGCGATCGGCGATCTGTCCTTCGTCGTGCACCCCGGCGAAGTGCTCGGGCTGCTCGGGCCGAATGGGTCCGGCAAGAGCACGACGGTCAAAATCCTTACCGGGCTCCTGGAACCGACCACCGGCCAGGTGGAGATCGACGGTCGCGATGCGTTCGCCGACCGCCTGGGCTACAAGGCGCAAATCGGCTATGTGCCGGAAGAGCCGCATCTCTACTCCTATCTCACCGGTCCGGAATATTTGCGGCTGGTCGGCCGCCTGCGCGGCCTGTCCGACGACCTCCTCGACGACAAAATCGATCGATTCCTCCAGCTCCTCGGCATCTACGACGACCGCTACCAGACGCTGTCCTCGTACTCGAAAGGCATGCGGCAGAAGATTCTCATCGCCGCGGCCGTTCTGCACAACCCCCGGATCATCATTCTCGACGAGCCGTTCTCCGGCCTCGACGTCACGGCGGCGCGCGTGTTGAAGGCCTTCGTCCGCGCGATCGCGGCGGAAGGCAAGATGGTGGTGTTCAGCTCGCACGTCCTCGAGGTTGTCGAGCAGGTCTGCTCGCGCGTCGTCATCCTCAAGGACGGTCGCGTCGTCGGCCACGACGATGTGGCGCGGCTGCGCGAGACGCTGCGTCTGCCATCGCTCGACGCGGTCTTTGCCGCGCTCGTCGCGGAGGAGCACGTCGAGGAGCGAACGCAGGGGCTGGTCGCGGCGATGATGCGAGGCTGACGTGCCGCAATCTGCATTCCGCGTGCTCGCGCGCGAGTTCTTCGATCAATTCTTCGTGAGTGAATCGGGCGTCTCCGATCAGCAGCACCGCCAGGCGCTGTTCGGCGTGCTCGCGTTCCTCATCACGCCGGGATTGATCCTGTCGCTGCAGTTGAGCGGCACGTTCGAGATGGCCTCCATCCGCTTCCCGGCGCTCGTTGAACCGTTGACGCGGATGATCGCGACCTTGTTCCTCACCTACGGCATCGTCGCCATCGGCGTCGTCGCGGCGTTCGCGTGGGACGCGCTGGGCTTCGATCGGCGCGATGCCATGGTGGTCGGTCCGCTGCCCGTGTCAGGCGCTGTGGTGGTTGGTGCGAAGCTGGCGGCAATGGCCGCGCTCCTCGTCATCGCGATGGCAGGCATCAGCCTGCTGACCGCCGCACCGTTCGCGTTGACGGCGTCGAGTCACAAATCGCCGGTTGCGCTGGTGCGGCATTTCGTCGCACATCTCACCGCAACGACGATGGCGGTCGCCTTCGTCTTCAGCCTTCTCGTCACCTTGCGCGCGTCGGCGGCGATGGTGCGACGTGGACACGCCGCGCTGGAATCGCTGCTCCAATGCGCGCTCGTCAGCGCCCTGCTGTGCTTCCTCGTGCTGACGCCGGGGACGCTGAAGATCAGCGGCGCCCGCCTCGGCGTCCGCGGCACCATGCACATGATGCCGATACCGGCATGGAGCCCGACGAACTGGTTTCTCGGGATGTACGAAGTCGTCCGCGGGACCAACGACGGCGAGTTCACTCGCGCGGCGTGGACCGCGGCGATCGTCACGCTGGTCGCGGCCGCCGTGGCCATCCTGGCGACCATCGGCAGCTACCGCCGTCAGCTGCGGCTGGCGCTGACGCCGTCGACTGGCCGCGCCCTGCGCTTTGCGCGTCTGCCCCGCGCGGTCGCGCGGCTGCTCGCGGGGCGCGACGCCGTGGCGCGGACGACGGCCGACTTCATCCTGATCACGATCGCCCGCAACCGCGCGCAGCAGACGCCGATCGCCATCAACGCGGCCATCGGTCTCACCTTCGTCGTGGTCACGACGACATGGTTCGGCGGGGCGCTCGCGGCGTTCACGCGGCCGCGCACGCTCACGCTGTCGATCCCGCTCGTGCTCGCGTTCTGGACAGCCATCGGCCTTCGAGCGTCGTTTCACGTGCCGAGCGAGCTGCCCGCAGCGTGGGCATTCCGGGCGAATGCTCCGAGTCGCTCGCGCGGGTATCGCCGCGCCGTCTGGGCGTCGATGATCGCCGCGCTCGGCCTTCCGGCCACGTTCGTGGCGGTCGTCGCGCTCTTGCCGACGCGCGATCCGCTGGTGATCGGCCGTCATGCGCTGTTTGTGCTGCTGCTCGTCGTGCTCCTCACGGAAGTGCTCACCCACACGATCGACTTCGTGCCGTTCACGCGGCCGTACCGCGCAGGCCATTCGAGGTTGAAAACGCTGTGGCCGTTCTATGCGATCGGCCTGTACGTCTTCGCTGACGCCGCGGCGAGACTCGAGCAGTGGACATGGACGCGGGACCAGGGCTTTCTCCTGCTCGCGGCGTGCCTGGCCGCAGCGATTGCGCTGTTCGAAACCGTGGCGCAGCGTACCGCGATGCGATGGTCCGTCGAATGGCCGGACGACGTCAGCGACGACGAGAACAAAGTCATCGTGCTGGATTTGACCGCCGGCGCCACCGGTCCGGTCGGCCTCGGCTAGAGCGGTTTCGAGATGCGTGTAGCGGCACAACGAAGGTAGCGCGAAGGCTCGAGAGCCCCGCAAAAAAGGTAGCGCGAAGGCTTTAGCCGAGCGTACCTGAGCGCGAGCAGCGCTCGGCTGAAAGCCTTCGCGAGGCGCTCGGCTGAAGCCTTCGCGCTACAGCGATTTGAACGGCGTACGCTGACGGGCGCGCGTTACGCGCCCCGGTGCGCGAGAAACTCACGCACCACCTGCCCGATATCGCGGTGCTCCACGTCCGCGGCGTAGTTCATCGCGCGCATGTCGCTGGCCGACACGCGTCCGCCGAGGCGTTCCAGCGCGGCGCGCACTTCGGGATGCCGCAGCAGCATCTCGGATCGCGCGACCGGCGCCGCATCGTAGGGCGGAAAATAGTGCCGGTTGTCCACGAGCTGCACCAAGTCGAGCCCCTTGATCAAGCCCGCGGTCGCGTCGCCGGCGATCAGGTCCACCTGCTTCCCCGCGAGCGCCCGGTACGTGAGCGTCAGGTCCATCACGCGCGGCGGTGCTGAAAAGTGAAGGCCGTAGGCCTTGGCCAGTCCGGGAAAGCCGTCCGGACGCTCGAGAAACTCGTAGCCGAACCCCGCGCGCCACGCCGGCGCCTTCGGCACCACATCGTCGATGGTTCGCAGACCCAGCGCACGCGCGTCGTCGCCGCGCACCAGAATCGCGAACGTATTGTTGAAGCCGAGCGGCGACAGCAGCGTGCGGCCGCTGCGCGCGTAGAGATCGCGTACCGTTGCGTACACGGTGCCCGAGTCGGACGCGACCGGCTGACGGAAGATCGCCGTCAGTGCGGTGCCGGTGTATTCGACGTACACATCCACGTCTCCTGTCAGCTCGGCGCGGTCGCAGATCAACGTGCCGCCCAGATTGAGCCGCCGCTCGACCGGCAGATGCGTATCGCGTTCTATCGCCTGCGCGACCAGCTCGCCGAGCACGAGCTGCTCGGTGAAATTTTTCGAGCCGACGACGATGGTGCCGCTCGTCGTCCGCGCCAGCAGCCCGCCGGTGCCGACGGCCGCCAGGGCGAGCGCGACGGCGGCGACGACGACGCGCCGCGATCCGCGCCGCCTTCGCGCCAGCAGTTGACGCTGGACGATCAGCAGCAAGCCGTCGACCGCAAGCGCGAGCAGCGCCGCCGGGATCGCGCCGGCAAAGATGACGGTGGTGTCGACCATCGACAGGCCGCGGTAGATGTACTCGCCCAGCCCACCGGCGCCAATCGCAGCGGCAATCGTGGCGGACCCGACGCCGACCACGGCGGCGACGCGGATGCCCGCCACAATCGACGGCACCGCCAGCGGCAGCTCGACCTTCCTCAGCAGCTCGCCGGGGGTCATGCCCATGGCGACGCCCGCTTCGCGAACTGATGGGTCGATCCCCTGCAGACCGGCGATCGTCGTTCGCAGGATGGGTAGCAGCCCGTACAGGATCAACACGACGACGGCCGCGCGCGCGCCGACGCCGCCGATGAGCGGCACGGGCAACAGAAAGCCGAACATCGCCAGGCTGGGCACGGTCTGCACGATGTTGGCGAAGCCGACCACCGGCGCCGACAAGCGTGGCCGTCGCGACGCGAAGATGCCGAGCGGCACGCCGAGTGCCACGGCCATCGCCGTCGAGATCGCGACGAGCAGGACGTGCTGACCGAACAGCGCCGCCAACTCGGCGCGGTGAGCGATCCAGAACTTCAGCAGCGGCGTCATGCGAAACGCTGAGTCACGTCATCCGACCCGCGGAATGGCCGGCACTGCGTCGAGCAGACGCCGGACGCGTGGATCGGCCGATCGCGCGATCGCGAGGGGCTCGTCGCACGCAATCAGCCGCCCTTCGTCGAGCACGCCGATGCGACTGGCGAGCGCGAAAGCCTCGCCCATGTCGTGCGTCACGATGATCACGGTCTTGTGCAGCCGGTCCTGGATGCGGTGGAACTCCACGTGGAGCTCCGCACGCGTGAGCGGGTCGAGCGCCCCGAACGGCTCGTCCATCAGCAGGACAGGCGGATCGACGGCGAGCGCACGCGCCACGCCAACGCGCTGGCGTTGACCGCCCGAGAGCTCATCGGGCCAGCGATCCGCAATGCCGGCCGAGTCGAGCCCGATCAAGGCGAGCAGCTCGTCGACACGAACGGCGATGCGATGCGCCGGCCAGCCTTCCAATCCAGGCACGATCCCGATGTTGTCCCGGACCGTCATGTGCGGGAAGAGACCGACGTCCTGAAGGACGTAGCCGACGCGCCGGCGAAGCCGCACCGGCGGCCACTCGCGGGTATTGCGCCCTTCGACGCGCACCTCACCCTGGTCGGGCAGCAGCAGACGGTTGACGAGCTTGAGCAGCGTGCTCTTTCCAGCACCGCTGCGCCCGACGAGCGCGAGCACTTCGCCCGGCGCCACGGTGAGATTGAAGTGCTCGAGCACGTGCAGCCCGCCTGGCCGCGTGAAGCTGACATCGGCAAATGCGATAGCCGGCGGAGACGCACCGTCGGAAGGCATGTGACCTCGGACGGTATCACAGGCGGAGAAGGCCGCGGCGCATCCGCCGCGCTTCGTCAAAACCTCACGAACAGCGACGCCGCCACGACCGGCATCGTATGCAGGTTCGTGTCGAACGCGACGCCCTTCCGTCTGACGAGCGCGCGAACGTCCGCGCGCACACCGACGCCCTTCAATCGGTGCGGCCGCGAAGCCAGCAGATACTTGATGCCGCCGCCCGCAAAGTACGTCTGCCCACCAACGGCGAGCGTGTCGCCCTCGTGCAGTTCGCGCAGGTAACCGGCTCCGGCAAGTGCAAACGGCGTCGCGCGGCGCCCGATCCGCCATCGGGCAACGTTCACGAGCACCGCGCCACTGACAGCAAACTGTCGAAAGGATTCCGACGCCGTCGCCGCCGCGCCGTTTTCGACATCGCCACTGACCGCGGTGTCCAATCGCGGGCGCACGTAAGACGAGGACGCTTCCAGCTCGAGCACCGGCGTCACCTTCACCCCGACCCGTGCCTCGACGCCAGCTGCAGCGGCCAGGTCCGTGGACGTCGAGAACAAGGTGAAGCGGCCCGACGGCGCGGTCTCGGTGGCGGCGGCGCTGCCCAACGACGAATGGCCGGCCCACATCACACCGGCGGAGATCTCGATCCGGCCACCCGCGACGCGGTCCTGCGCCCTCGCGCCGGACGCGATCAGGACACCAACTGCCGCGGACAGGCCCGCGGCGACGAGCTGTCGCGGCCGGATCACTTGGGCACGACCTTTATTTCGATCGCGCCACTGTCGCCGCCCCGCGGCACCACGACCAGTCGATTCAAAAAGCTCACGCGAAAATCGAGATCGACCGTATCCAACGAGGTGTCGAAAAAGCTGTCCAGATCCGCATCGTCCAGCGGCTCGACGCGGATGATGTGCGGACCCGGCGACAGGCCCGCCATGGAGAACTGCCCTTGTTCATTCAGCGAGAAATTGGCCACGAGCCGTCCGTTCGCCGGATCGAACGCGACGACGTGCGCGCCGAACACGCCCTGGCCGTCCATGGTGACGCGGCCCGAAATGCTGCCCGTCGTGCTGCTGAAATCGCCGTCGGGATAGAGGTCGGAGATGCCGGCGATGTCGTCGGCCTTCAGGTCGCGCCCGGTGATCGTACCGGGCGGAAACGCGATCGGAAACATCACCGCTTCCGCGGCGGTGACGCGCCGCCCGCCGTCCGGCAAGAGCTCGGTTTCGCCGATGGCGGAGTGCCCCAGGCCGCTCAGATGTCCGATTTCGTGCAGCGCGATCGTCTGCAGGTCGTACTTGCCCGGCTCCCCCGCAGCGGCGACCGACCATTGGAACGACGAGTTGAAAAAGATGTCGGCTTCCAGCAGCGCGCCGCTGGTCTGGTCCACGAGAAAGTCGGTGGACGCCAGGACGCGATCGAGATCGGGCCTCGACAGGAAGCCCAGCGTCGAGCGCCCGTCGTCGTCGAGCGGACGCGCCGTCGTGATGCCGGCGAACTGATACGCGATCGACGCGGTGGGCACGGCCTGCCAGGTGTCGAACGCGCGGCCGACGGCGGCTTCGAAATCGCTCGAGCTGACGCCGGGGACGCCAGTGTCCGAGACGAAATACTGAACCGGCATCTGCGTCCATTTCAGCGTCTTCGGCTGGCCGTCGATCGTCACGCCAAGCTTCAGGTACGCGAAGGCCGGCTGCGACTGCGCGACGAGCAGGCAGAGCGCCGTCGCCAGGGCGATCGAGGGAGCGCGGCGACGGTCAGCGCGCTGGCGGCTCACTTCGCAGCTCCAGCCAGGGCGCGCACGCGCGCTTCGAACGCCGAGAGCGCGATCGGACGCCGCGCGAGGCTGCCGCGCTGGACCGTCGTGATTGCGGCGACCGGCATCATGACGGGCGGCGTCACGAGCCAGCCCGACCCGCTGGCGTCGGGCACGATCCGAAACACGCCCTGGCTCAACCCCAGCACGTGCGGCACGCTCGGCCCCTGCGCGCCGAGGAACACCACCACCTGCTGATCCACCGCGAACTCAGGCGCGCCGACGAAGATGCTGCGGTAGCGTCCCAGCATCCCGCCGGGCACGCGAAACTGGAGCGCGCTGCCGAGCGATCCCTTGAGGTACTCGTCCACCTGGAGCGAGACGATCGTCTCAATCGACCGATGATCGTCGGTCCACTGCCCCTCGACGCTGACGACGCGCCCGCGCGCGATGGCGACGGCGCTGCGCGACAACTCGCCGAGATCCGCCGGCACGAGCACGGTGGCCCGCACAGTAGCCGCGCCGAGGCAGACCGCCAGCACGCAGGCCCATGGAATTCGCATCACTCTCTCCCCCTTGTCAGGCAGGCCGTTCGGGCGCCTGCCGCGCCTGTCGCCGCGTCTACACATGTGCCTTGACGACCCGCAGAATCGCCTCGGCCGCACGCCGGCTCGCGCCCGGCCCGCCAAGCCTGGCGCGCACGCGCGCCAGGCCCTCGCGGATCCGCGCGACGCGCGCGCGATCTGTCAACATCGAGACCGCCTCGGCGGCCACCGCGTCGGGCGTGAAGGCGTCCTGAATCAACTCAGGAACGATCGGCTCGCCGGCGATCAGGTTCACCATGCCGACCGTGTCCACCTTGATCAACCGGCGCCCGATCCGGTAGGTCACCGGCGAGACGCGGTACACGATGACCATCGGCGCATCGTGCAGCGCGGCCTGCACGGTAGCGGTGCCCGATGCGGTGAGCACGACGTCAGCCGCGGCGAGAATCGCATCCGTATCGTCTTCGACAATCGTGATCGGCACACCGCCGCCGCGTGCCGCGTCGAAGAGATGGTCGTCGAGGTTCGGCGCGCGGGCGAGCAGGCACTGCAGGCGCGGTACACGCTGGCTGATCGCGCGGACGGCCGCGACGAGGTCGGGCAGGATGCGGCCGACTTCGTTCGGCCGGCTTCCCGGCAAAATCGCGATGGTCGGGCCGTCGGCCTGCAGGCCATGCGATCGCAGCCACGCGTCGCGCGGCGCCGACGGCGCCGCCAGATCCACGAGCGGATGGCCGACGAACTCCACCGGCACGCCGGCCTTGCGATAGATCGCTTCTTCGAACGGAAAGATCACAAGTACCCGATCCGCGATTTCGCGAATCGTCTTCATCCGCCCCGCCCGCCACGCCCAGATCTGCGGACTGATGTAATAGACCACCGGAATGCCCAGCTGCTTCACCCGGCGCGCGAGCGGAAAATTGAAATCCGGGAAGTCGATTGCGATGAGCGCGTCGGGCCGTTCCCGGCGGGCGGCGGCCGTGAGCTGACGGATGGTGGCGTACGAGCGCGGCACCTTGGCCAGCGCCTCGGTGAGGCCGGTCACCGCGAGGCCGCGATATTCGGCGAGCAGCGTGCCGCCGGCGGCGGCAAGCGCCGGGCCGCCGAGCCCGGCGACGGTGACGCCCGGGTCGAGCGCGCGCAGCTCGCGTGTGAGCGCCCCGGCATACAGATCGCCGGACGCCTCGCCGCACGACAGCAGAAAACGGGCGCTCAAGCCGAGGGACGTTTGAACAGCGAAGGATCGAGCGGCGTGTTGATGGTGAACGTGTTGACGCGCCGATCGACGACCTGGCGTCCGCCCTGGCGGATGATCGCGGTGAACGCCACCTGCACACCGTCCACGGGCCGGTAGTCCGAGTACACCTCCTCGACGAGCGGTCCGCCGGGGCCGCCCGCGAAGTACGTCTCCTTGGCGACCAGGTTCGTGGCGGGATCGATATACAGGATGAAGGGATCGGTGCCCGCACCCGACAGCTCCAGCGCGTGATGGACCGCGCCGGCATCGTCCTTGGCGTCGGGCAGCGCGCGGACGTGCAGCGTGCCATCGTGCGCGGCGACCAGCGCCGAGATGATGTCGCGCTCCAGTGTGATCTTCATCGCCCGGATGCCCGGGTCGGGAATGTCGTGGACGCCGGCCGGATCTTTCACCCATGCGTGCGCGCCGTCGAACACCTGCACCTGCAGGCCCAGCGGCAGCTTCATGTCCACGTGCACGTGGCTCGGATACTCGATGTACGTGGTCGTTTCCACGACGACCGGTCCGGTCGGCGTCGTCGCGGTCGCTTTGGTGGTCGCCTTGATCGTCTTGAGCGCCTCGAGGCGGTCGAGCCCGCCCTTGGCGGCGATAACGCTGTCGAGCAGCCCCTGGGCGCGTGCCACGTCGCCAAGCGCGGTCGTCGACTGCTGCGTGGCAGGCTGATACGAGACACGGTGAACAGCTGGCGCGCTTCCGCCAGCGGGCGGCACATTCCGCGCGCCGGCCGGCGCGCCGCTCGCGGCGCGCTTCGGACGCTGGAAATTCGCCGCGGTCAGGTCGAGGTTGTCGAGATCGACCGTCTCGAACTGCGGCAGCCCGATGCCCTTCAACTGCGGCGCGAACGCCTGCGCATTGCCGACGAGCACGATCGACAGGCGGTCCGGCTTCAAGTACGCGCGAGCGACCCGCTGAATGTCGTCCACCGTGACGGCGTTGACGCGATCGCGGAAATTCTGCAGGTCCTCGAGCGGCAACCCATAGAACACCACGTTCAGCACCTGCATCGCGATCTGATCGGGCGTCTCGATCGTCAGCGGGAAGCTGCCGGTCATGTACGCTTTCGCGTTCTCGAGCTCGCGCTCCCCGACGCGCTCGCGCTGCAGCCGCGAGAACTCGTCGATGATCAGCCGCACGACCTCGCCGGTCGCTTCGGTGCGCGTGTTGGTCTCCGCTTCGAAGTCGCCGCTCTCCTTGAGCGTGTCCATGTCGGCCTGCGCCCCGTAGGTGAGGCCGCGTTCGGTCCGCAGCACCTGGTGCAGGCGGTTGCTGCCTTCGCCGCCGAGGATGCGGATCGCGAGGTTCAACGCCATGTAATCGGGATGCTTGCGCTGGATACCGAGGTGCCCGACCCGCACCTCTGTCTGCACGGCATCCGGCTTGTTCACGACCACCACGCGTCGCGTCGCCTCGGGCGGCTCGACGAATTTCTCCGCGTCCACGTCGTGCGCCGCCCAGTCGCCGAACACCTTCTTCGCCGTGGCGAACGCCTCCTCGGCCGTCACGTCGCCGACGATGGCGAGGATGGCGTTGTTGGGCGCAAAGTATTTCTCGTGGAAGATGCGCAGATCGTCGCGCGTGATGTTCGCCAGCGACTCGAGCGTGCCGGTTTGCGGCAGCCCGTAGGGATGGAAGCCGTAGACGAGGCGATCGAACACCGCGTTCGCGATGTAGTCCGGATCCTGGGCGCTGACCTGCAGGCCCGAGAGCGTCTGCTGCTTCTGCCGGTCGATCTCCTCCTGGGAGTACGCCGGATTCCGCGCGAGGTCGGACAGCATCCGCATCCCGGTCTCGAAGCTGTCCTTCATCACGACCATGTTCACGTAGCTCAGGTCGGTGCCCGCGCCCGCACCCATGGCGCCGCCGATGAAATCGATGGCGTCAGCCAGCTCCTCCGCCGACTTCGTCGTCGTCCCCTGATCCAGCAGCGAGGCCGACAGCCGCGCGAGCCCGAGCTTGCCCTTCGGGTCCGAGGCGCTGCCGGTCCGGACGAGGAGCCGCATGCTTACTGCCGGCTCTTCGTGCTGCAGGACGGCGACGACCTGCAGACCGTTGGGCAGCGTCTGGACGTCGTAGGGCGGGAAATTGACGTTGCGCGCCGCCAGCGGCCGCGGCGGTGTTTCGGACGGCCAGATCGTCTGCGCCGACGCCACGGCGCCACGCGCGCCGCACGCCAGGCAGAGAATGAGGACACCAGCCCAGCGCGCACAGAGGGACCGTTTTCTCATCGCCGCGCCACCGGGCCTTCCCCTGCAGCCTGCTCGCCGCGCGACGCCGCCGTCTTTCCAGACGGCATGATC
>DATATJ010000070.1:0-15716 GCA_036268855.1 Vicinamibacterales bacterium
TCTTCTTCATCGTCATCTCCTGGAGTTCAACGTCCCCGCGGGACGCACGCTCGTCCCGCCGGCGGGACGACTTGAAGCGACAGCTTTACGTCGCGCTCTCCCGCCGCGCGGTAATGAACTTGACCATGTCGGCCTCATCGATGCGCACACTCCGACCGATGCGCACGGCTGGAAGTTCACCGCGCGCGACGAACGAGTACAGCGTCTTCGTTGGTAAGGTTGTGGCTTCAGCGACGGCGTTGATCGACAACAGCCGCGGCAGATTCGTCAGCCGCTCACGAGGCACTGGATGCCTCGATGACCTGTCTCAGGACCGGTAGCGCAGCGATGAGCCGACTCTCCTCTTCAGCGCTCGCCGTCGTCAGACCGCGTTCGATGTAGGTAAACCGCCAGAATCCAATTGAGGCACGCTTGGCAAGTTGCTTTTGCGTGAGCTCGTGGTGTCTACGTGCTTTCCGAAGCAGAGTGGGGTCCACGCCTGAGACCTTACGGCAGGGCAGGTAAGACGCGCTACCTACTACTTAGCAGGTTCGGCACACTCGGCAGAATGGAGACAAGAAAGACAATTCGCGGGCGATAACTGAAGCCCGTAGAGCACGCAGCGCTGTCCCTGTGTTGTCCCTGCCAGGAGGGAGAACGACGGAATTCTTGGAATTGGCGGAATGGATCGACTGCGCGAATTCTGGAGCGTAATCGCTAAGTCGTTGATGGCGCTCGATCGGTGCCGGAGTCTGAAATCGGTCTCAAAATCCCGTGACCTTTACAGGTCGTGAGGGTTCGACCCCCTCCTCCGGCACCATCAGACTCAACAATTTACGAGTAACGGCCATCACGATCTCGAAGAACCGGCGCCGTCGGCGGCGCTAGAATCCTCCTCATGAAGACGGTCGCCCTCCTGGCCGTCGTCCTCGCCCTGTTGGCGCACGCCTGCGCGCCGCCCCACCTGCTTCGCATCGAGCGCCCGCTGACGCGCGCCGAAATCATCACCGTGCTGAAGGCGTCGCGCGAAGCGCTGGCCGGCAAGACCATCAGGGTGTCCTGGCTGTCTGGAGCCCACGGCCCGGACGTGCTGATGCGACCCGACGGCCGGCCGAAAATGATCCGGGCCACGTACGGCATCGAGGGCGGGAGGGTCGGCGGCACCGTGCCCGGCACCTTCGTCGCTCCACCCGACACATCGTGGCGCGACGATGTCACCAGCATCGTCGACTACACGGGCCGTCCGGCGAAGCGCTGCGACGGATCGTTCGAGGATGGCGAGATGGTGATCGAGTATGAACAGCGCAGCTCGACGAAGACGTGGACGGCGACGGCACGCCGACGACAGGCATCGGCTGACGTCCCCGGCATTGCCGCCGCGTTCGAGATGCTGCACGGCGCCATGGCAATCGCCCTCGGCGCGCGCAGTGTGATTGACGGCCGCGAGGCCCGCGCGCTGGTCGCTTCATCGCTGCCGTCGTCGGGCGCATTCGATCGCGCGCCGCTCCTCACGGGCGATCCGAGGCCGAACGTGCACCACGATGCCGTGCCCACCCGCACGACGCAGCTGCTGTGCATCGACACGACCTCCCTCCTGCCACTCCGATGGGAAGTGGCCGGGCGCAGCGGTTCGGCCCCGCGCGGTTTCACATTCCTCTACGAATCGATCGACCTCCAATTGCCTGCGGGCGTCGACCCGCTCGACTGCGTTCACTGACCACGCCGGGCGTTGGCGCAGACCACTGCGTTCGGCGGCGGCTCGGACGGAGGCGGCTCGGGAACAGCGTGAGGACGACTGGCGAGTGAAGAGGGCCGGCCCGGTGGCCGACCCTCCCCTGCGATGCCCGTTAGAACTCGAGGCGGAAGGAAATCTCCGCGGTGCGCGGATCGACCGTGGCGTTGATCTGGTTGAACCGCGACCCGTTGGCGATGTTGAAGTTGGTCACCGCGTTGGTGTTCAAGACGTTGAACAGATCGAACATCGCCGTGATCTTGAAGCGATTGATTGTAATGCCCTTGTCCAACCGGAGGTTCAACAGCGAGATCGTATCCGCGCGGTTGTTGCTCAGATCCTGCAGGAAGAACGTATTGCTGCCCGAGTTCGGCAGCGACACGTTGATCGTGCGCGAGTACGGCCAACCCGCCTGCGCGCTGTAGTTGGCCGCGACGCCGATCTCGTACTTGAACTGATACCGTGCCGAAGCCTTGGCGTCCCATACCGTCGTGCTCTGGAGCGGCGACGTCGAGTACGCCTGCGCGAAGAAGATGGTCCCCGCCCCGCCGATCGTGCCGATCGGATCCGAGCTGAGGTTGCTGTTGCTCGCCGCCGGATTCCGAAGATCCTTGCGCCACTGGTAGTCGAAGTTCGAGTTCAGGAACAACCCCGCGCCGAACCGCTTGTTGAAGGCGAGCTCGATGGTGTCGTACGTCCAGGACGATCCGCCGAGTGAATCGGGGATGTTCATGATCAGATTGTTCACGATGCCCTTCAAGGAGCTCGGAATGTCGAAGACGGTGAACGGCGTCACGACAGGCGTGGTATTGACGACGTCCTGGACGTTGACGTTCACCGTCGTCGGCACCGTGTACTGCCCGATGCGCGGAACGTTGATCGTGGTGTACAGATTCCGCTCCATCTTCCGGACGTACGCGACGCGGAAAGCGGACTCTCCCCAGAACTGCCGGTCGTACGAGAGATCGACTTCGTCGGTGTAGGAGTTCTTCAGGTTGGGATCGAGCCGCGTGGACGCGCCGCCGGTCGCCGCGACGAGGGTGCCGAGTTCCTGGATACCGTCGAACAGGCGGTTTCCGTTCAGGTCGTTGAACAGGTAGTCTCCATAGTTCGGACCGCCCGGATCTGCATTCGCGAAATTATCGGCCGTGTTGAAGTAATAGCGTCCGTAGAACGCCTTGATCACTGACGTGCCGGTCCCGGAAACGTCCCAGCTCACGCCCAGCCGCGGCGCGATGTTGTTGAACGTCGTGAGCGTCGCGCCCGGAACCGTCGTCGGCGAGAAGACGGAGGTGATGAGCGGCGTGCGGACCGCCGCGCTGTAGTACGGCCGCTGGTAGTCGTAGCGCACGCCGGCCGTCAACGTCATGCGGTTCGTCAACGTCCAGCGATCCTGCCCATAGAGCGTGTAGTGACGGTCGTAATCGGATGCCTGCGTCCAACCGGTGCCGAACGTTGCGGGATCCCCGTAGTCGGTGATCCGGACCTGGCTCGTCGCGCCGCTGCGATCCTGATACAGGATCGGCCCCGACGTGCCGTTCGCCGTGTTGGTGGAGCGATCGTTCATGAACTCGAAGCCGACCTTGAGATCGTGGCTCCCCTTGCCGGTCGGCAGGAAGTAGGTCATCGTGCCGAACGCCTGCGGCTTGCCGCGCGCGAGCACGAACGGGCCGGTGTTGCCTGCGCTGTTCCAGCCGGCCCCGCTGTCGGCGCCGGTCGTCAGGTCGTGGCGCGGCGGATTGGTCGTGTACGGCACGTTCGGCTGCTCGGGGAAGACATACCCAAAGTCGCCGACGTTCACTTCCGAGAACAGGCGATTCGACCACGTCCGCTGCCACCGGCCGTTGTACATCCACGCGGGGTTCCGCTGTGCCAGCGCCGACTCGGCCGGCGTCGCGATGCCGATGCCGCGCAGCGGCTTCACCTTGTACGCCCACTGGTAATAGCCAATCAAGGTGTCCTTCGTGCTCGGCTTGTAGCTCTCCTTGGTCGTGTAATTCTTGAACAGCCCGAGATCGGTGGCGACATTCTCCGGAACGCCTGACACGGCCTTATTGATCTTGAAATGGTTCGCCGCGACGTAGAACCACGCCTTGTCGGTCTTCAGCGGTCCGCCCAGTTCGGCGTGCCCCTGCCAGTAGATCAAGTTCGGCTGTCCAGCCGGATCGCCACGCGCGGTCGTGCCGCTGTCGACGTTGGAGCCGACAAAGCTGCCCGGCTCGTACTCGATGTTCTCGAGACCCGAAAACCTGTTGCCGCCGCTCTTGACCGTCGAGATGACCGCGGCGCCCGGCGTGTTCATGCTCACGTCCCCGCCCGCCGCGCTCACCGCGATCTCGTTCTGCGCGAAAAAATCCTGATAGATGCCGGAGCCGCCGCTCCCCTCCGTCGTGTCGACGCCGTCGGTGATGACACGCGCCTGGTTCGTGATGCCGAACGCGTCGTATCCCGACTGCTGACTCTTGTGGCTGCCGCCCACATCCACGCCCTGCATGCGGACGCCCGGCGTCTGCGCGAGCGCGCCCCACAAGTCGGTGGACGTCGGCACGCCTTTGAGCTGCGCCAGCGACTGCACGTAGCCGACGGTTGTGGACTGCGTGTCAACCACCGGCGACTGGCTGGTCACGGTGACGCTCTCCTGCAAGCTCGCAATCTGCAGCATGGCGTCGATCGTGAGCGTCTGACCGGTCGTCAGCACGATGTTCTCGCGTTTGAAAGTCTGGAATCCCTGCAGCTCGAAGCTGATCGCGTACGTGCCGGCGGGAAGATTGGGAAACCGATAGTCGCCGTTGGCTTCCGTGGTGACCGTCTGGTTGCCCAGGAGCGCCGGCGATGTTGCCGTCACGGTCACGCCCGGCAGCACCGCGCCCTGCGCGTCTTTGGCCGTGCCGGTGAGATGGGCCGGGTTGATTTGCGCGTGTGCGGTCAAGGCGCTCAGGCCGACCGCGAGGGCCACGGCGATCGCGTGCCTTCGTCTACCCGTCATTGTGCCTCCTCCTACGAGTTGTGTCTCGAACGCTTGTCAACGACTGACGATGGCGGTGCTTACAGGAACGACCACTGCGTGAGCGACGAAGCGACGGGTAGACGCGAACGCAACCAGAATTGCGAACCGCTGCACAGTAAATACACGACTGTGCTGAACTCCAGAGGGCACTGTGGCCCCATTCGTTATGGGCACACATCCTACACCCGTACTCAAGAGCTGAAAGGACGAAGTTAGGGCCCCTCGCCCCAGCCGCCGCTTGACACCAAACCATTGGATTCTGTATATTCTGTAATTACAGAAATAATGGAATCCACGCACACGCTCTCCCCGGTTCAACAGAAATTCATTCTCCATTGGGGCGAAATGGGCACCCGCTGGGGGGTCAACCGGACTGTCGCCCAGGTCCACGCCCTGCTCTACCTCTCGCCCGCGCCCCTCAACGCCGACGACATGGTCGACACCCTGGCGGTCGCCCGCTCGAACGTCAGCACCAGCCTCAAGGAGCTGCAAGGCTGGGGCATCGTCAGGCTCGTACACGTCCTCGGCGACAAACGCGACCATTTCGAGAGCATGAAGGACGTCTGGGAGATGTTCCGGATCGTGCTCGACGAGCGCAAGAAGCGCGAATTCGATCCGACGATGCGGATGCTGCACGAATGTCTCGCGGAGGCGGAGAAGGACAAGATCTCCGACGAATACACCAAAGAGCGGCTGCGCGATCTATACAAGCTCTTCGACACCGCCAGCGCGCTCTACTCACAGGTGCGGCGCTGGCCGACGGCCGCGATGTTCAAGTTCCTGAAGGCCGGCGACAAGATGCTGAAGGTCCTCGGACTCGGCACCTGAGGACGACCGCTCATAGCTGCGCGAATCGTTGCGTCGACGCGCGGCCGGACGTCATGATGTTCGCCCGTGCCGAGGTCATTCCACGTATCGAGGACGACTGACCAGCGTTCTGCGTCTGGAGAATCACGATGCACGACATCCAGATCGCCCCGTTCGATCGCTCCAAGACCGTACCCGTCTCTCGCGCGTTTGGCCCGCGCGTTCGTCACCAACCCCGCACACATCGCCGCGTTCGGCTCCTCGCAGATTGCGAAGAACGAAGCGTCGGCCGCCTGCCAGTTCGCCGGACTCGAGAAGCTGCGCATGGCTCCGGCGATGATCGCCGGTTTGGGGATCGGATCGGCGGTGCACGTGGCCTCGTGGCTCTCGGCGTGGGCGGCCGAGGATCCGCGCGAGCCGCACGTGCATCTCGGGCCGATTGGCGTCGCGCGCCATGCTCGGCGTGCCGAACTACTTCATGTCGCGCAAATCGATCGGCTGAAGCCGTCGCCGCTACCCGAGGCGCTCAGAAGGAAAACCGGTACTCCAGGCGCAGGATGTCGTCGTACCAATCGGTCGACTGCGTGAGCGCACGGCCGTACCCCACGTAAAACGAGCTCCGCCCCTGGAACGTCGTTCGCGCGCCGACCTTGAGGTTGACGATGTTGGCGCCGCTGACGTCGCCGACGACCGTCGAGAAACCGCTGACGACATGCCAGCCGACGAGCTCGACGACGGGCGCAAAGCTGACGTTGCTCGTGCGCACGAGCTCGAAGCTCGGACCTATGCCGTAGAAGATCACGTCGCCCGCGAATTTCTCGCTGTTGGACACCGGCACGCCGGCCGAGCCGCCGATGGGATGCCAGTCGGCAATCTGCGATTCAATCGCGACGCGATCCGCGACCCGCTGAAAATACAGCAGCGCCGGCTCCACGCTCGAATGATTGGTGCCGAGTCCCTTCTTCGCGTCGCCGCTCGGAAAATAGCCGGTGACCTGCGCGGTGAGCGTGGTGTCCGCCGTGTTGACGAGGGCCACTTTCCCGCCGGCGCGAATGTCCGACAGGCCGGCCTGACTCGAGAAGGTTCCGGGAGGGCCGCCAGGCGCGAACGCCTGCGGCTGCAGCCACCGCACCGGCAGCTCCGCGAAGAGCGCGACGCGCCCCATCAGCGAGTACTGGCCCTCGACGTAGAACTGCTGGAAGTTGATGTCGGTCGCGATGCCGGGGCCAGGGCCCGGCGCATTCGGATCGTACGCCGCATTGCCGGCGAGCTGCCGGTAGCATCCGCACTTCCCGTAGAAAAACTCCGCCTGGTCCGGCCGGTGATCGTGGAATCCGGCGTCGAAGCGCAGCCGGATCTGCGTGTCCACCGACGCATCGTCGATGTAGCCGACCATGCTGCCCCGCCGCTTGACCTCCTCGTGCTGCGACGGCGCCGGCGGCGTTGGCGTCGCGGGCTGCGCCGCCGCGTCGGCGGCTTCGCGCGCTGGCGCCGGATCGTTCTGCGCGGCCGCGGATACCGGCAGGAGGAGCACGAGCGTCAGGATGGCTGCTTTCATAGATCCTCGTTCGGCGGCGTCACTCGCGCCTCGTGATCGAATCGTGAAGGGCCTGGATGGATTTGCGGAACCGGCCCTGATCCTCCGGCGACATCCTGCGCAGCACCTGGGCGAGATTGTCGTCGGCGCTCCTGGCATCGGCCGCGGCGCCCGCCGCCACGCTCTGATTGGCCACGTCGAGATATCGGCCCATGGCGCGATCGACAAGCTCCCGAACGGCGGCAAGGTCCGGATGCGCGCTGCTGAGAGCGGCCAAGTTTAGCAGAAGTTCGCCGTACCTCGTGTGGAATTGCGCCAGGTGCACGGCGTTGGGATCGCCGGCCAGCTGGTCGAGAATCTCGAACGCGCGCCGAGATTCGACCTCGGATCGCGCCGGCTGCACCGGCTCGAAGATCTGCGCGCGGACGTTGTGGGCATCCGCGAGATCGATGCCCAGCGACGGCGCGGGGCGCACCAGCGCGTTGAAGAGATCGACCGCCTGTCCGCTGCGCTGCTGGGCCAGATCGAAGAGCGACAGGCGTCGCAGGACGTCGGCCAGGTTCTCGTAGAAGGTGGCCAGCTCCGCTGTGTACTGACGATTCGAAGGGTCGGCCTTGGACAGCGCTTCGTGAAGCTGAATCGCGTGCTCCGACAAGGCTCGCGCCTCGGGCAGGTGCGAATCGTCGTACGCGAGCAGGCTGCCGAGATTGTTGTACGCGCGGGCGAGGTCGAGTGCGGGAGGCGGCGTCAACGACGCGCCGCTCGCCGACAGCGGCTCGAGCAGACGGATCGCCTCGCGAAAATCGGCTTCGGCGCCGCGAAACGCCTCGTCGCCGGGCGCCGCCGTGTTGGCGCGCAGAATCCCCCGGTTGTAGTACGAGCGCGCGAGCTCCTGCTGGCGCGGAGCCAGGTCGCCCGGCTCCTCGAGCAGCGCCTGCTGCAGGCCAATCGCCGCGTTGTACGCCTGCGTGGCGGCAGCCGAGCGGTCCGTCGCACCCACGCGCAGCGTTTCGCCCAGCCAGTTGTACGCGGTCGCGAGCGCCCGCCGGTATTCCACGTTCGGCCGGCCGGCGCCGAGGCTCGTGAACCGATCGATGGCCGCCTGATACTCCTTCTCCGCCGCGCCGGCGCTGCCGAGCATCCGGTTGATGTGGCCCAGCCTGATGTGCGCGTAGCCCAGTTCCGCGCGCAGTCCTTCGCCGCGCGAATCCTGTTTGAGGAACTCGTTGTAGAAAGCCTGCGCCTTGAGCAGCAGGCTCTTGCGGAACGCCTGCAGCTCCGGCATGTCGGCGCCCATGCGCGCCGGATCGATGTCGGCCGACGACAGCGTCTCGTCCACCGCCGATCGTGCGAGGCGCAGGTTGTTGGACGCGCGCACGCTCTCGCGGTACGCGAAGTACCCGAAGACGCCGGCGATCAGAAACAGGGCGCCAAACACCACGGCGACGGTCTGCGCCCGGCGGAGCGTGCGCTTCCGCTCGCGTTCCTGCTCCGCCTGGACGCGGGCGGCCTCGGCCTCGCTGCGATCCAGGAACGCCATCGCGCGGTCGAACGCGGCATCGTAGCGGCTGCCCCACGCGCGGGTCGGCCGATTGTCGCGCTTCCATCGCCGCCCGAGCGCCAGCTCCGGATCGCGCCAGAGGCCGGCGGCCCCGTCCTCGAACCACGACGCCGACTGCGAGAGACGGACGTACACCGCCGCGGCGGCCCGCTCTTCTTCCGCCCACGCGATCAGCCGCTCCCAGCAGCGCATCAAGCTCTCGTGCGAGAGATCGACGATCGACCGGGCGGTCAGGAGCACGGTGCTCGGCGGCATCACGAACGACCGCCCTGGCCGGCGGAAAACGTCCACGACGGCAATCACGTCGCTCTCTGGCGCCTCGCAGATGGCGGCCAGCTCCGCGATCGAGGTCGGCCGCCGAACGCCGCGCGGATCCGACACGGTGTCGGTCAGCGCCTTGAACAGCTGTTCGGCGATCCGCCGGCGGCCATCCGAGCCGGTGTCCTCGTAGGCCTCCTCGGCGTGCCGCGAGAGCGCCGCGCGCATGGTCCCGATCGCCTCATAGTCGGCCATGTCGATCGCGGCATCCGGCTCGCGGGTGCGCGCCCAGTGATCCCAGGTCCGCATCAGCGCGTGCTGCAGCACCGGCAGCTGATCCTGATCGTCGCCGACCTCGTTCAGCAGCCGGAGGACCAGCCGCGGTGCGATCGTGCCGCCGCCGACGGCCACCGGCCCCCGGATCGCCGAGCGCAGTTCGTCGCGCGTCATGCGCGGCACCAGGTACTGTCCGTCGTTCACCGCCTCGGGCAGCCCGGGAAACTCCATGCAGTCGCCGATGAAGTCGGAGCGCATCGTCAGCACGACGTAGATCGGCAACCCGGTCTGCTCGGCCGCCGAGAGCAGCAGCCTGACGAAGGCGATCGCTTCGTCGCGCGACTCGTCCTGGCGGCTGCGGCGGAAGCGAAACAGCTCCTCGAACTGATCGACGACGATGAGGAGGTTGTCGGCGGGGGGAACGCCGGCCTGGCGGAGCGCGTCCACCAGTCCGAGATCGCCGCGGCGGAGCGTGGCGTCGAGCATCACCGCGTTGGTGCCCGCGATCTCCGGGTCGTCTGTGCCGAGGGCGCCGGCCGCGTTGAGCGCGACGGCGAGGTGCGCGATCGGGCTCTCGCCCGGACGCAACATGGCGATGCGCCAGCTCGATCCCGCGCTGACCATCGAGCCGCTGTGCAGGGATGGAATCAGGCCCGAACGAATGAGGGACGACTTCCCGCTGCCGGAGGTGCCGATGACCGACAGGAATCGCGTCGTGCGCAACCGGCGCAGCAGGTCGTCGACTTCTTTCTCGCGGCCGAAGAACAGGTGATCTTCGTCGGGCTCGAAGGGCCGCAAACCAGGGAACGGGTTGAACACCGATCCTGCCTCCGTCAACCCGGCTGCCCCTCCGCTCCTTTCAGGCGCGAGACGAACGGCGGCCACGCGGCGGCGGAAAACCCGCCCCACTGGAGAACGACGGTCGCGTCGTGCGTGCGGAAGCGCTCCTTCTCCGGTGTCTTCGGCTCGATGGCGCAGATCGCGACAGCAGGGGCGGGCTTCGTCCGGCCGTAGCCGGCGCTCTTTTGAATTTCGCGCAGCTTGCGGCGCAGCCAGGTCTCGTTGCCGGCGCCGAAGAAGATCAGCACGCCATCGCACAGGCAGAGCGTTTCTTCGTGGTATTCGCGGATCTCGGCCTCGTCGCCCTCGAACACCGGGTGGATCACCTCGAGGTGCTGATCGAAGAGGAAATCGGCCCACGGCGAGACGACGTTCGCGTCGCGCTGATCGTAGATGAGGTACAGACGCGGCGCGGCACCGCCAGCGGCAGTCTGCCGCGGAACGGCGTTCGCCTTCGGCTCCTCAGATTGCAGCGTGTCGTGAATGACCGTCCGCAGATCTTCGAGATACGTCTCGAGCAGGTCAGCGCCTTTCTGCGACCGCGGATCCAACCGCAGGTGCTCAATCACACGCTGCTGCCGCTCGTCGTCCACCTGCAGACCGTGCGGAATCCAGAGCAGCCGCGAAAAGCGGCCGGCCTGCGCGCGCTCGATGGCCAGCTCGTTCTGGATCTCGACGAGCGATGTCTTCGCGCCCTCGGGCACCAGCCCGTAGTTGCGTCCGATCAGGTGAATCGACATCCGGCAGTGCGACAGATCCTGGCGGATCGCCGGCTCCGCATCTGAGGCGACCAGCGGCAGCGGCGCGGCGGGCAGCACCGTGTAGCCGTGCTGAATCAGATCGCGCCGGATCGCTTCGCGCTGCTCCCGCACGTCGCCGGTGGTCTCCGCGAGAAAGACGGTGCCGGCCGGCTCGGGCACCGGCGCATCGCCGCCGGGAGCCTCGAGGATCTCGAGCAGCCCGCACATCTCGTGCGCCAGATCGTCGAGCTTGATCCAGAACTCGCGCTGCGCCTCCGGCCCGAACACCTCGTCGAGCTCGCGGACGCGTCCCGTTTCCGGATCCACCTTGAAGAACTCGTAGCCGAGGAGCGACCGCAGCTCGGGCGACTGAAGCTCCAGGGAGACCGGCGTCTTGAGCACCTTGAAGATGCGAGCCTTGTTCGCCACGTGCACGCCGCCCTGCAGCTCGGCAGCCTTCCAGAATTCGGTCAGCTCCTTACGCGCCCACTCGGATTTGACGTAGCGGGGCGAGACGACCGAGACGAGCACGGCGACGCGACGCAGGCGTTCGACCAGCGTGTCGGCGAAAAAGTCGTTGCCCTGCAGCTTGGGATCGCGCCAGATGTGCGGCGCTTTGCCGAGCAGTTGGCCGACGCGGATTTCGAGGGCGCGATGAAGGTTGGCGACCCAGCCTTTGTGCCCTTCGATCAGCTCCGCGTTGTCCAGGTGCGCGTAGCTGATGAAGGCATCGCCGTCGAAGTTCATGAGGTAAGCAGCCCGGGGGTATTCTAGCTGAATTCCCCAGGCCGCCACGCGTCTTCGCCGGCGCGGGGTTACTTGTTCCGCAGCTTCGAGAACGCGGCGCCCATCGAAGTGGCGGGCGCTTTCGGCGGAGCTGGCGCCGGGCGCGGCGCGACAGCCGCATCCGATCGCGTTACGCGCGGCGCCGCCACCACATCGCCCAGCTTCATCGTCAGCGCAATCCGCTTCCGCTTCAGATCGACGTCGACGACCTTCACCTTCACGACCTGCCCGGCCTTGACGACGTCGCGCGGGTCCTTCACGAAACGATCGGCCAGCTGCGAGACGTGCACGAGGCCGTCCTGGTGCACGCCGATGTCCACGAACGCGCCGAAATTTGCGACGTTCGTGACAACGCCCTCGAGCGTCATGCCCGGCTGCAGATCGTGGATTTGCTCGATACCGTCGCGAAACACGGCCGTCTTGAACTCGGGCCGCGGATCGCGGCCTGGCTTCTCGAGCTCGGCGAGGATGTCCTTTACGGTCGGCAGGCCGAACTGCGCGTCCACGAAGTCTTCCGCGCGGATCGCGCGCAGCGCGCGGCTGTTGGCGATGAGCTCGCGCACCGGCACCCCCGTCTTCGCGACGAGGCGCTCGACGACCGGATAGGCCTCCGGGTGCACGGCCGATCGATCCAGCGGGTTGTCTCCGTCCATGATGCGAAGGAAGCCGGCCGCCTGCAGGAACGTCCGTTCGCCGATGCGCGGTACTTTCAGGATCTCCTGGCGTCCGCGGAACGGCCCGTGGGCGTCGCGGAACGCCACGATGCTGGCGGCCGCCGACTCGCTCAAGCCGGAGATGCGCGCCAGCAGCGGCACCGAGGCGGTGTTCACGTCGGCGCCCACGGCATTGACGCAGTCCTCGACGATCGCATCGAGCTTCATCGCCAGTCGCGCCTGGCTGACGTCGTGCTGATACTGCCCGACACCGATGGCCTTCGGATCAATCCGCACGAGCTCCGACAGCGGATCCTGGAGCCGCCGCGCGATCGACACCGCGCCGCGCAGCGACACGTCGAGGCTGGGAAATTCGCGGGCGGCCGCCTCTGAGGCCGAGTACACCGAGGCGCCCGCCTCCGACACGACCACCCGCGTGAGCGAGAGCCCGGGATGGCGCGCGCTGAGCTCGCCGGCCAGCTTGTCGGTCTCCCGCGACGCCGTGCCGTTGCCGATCGCGATCAAATCCACGCGATGCCGCGCGCACAGCGACGCGAGCGTCCGCAGCGCGCCGTCCCAGTCCTTGCGAGGCTCGTGCGGATAAATCGTCGCGGTCTCGAGCAACTTGCCCGTCCCGTCCACGACCGCCACCTTGACGCCCGTGCGGATGCCGGGATCGAGCCCCATGGTCGCGCGCCGTCCGGCCGGAGCCGCCAGGAGGAGGTCACGCAGATTGTGTCCGAAGACGCGGATCGCCTCGGCCTCGGCGTCGTCGCGCAGCCGCTGCTCGATTTCATGTTCGAGCTGCGGGAGCAGCTTTACCTTCCACGTCCAACGGACCGTCGTCGCCAGCCAGGCGTCGGCGGGCCGGCCCTTGTCGGCGATGCCGGCGCGCGCGGCGATGCGCCGCTCCGGCTCGGTCGGTCCGATGGCTTCTTGGGCGTCGGGAAATGTCACGGCGAGCCGGAGGACGCCCTCCTGCCGGCCGCGAAACAGCGCCAGCACGCGATGCGAGGGGATCCGCTTGATCGGCTCGCTCGCGGCGAAATAATCGGAGAACTTGATGCCTTCGTCCTGTTTGCCCTCGACCACCGCGGATGTCCACTCGCCGCGATCCCACAGCAGCTGCCGCAGGCCGCCGACCAGCTCCGCGTCCTCGGCGAACCGCTCCATCAGAATCGATCGCGCACCATCGAGCGCCGCATGGACGTCGGCGACGCCTTTGTCCGCGTCCACGAACGGTGCCGCGGCCGCATCGGGGCCGACGGTGGAATCGGCGAGCAGGGCGAGCGCCAGCGGTTCGAGGCCCGATTCGCGCGCGATCTGCGCCTTCGTACGCCGTTTCGTTTTGAAGGGCCGATAGAGATCTTCGAGCCGGGCCTTGGTCTCGGCCGCGTTGATCGCGACCTCCAGTTCGGGAGAGAGCTTGCCCTGCTCCGCCACGCTCGCCAGGATCGCGGCGCGCCGGTCGTCCAGCTCGCGCAGGTAGCGCAGACGCTCGTCGAGCGCGCGAAGCTGAGTGTCGTCGAGCCCGCCGGTCGCTTCCTTGCGGTACCGAGCGATGAACGGCACAGTGGATTTGTCATCGAGGAGGGCGACCGCCGCTTCCACTTGCGGTACCCGGACGCCCAGCTCTTGCGCAATACGTTGAGTGACAGTGATCATCGATCCCACGATTCTAAACGACCCGGCGGCCTGAAGATCCGTTACCATCACGCATCGACATGAGGTGGCTGATGCTGTTACGCCCGATCCGCTGGGCCGTCCCGCTCGTCGTGACTCTTCTTGGCATCGCGCTGACGATGCCGGCGCCGGCCGCGCAGGCACCCGGCGCGCGGACCGCCATCGTCGGCGGCACCGTCGTGGACGGCAACGGCGGACCGCCGATCGCCGACGCGGTGATCCTGATCGACGGCGACCGGATCACAGCGGTTGGACCGCGCCGCGCCGTGACGATCCCGCCCGAGGCGCACCAGATCGACGCGCACGGCCAGTGGATTCTCCCGGGTTTGATCGACACCAACGTCCACTTGTCGCTGTATGGCGGCCAGAACGATCGCTACGAGACGATGGTGCGCTACCAGCCGCGCGAGTCCGAGATCGTGCTCGAAGCAGCGCAGATCGACTTGAGCTACGGCGTCACGACCGTGCGCGACAGCTACGGCGCGCTGCCGGCGCTCACCAAGGTGCGCGACACGATCGCGCGCGGCGATGCGGTCGGCGCGCGCATCCTGGCCGCGGGCAACATCCTCGGGTGGAGCGGGCCCTATTCCTTCTCGTTCAGCCGCGTCATGGGGCAGCTCACCTTGTTCCAGGAGCAGATGAACGATTACATCGCGCAGGGCGGCGGCGAGGAGCTGATGGGGATGACGCCCGACGAGCTCCGGCACGCCATCGACGCATATCTGGACAAAGGGCCCGACTTCCTCAAGTTCGGCGGCACCAGCCACTTCTCCGACCCGACCTACATCGGCTTCTCGCCGGAGGCGCAGCGGGTGATCGTCGAAGAGGCGCACAAGCGGAACCGCGCGGCGGAGACGCACTCGACCAGCATCGAGGGCCTGCGAGTGTCGATCGCCGCCGGCATCGACGGCATTCAGCATCCTGAACTGCTCGACGGCCGCGATCTCCCCGACGACATGGTGGCCACCATCCACGAGCGCGGACTGATGTGCTCCATGCTCGTGAGTACCATCACTGGTCCCGCATGGACGCGGCACCTCAAGGCGAAAGAGGACGCCGCAAAGAAACGCGCCGAGGCCGAGAAAGACGCACCGACGCCGGCGCGCGAGAAGACGACGGCGGAGCGGCGGAAGGAGGCGGCCGACGCGGGCGCCGATCTCGAATCGCGCCGGGCCAACGCGCAGAAACTGATCCGCGCGGGGGCGCGCATCACGCCAGGCACCGACAGCTACTGGGCCGCCGCAGCCGAATTGAGCCGCGCGCCGAAACCCAGGGACCAGGATCATGGCATCGGCACGATCATGGCGATCGAGGGGCTGGTCGAGCTCGGGATGACGCCGTCGCAGGCCATCGTCTCCGGCACGCGCAACGGCGCGATCGCCGCACGCGGACTGAAGGACTTCGGCACGATCGAAGTCGGCAAGCTCGCGGATCTGCTGGTGCTGAAGGCCGATCCGCTCGCCAAGATCAGCAACCTCCGCGAGGTCGCCGGCGTCATGAAGAGCGGCCGCGTCGTCGATCGGAGCAGGCTGCCCGCGGTTCGCGTCCTCTCGGCCGCGCCGCCGTCGTCCACGTCACGCAGCACCGCTTCCGGGAAGGGTGATCGATGAACACGAACCGCCGTGCGTTTCTCAAGAGCTCGGTCGCCGCAGGTGTCGCGGCCGGCGCCGCCACGTTGACGTCCGCCACGACCGCTGCACAAGCCGGTCTGCGGCCGATGACCGACGGCATCGTCCCTATCACGCTGGACGAGCGGCGCGGGCGGGTCGAGAAGGCGCGCCGGTTGATGGCGGAAAACCACCTCGACGCCGTCTGTCTCGAAGGCGGGACCAGCCTGTTCTACTTCACCGGCGTCCG
>DATATJ010000071.1:0-13220 GCA_036268855.1 Vicinamibacterales bacterium
ATGTGCGATCCCTCGATATCGGCCTGCCGTTCGTACTCGCGCGGAAGCGCAAGTACGCGGCGCCGAGGCCGAACTGCGCGCCCTGCGCGATCGCGTTGCCGACGCGGCCGCCGATGATCGCGCCGAGCACCGCGCCCGCGACGTCACCCAGCTGATACGTCTGCGCCTTGTTCGCCTGCGCCGTCCCATGCCGGAGCACGACGTGGCTCAATTCGTGGGCCATCACGCCGGCGACTTCGCCTTCCGTGTGCGCCGCCGCGATCATCCCGCGGTTGACGAACATCGGGCCGCCCGGCAAAGCGAACGCGTTGATCTCGCGCACGTTGACCGCCTCGAAGGTGTAGTGGAACTCCGGATGCCGCCGCTCCGGCGGAATCGCGGCGACCAGCCGCGCGCCGAGGTCTTCGACATACGAGGTCACCTCGTCGTCGTGCATAATCGGGAGTTGCTGCCGGACCTGGTCCGCCGCCTGGCGCCCCAGATCCACGTCGGGGGCAGGTGTGTAGGTGTTGGGCGGCGCCGTGATGAGCGTCTGCGCCGCCGAGACGATCGAGAGCGCCAAGACAGGCGCCAGCAGCGCGAGTCGCTTCATGCGGTCGCATTCGTGCAAGAAGGGCTCCGAAGCCCGACCGGTAGGCTTACCATAACGGAACTGGAGGAGGGAACTGATGACTGAGTCGACCATCACGCGCAAGCAGCTGCTCGAAGGACTGAACGAGGATCTCTCGCGCGAATACCAAGCCATCATCGCGTATGTCGTTTACTCGCAGGTGCTCAAGGGCGCCGCGTACATGAATATCGCGACGGAGCTCGAGAAGCACGCCGCCGAGGAGCTGAGCCACGCGCTCACCATCTCCAAGCACATCGACTATCTGGGAGGTATGCCGACCGTGACGGCGTTGCCGGTGAAGCAGTCCGGCAAAGCCGAAGAGATGCTGCGCGCGGATCTCGAGAACGAGAACAACACGATTCGCGCCTACCGCGAACGCGTGCGGCAGTGCGAGGCGCTCGGTGAGTACGCGATCGGCGAGGATATTCGCGAAATCCTGCGGCAGGAGCAGGAACATCAGACAGATCTCGCGACGGCGCTCGGCGAAGAGGCGCCCGATCTGTCGGCGAAGCGCTAGCGGCCGATCGCTGCACGGCGCATCGCAATGCCCCCGTCCGCGTCGGGATCCGGGGCTCCTAGGCTGGATCCGGGGCTGCTAGGCTTCGGTCCGCTTGATGAAACGCCGGATGCCGTCTGGCAGCGCGCGCAGGCACACGTACGCGATGTAGGCGGCGAACAGCCACGCCGCCCGCCGCCAGTTTCGGCGCACTTCGGCACCCCGGCGTCCATTGCGCGACTGCTTGCGGCGATCGCTGATGCCGGCCTGGCGGCGCTCGATCTCGTAGAGCTTTCCGGACACGTGTCGGCCAAATGCAACGTCAAAGCCAGACGGAACAGGAAATACCGGAAGACACGGCTCCAGCCGAAACGCTGCTAGCGCGAGCGTGGCCGCTGGCAGACGACTCTTCGCGCCGCTGACGCGATGCCGTTCGCCAAGTATCTGCTCGTGAAGCAGTTGGCGCCAGCTGGGCGTGGCAGCCTGTTGCTGTGGACCCACGCTTGCAGTTCGTCTGGTGTGCGGCGTCGCGCCGCGATTCGACGTCTCGACGCGACACATGCGCGATACGCGCACGGCAAAGGAGCCGCAGGGGGAGCCGTTCGAGCATGTCTCACACGCGCGAAGATCGTCCTCGTCGGCGACCAGTCGGCCGTCCGCCTGCGGGCGCCAAGGCCGGGGAGCGGGTCAAGGATTATCCGCAGCTGAGCGTCCGCGTGCCGTCGGAGATGAAGGCGCGCCTCAACGCGTTGAGCGCCGTCACCGGTCTGGCGCAGTGGCGCGTCATCGTCGAGGCGATCGATTGCTTCCTGAGTGGCCTGCCGGCGACCGATCGCGCACTCGTCAACGGTCTCAGCGAGCGTCTGCAGCGCGCCGAATAGCGCGACCGCCTCGGCCTACGACGTGCCGTGCCTGGCGCGGCGATCCCACCCCTGCGTCCCCACGGAAAGAATGGCAAGTTTTGTCAGTCGCTTCGGCAGTTGACACTTATTGGCACCGTCCCGTAAATGAGCTCAAGTATTAACTGCTGTAAACAAAGCAGTTACGTTTTTGCTGTTTCGGCATGCTGCCTGCACCGCAAACAGCTGAGTCAAAAAGGGGTATCTGGAGTGAGCCTGCGTCAGGCGCGCGGATTTGCGCTGATCGACTTGATCTTCGTGTGCGGCATCATCGGGCTCCTGTGCTCGATCGCGTTGCCACGACTGCTGCAGGCCAAGCAGGCGGCCGGCGCGGCGTCCGCCATCGGCTCCATGCGCGCGATCAACAGCGCGGAGCTGACGTACGCGCTCACCTGCGGTAGCGGCTTTTATGCGCCGACCCTCACGACGCTCGGCACGCCACCAAGCGGGAGCACCGAAGCGTTCATTGCGCCGGGCCTCGCCATTGCCGACGCCGTGCAGAAAAGCGGCTACCTGATTCGTCTCGACGCCGACCCGTTCGCCGGCGCGCCCGCCACGTGCAACGGCCTCGCGCCAGGCACGGCCGGCCAGGGTTTTCGTGCGGCCGCCGACTCGCAGGAGCCGACCAACACGCGGTTTTTCGCGACCAATGCCAACGCGTTGATCTTCGAGCACGTCTCGACGCTGTACGCCGTCATGCCGGAAATCGGCATCCCTCCCTCGGGGCACCCGCTCACGCATTGATTCCGCTATAATCGGCGTCCATGTGGACCAAGATGATGGGCGGCCCTCGCAAGAAGGCGACGAAGACCATTGCCGTGATCGATCCCGATCGCTGCTTCGGCGCGTTCGCGTGCTCGATCTGCCAGGCGGCCTGCCCGGTCGCCGGGTGCATCGTCGAGGAGCCGGATCGGGACGGGCGGATGGTCTGCGCGGTGCGCGCCGACCTGTGCATCGGCTGCGGGCTGTGCGTGACGCTCGGCAATACCACCGCGCCGCAACAGCGCGAGTTCGGCTGCCCGCCCGACTACGACGCGATCAATATGATGCCGTGGGAAGAGGTCCTGAAGATCCTCACCGACGATCAGAAGCCCGAACTGACGGCCTGACCTACTGCCACTCCGATCCCATGTTGTCGTCGGTGATGACGGCGGCCCTCGCGAGACGTCGCCGCAGGCTGTCGCCGGTTTCCACGCCGTCTGACGCGGGCGATGGCGACGCCGACAACTCGTCGAGATGCGCCCAGATTCCTCGGAGGCTCTCCGGCGCCGAGGCATCATTTGGCCGCACCACCGGTGCGCCATCGATCGTGTATCGGGCGAGCCGTTGTTGCCACACCTGCCGGTCCAGCCGCAACGGGCTGTCGCTCACCGCCAGAAAGTTCGCGATCCGGATCGCATAGGGGAACACCGAGACGCCGGCGTGCAGCGCCTCCTCCGAATAGGTGGTGTTGTAGTAATGGACGCCGCCTCGGTTCAGGTGCCGCTTGACCAGCTGCAGGAACTCCACGGAGAGGACGTTCGTGGAGTACGCCCGCTGATGCACGCTGGTGTTCATCACGGTGAGATCGAATGTCCGTGCGGGGTGGCTGATCAGCCATCGCCGGCCGTCATCGATGATGATGGTGACCTTCGGATTGTGCAGCAGGCTGGCGACCGCGGGATACCGCGCGATGAGTTCGAGATAGCCAGGATTGATCTCGACGATCGTCAGGTGGGCGACCGACGGGTGATTCACGATCACCTGCGCCCACGACCCGGACGACAGGCCGACCATGAGCACCTCCCGCGGTTCTCGCGGCAACGCACTCAGTGCGAAAGCCCGGTAGATGCCGTTCGTGTCGTGGAAGAGATCCGTATTGAACTTCCCGTCGTACACACCGCCGCCATAGACCGTCCCGTTGCTCGACACGGCGATGACTCCGCTGCGGTTCTCGACGACGTGCTCGAAGGGTAGGCCGGGCTCGTCATACATCAGCAATCGCTCGTACAGGTGTCCGTAGAGGAGCGGCGCGCACACGGCCAGCGTCGCCGCGCACAGCAGACCGGCCATCGCGACACGCATGCCCGGCGTGCGGCCCGGACGCAGGAGCCACGCGGTGACGGCGAGCGACGCCACGAGCAGCATCACGGCGATGTGCTGGAGGCTCGCGTAGTTCATCAGCACGAAGCCGACGGTGAGGCTTCCCGCCGCAGAGCCGACGATGTTCGCCATGTACAGGAAGCTCAGTCGGCGTCCGACGTCGTCGCCGGGTGCGATCGCGGCGTGGGACAACAGTGGGAGCGAGGCGCCCATGAGACCGGCGCCGAGCGCGACCAGCGGCAGCGTGGTCTGATACACGAGATGATGCTGCAGGGCCGCGGCGACGAGCGGGCCGACCAGAAAGCTGACGACGCCGGCCCAGATAATCAAATTGGCGAGCAGACCGAGTGATGCGCGTGGCCGCGTCAGAAAGCCGCGACGCGACATGTCCCGGATCCCGACCGAGCCGAACGCGATGCCCGCGAGATACGCGCCCAGCAGTGCGGCAAAGCAGCGCGCGGCATCTCCGGACGCGAACGCATAGAGGCGGTACCAGACGATTTCGTACGCCAGCGAGATGAATCCACAGACGCCTGCCAGCGCGAGCGCGGGGGACAGCGCCAGCGCGGCTTCGGAGGATCTGTGACGATGAGCGTCAGCGTCTGAAGCAGCGGGATCGCGCGTGAGGCGCTGGCCGAGCAGTGCGCCCAGTCCGACGATGAGGTTCAACGACGCGGCGAGATGGACGGCTCCGGACTCGCCGAGCGTCCGCATCACGACGAAGGCGGCGGCGAAGCAGGCCACCGCCGATCCGTAGGTGTTCACGAAGTACAGCATGCCGACCGACTCGCCGACATTTCCTGTCGAGCGGACGACGTGCGCAGCCAGCAGCGGCAGCGTGCTCCCCATGAGCACGGTCGGAATCAACAGCAGCGCCATCGCTACCGCGGCGATCGCGGTCGGCGGCGCGCCAGCCGTCGCCGATCCCACGAACCGGAACAGCGGCAGCGAGATGAGGCCGAACGCGCCGACGCACAACTCGATCAGGCCAAAGGTGCCGAGCAGCGGCACGCGCGACCGCTTCGACAGGCGTCCGCCGGCGAGGCTCCCGACGCCGAGTCCAATCATGAATGCCGTGACGATCACCGTGACGGATTCGATGTTGACGCCAAAGAGCGCGAAGAGCGCGCGCTGCCAGACGACTTGATACAGAAGGGCCGCGAAGCCTGACACGAAAAACGGGAGGTAGTACACGGACGGGCGCAGTGTCGGCCGCTCAATCATGGTGTGCTGCCTCGGCCGCATGTCAGTCGTCGGCCGGGCCGCGCCCTGTGCGATCCGACCGTCAATGCATAGAAGTAGTAGACATTAAAGTTTCGGCCCGTTCGCCGGAGCGCAACAGAGGCGTTGCGCCCACGACGCAGTCGCCGCGGTGAATTGGCACGCGAATAGTGTAAGCGCCCTTACAAAAGCGAATCACCCATCGCTTTTGGTGTATCTCGAGCGCACTGCTTGGTCGTCGTCGGGACATAACGGCTACAGCGACTGACAACGCAGTCATGGAGAGGTTCTTCTCGAGCGTCGAGAGCGAGGTGGCCGACCTCTTCGATAGTTGCGGCGAGGCCAAGATGGAGTTGTTTGACTACATCGAAGTTACGCGAACATCGGCACGTTTCGGCTTCAGCCCGCTGACGGCGTGTTCCGCGTCGCTGCTACCGCCTGCGCATAGCGCGATGGCAGCGGATGATCGAGCCGTTGGCCGATGAACGCGGACGCCTCCGAGAGTGCCGACAACGACACGCCCGTGTCGATCCCCAAGCCGTCGAGCATGTAGATCAGATCGTCGGTGGCGAGATTGCCGGCCGCGCCCGGCGCGTACGGACAGCCGCCGAGCCCGCCGGCCGAGGCGTCGAACGTCATGACGCCGAAGGGCAACGCCGTGAGGACGTTGGCGAGCGCCGTGCCGCGCGTGTCATGGAAGTGGAGCGCGACCTGGCTCACCGGCACGCGTGCGAACACCGCGTCGAGGACGCGCGGAATCTGCCCCGGATGCGCGATGCCGATGGTGTCGCTCACGGCGACCTCGAATACGCCAAGATCGAGCAGGCGCGCCGCCACGTCGGCCACTCGCTCCGGTGCCACCGCGCCTTCGTACGGGCAGCCGAATGCCGTGGACAAATAGCCGCGTACCCTGATGCCGGAGGCGAGCGCGCGATCGGTAACCTGTTTGTACGTGGCCAGCGACTCGTCGATCGACTGATTGATGTTCTTGCGGCTGAACGCCTCTGTCGACGAGGCGAACACGGCGATTTCGGTGACGCCGGCCTCGACGGCGCGATCGAGCCCCGCCAGATTCGGCACGAGCGCCGTATAGCGTATGCCCGGCCGGCGCGCGATGCCGGCGAACACCTGCGATGCGTCGGCCAGCTGCGGCACCCACTTCGGGCTCACGAACGCGGACACCTCGATCACCGGCAGATTCGCCACGCTCAGGCGGTCGATGAACGCGATCTTGTCGGCGGTCGAGATCGCCGCGCGCTCGTTCTGCAGCCCATCGCGCGGGCCGACTTCGACGATGTTGACGTGGTGTCTGGTCATTGCAGATCGATCAGTGTGGTCTCCGGCTGCACGAGCTCGCCTTCGCGGCAATACACGGCGCGCACCGTCGCGTCGCCGGGCGCGCGAATCGCCAGCTCCATCTTCATCGCCTCGAGGAGCAGCACTGTGTCGCCCTTCTTCACCGCGTCGCCCGCCTTCACCAGCACCTTGACGACGGTCGCGGGCATCGGCGCGGTGAGCGCCTGCGGTCCGATCGCGCGCGCCGCGCGCCGCGGCGGATCGCCGGCCTCGCCGAAGTCTCCGCGAAACACGCGGCCGTCCGTCCACGCCCACAGATCGCCGGACGATCCGGCGATGTAGACAATGTGGCTTCGGCCGTCGTGCTCGACGTGATAGACGCCATCGCCGACGCGTGTGACGCGGAGCGGTTCGGCCACTATCGTCCCCACGCCCCGAGCGTCCGCCACGGGTCGAACGCGGTCGCTGCTGCACCCGTGCCCGCGGTCCGACCGCCGGCGGGCGACTGCCGATGCATGTCGATCGCGGCCTGCAGAAATGCTGGCGGCGTGTCGTCGCCGCCCTCAGCAAGGGCCGCCCCGTCGCCGTCCAGGAAGCCGGTATCGACCGTGCCGGCTTGGAATCGCGGATGCGCGAGTATGCGGAGCAGGAACGGAATGTTCGTCCGGATGCCGAGAATCGGGTACTCCTGCAGCGCCGCCGAGAGGCGCACGATCGCCGCGTCTCTGGTCTCCGCGGACGCGATGACTTTCGCCAGCATCGGGTCGTAGTACACGGACACGTCGCTGCCTTCGGCGACGCCCGCGTCCACGCGGACGCCGGGCCGCCGCGGCTCGCGGCAGAGCAGGAGCCGCCCCGCCTGCGGCAGAAAGCCACGCGCTGGATCTTCCGCGTACACGCGCGCCTCGATCGCATGACCGCGCTGCGTGAGCGATCCCAAGGTCCAGGGGAGAGGCTCGCCCGAGGCAACGAGCAGCTGCGCGCGGACGAGGTCGATGCCGGACACCGCCTCGGTGACCGGATGCTCGACCTGCAGGCGCGTGTTCATCTCGAGAAAATAGAATTGCGCCGCATCGCCGGAGCCGTCGAGCAGGAACTCGATGGTCCCCGCGTTCCGATAGTGCGCCGCCCTGGCCGCGGTCACGGCCGCGGCCGCGATACGCTCGCGCACCGCCGGACTGAGCGCCGGCGAGGGACTCTCCTCGATGATTTTCTGATGCCGCCGCTGCACCGAGCACTCGCGCTCGAAGACGTGGTCGATGCGCCCGTGGTGGTCGCCGAACACCTGCACTTCGATGTGGCGGGGATGTTCGACGAGTCGTTCGACGTAGAGGGTGCCGTCGCCAAAGGCCGCCGCCGCTTCCCGCCGCGCGGCTTGAATGGCGTCGCCGATCTCCGCCGCGTCGCGGATGCGGCGCATGCCCTTCCCGCCGCCCCCGGCCGACGCCTTCACCAGCACCGGCAGTCCCACCCGCTCGACCATCCGGTGCAAGCCGTCGTCTGTCTGGTCCTCCGGCGTTTCGCCAGGTACGACGGGCACGCCGGCCTTCTGCATCAACGTCCGCGCCGCGATCTTCGAGCCCATCTGCGCGATGACGCTCGCCGGCGGACCGACGAAGACGAGACCCGCCCTCTCGCACGCGCCGGCGAATGCGGCGTTCTCGGAGAGGAAGCCGTAGCCCGGGTGGACGGCGTCGGCGCCCTCTGCGCGTGCGGCGTCCAGCAGCCGCGGAATCGACAGGTAACTGTCCACGGCCGGCGCGGGGCCGATCGGCACGGCGCGATCGGCCGCGGCGACGTGCGGCGCCCTGGCGTCGGCCTCCGAGTACACGGCGACGCTCTCGACGCCCAGTTCGCGGCATGCCCGGATGATGCGCAACGCGATTTCGCCGCGATTTGCGACCAGGAGGCGCTTGATCATTGGAGACGCTGGATTACCACAAAGGACACCAAGGCAAATTCATCAGGACTCGGACCGCCCGGGTCGAGTCTTTGTGTCCTTTGGGTCCTTCGTAGTGGGCACGCCCGGGGACCACTTGGGCGATCGTTTTTCGAGGAAGGCCCTCAACCCCTCCTGGCCTTCGGGCGCCACGCGCCGGGCGGCGATCGCCGCGGCCGTGATCGGCATCGCGTCGGCGGCCGGCCGGTTCCATACCTGTGGAATCAACGCCTTCGCGGCCGCGACCGCTCCGGGCGCCGCGGTCAGAATCTCGCGCACGTACCCGGCGACCACCGCGTCGAGCTCCTCAACGGGCACCACCGCGTGCACGAGGCCGATCTCTTTTGCGCGCGCCGCAGAAAAGCGCGCGCCGGTGAGGAACAACTCGCGCGCCGCCGAGCGGCCGATCTTCGCCAGCGCGAACGGCGAGATCACCGCCGGCAGAATTCCGAGCTTCACCTCCGTGAACCCGAACATCGCGCCGTCGTCGGCGACGACGATGTCGCAGACGGCGGCGAGACCGGCGCCGCCGCCGAGCGCGGCGCCGTGGATGCGGCCGATGAGCGGCATCGGCAGTTCGTTCAGCGCCGCGAACATGCGCGACATCGCCTCCGCGTCGCGCAGGTTTTGCGCTTCCGTGTAGTGAATCGTCTGCGACATCCAGGTGATGTCGGCGCCCGCGCAGAACAGCTTGCCGGCGCCCGCGAGGACCACCGCGCGAACCTCGCCCACACTCGCGGCGCACATGGTTTCAGCCCACCGGTGGAGCTCGCCGATCACGGCTTCGTTGAACGCGTTGCGCACATCCGGGCGATTGAGGGTCAAATACTCGACGTTACCCTCGCGTGTGGTGATCAGATGCTCATATTTCATCGGTCACATTCGTCACGAAGCCGCGGGGAACGCGAAGATCACGAAACATCTTGTACTGAGTATCGCTCTGTGTTCTTCGAGCCTTCGTGTCTTCGTGAAAAGCCGTATCACATCCTGAAGATGCCGAAACGCGGCTCCGGTATCGGCGCGTTGAACGCCGCGGACAGCCCCAGCGCGAGCGCGCTCCGCGTTTCCGCCGGATCGAGAATCCCATCGTCCCACAGGCGGGCCGTGGAGTAGTACGGCGACCCTTCGTGATCGTATTTCTCGAGAATGGGCCGCCGGATCGCTTCCTCGTCGGCGGTCCCGAACGGCTTGTGTTCGCGCGCGAGCTGGTCGCGCTTGACCGTCGTCAGCACGCCGGCCGCCTGCTCGCCCCCCATGACGGAGATGCGTGCGTTAGGCCACATCCAGAGGAACCGCGGATCGTAGGCGCGACCGCACATGCCGTAGTTGCCCGCGCCGAAGGACCCGCCGACGATGACCGTGAATTTGGGCACCACCGCGTTCGCGACCGCGTGCACCATCTTCGCGCCGTCCTTCGCGATGCCGGCCCGCTCGTACTGCCGCCCGACCATGAAACCGGTGATGTTCTGCAGGAAGATCAGCGGCACGCCGCGAAGATTGCAGAGCTCGATGAAGTGCGTCGCCTTGAGCGCCGACTCCGAGAAGAGCACGCCGTTGTTCGCGATGACGCCGACGAGGAACCCGTGCAGCCGTGCGAAGCCGGTGACCACCGTCGTCGCGTAGCGCTCCTTGAACTCGTCGAAGCGTGAGCCGTCCACCATCCGCGCGAGGATCTCGCGGACGTCGTACGGCTTCCGGATGTCGGCGTTGACAATGCCGTAGATCTCCGACGGGTCGTACCGAGGATCTTCGGGCGCCGTCACGTCGCCTGGGAGGCGCTTGGTCGTGTTCAGCGTCGAGACAATTGTGCGGCAGAGCTGGAGCGCGTGCTCGTCGTCTTCCGCGAAGTAATCGGCCACGCCCGAGAGGCGGGTGTGGACGTCGGCGCCGCCCAGCTCTTCCGCCGTCACTTCTTCCCCCGTCGCCGCTTTCACGAGTGGCGGACCGCCGAGGAAGATCGTGCCTGTGCCCTTCACGATGATCGTCTCGTCGGACATCGCGGGCACGTAGGCGCCACCGGCCGTGCACGAGCCCATGACGACCGCAATCTGGGGAATGCGCTCCGCCGACATGCGCGCCTGGTTGAAGAAGATGCGGCCGAAATGCTCGCGGTCGGGGAACACGTCGGCCTGCAGCGGAAGGAACGCGCCGCCGGAGTCCACGAGATAGACGCACGGCAGCCGATTCTCGAGCGCCACCTGCTGCGCCCGGACGTGCTTCTTCACCGTCATCGGATAATAGGTGCCGCCTTTTACCGTCGCGTCGTTGGCGACGATCATCACCTCGCGCCCGGACACGCGGCCGATGCCGGTAACCACGCCAGCCGCCGGGGCGCCGTCGGCGTACATCCCGTTGGCGGCCAGCGGCGACAGCTCGAGGAATGGTGAGGCGGGGTCGAGCAGGCGGGCGATCCGCTCGCGGACGGGCAGCTTGCCCTGCGCCCGGTGGCGTTCCACGTACTTCGCTCCGCCCCCTTCGCGGGCGCGCGCCGTGCGCTCGTGCAGCTCGGCGACAATCTGATGCATGCGATCGCGATTGGTCTTGAACAGGTCGTCGGCAGGGTTGACGTGCGATTCGAGCGCTACCATCCGCAGCAATCCGTCTTGAATCCGCAGCTGGGGCAGCGCCAGACCGCGTGCATGCGGTACATCTCCTCGCCGCACCGCTCGCACAGCATCTTTTCTTCGGACGGCGCGGCGGTCTTGATCGGGGTAATCGGTCGAGCGGGCCTGGGCGGCGGATCCGGCATTCGCTCGATTATGGCATGAGCGTTCGTCGGGGCCGTTTGCGGCAGAAGGCAGAAGGCGGAAGCCGAATTGGCACCTCATCAGTATGGAAACGCTACACAACGTAGCGCGATAGGACATTGGCCCGGATTGTGTATTGACACGTTGCGCATACTCGCTACACTTTGACGCCTATGAGTCTCAAACGAAGAAAGCGCGTTCTGGCCATCGACGATGAGCCGGCCATGACGGAGTGGCTCAAGATTCTGCTCGAACATGCCGGCTTCGAAGTGAAGACTGCCCTCATCGGCACACGGGGCGAGGAGTTGTTCAAGGCCTGGCACCCCGACGCCGTCATTACCGACATGATGCTGCCGGACGTGGATGGCATCGAGCTGGTCCGGAAATTCAAGCAGCTCGATCCCGAGGCCGAAGTGATCGTCATCACCGGCCAGGGCAACATCCCGCGATCGGTCGAAGCGGTGAAGGCCGGCGCGTTCGATTTTCTCGAGAAGCCGGTCGACGCCGAGCGCCTGCTCGACAAGCTCGAGAAAGCGATCAAGCAGAAGGCGCTCATGGACGAGAACGAGCAGTTGAAGGCGAAGCTGCAGGATCGCTACAAGTTCCAGAACGTGATCGGCAAGAGCAAGAAAATGCAGGAATTGTTCGAGCTCATCGAAAGCGTCGCGGCGAGCGAAGCGAACATCCTGATTCAGGGCGAGAACGGGACCGGCAAGGAACTGATAGCCAACGCGATCCACTACAACAGCAAGCGGTCCAAGGGGCCATTCATCAAGATCAACTGCGCGGCAATCCCGAAGGACCTGATCGAGTCGGAGCTGTTCGGCTACAAGAAAGGCGCGTTCACCGGCGCGACCATGGACAAGGAGGGCCTGTTCGAGATGGCCGAGGGCGGCTCGCTGCTGCTCGACGAGATCGGCGAGATGCCGGCCTATCTCCAGACCAAGCTGCTCCGGGTGCTGCAGGAGCGCGAGTATCGGCCGATCGGCAGCGACCGGATCGTGCACGTGGACTTCCGGCTCATCTGCGCCACGAACATTGATCTCGACTCCGCGCTGCGCGACGGGCGGCTGCGGGAGGATCTCTATTTCCGCATCAACACGATCACCCTCCGCGTCCCGCCGCTGCGCGAGCGCACCGAAGACATTCCGCTGCTGTGCGACTACTTCCTCGACAAGTTCCGCCAGCGCTACCAGAAGAACGTAAAGACCCTTGCGCCGTCGGTCTACCACTTGTTGATCCGCAACCGGTGGCCCGGCAACGTGCGCGAGCTCGAAAACGCGATTGAGCGTGCGGTGCTGGTGGCCAAGGGCACCGAAATCGCCGTCGCGGATCTTCCGGAATCGATCCGCGAGGAGTCGACCACCTCGACCGACTTCGTGATTCCGCCGCACCGCACGCTGGCCGAGATCGAGAAGATGGCGATTCTGCAGACGCTCCAGCGCACCAACTGGAACAAGCAGGAGGCGGCCCAGATCCTCGGCCTGTATCGTCCCACCCTGTACAGCAAGATGAAGAAGCACGACATCCGCGATGCCGGCAAGTCGGCGCGTACCGCGTCGCCGGCCTCGCCGCCGACGCCAGCTGGGGCGTAGGCCGCGCGCGTCGCGTTCCGCGAGCGTCAGCGATCGCCTCGAGGCGAATTCCGTCGTGAAACCGGACGCCAATGGACCGTCGGGTCCAGAGGCGGGCGCGCGTACACCTCATCGCGGTCACGGCGTGGCACATAACTTGTAGCAGAGACGGCAGATTCGCTGACTGGAGGCGCGGGGATGAACGAGAAGTCGCGGGCATGGACAGCCACGATCGCCGGGGCGATCGTCGGCGGCGTGGCAGGGTACTTGTTCTTCACCGATCCCGGGCGTGCGCTGCGGCGGCAGATCGAGCCGGCGCTCGAGGACGTGTCGCGCGAGCTGAACAGTTTCCGGAT
>DATATJ010000072.1:0-1759 GCA_036268855.1 Vicinamibacterales bacterium
ATCCGCATCGGGTGGCAGTTTCATCCTGCGCGATCGCCATGTTCCGGGCGGCCAATGGGTGATTATTCGTTCGTCGAGTCCGATGTTCGACCAGGGCGGCGCCGTTCCGCCAGGCACGCGCGTTACCTCCGCGCAGACCGCGGTGATGCCGCAGATCCAGGCGTTCAAGCAGAATGCCCCTGCAATCCGGACCGAGGGGCATGCGCGCGGCTACCGCCTGATCGGACTCGACATCGGCATCGATCCCTCGCTCCAGCAACTCGCCAACCTCGTGCAGCTCGGCAACGGCGACGACTCCACGGTTGACACCGAACCGTCGGACATCGTGATCGATCGGAGCTACCTCCACGGAAACGACGCCGGCAATTATCGGCGCGGCGTCGCCTTGAACGGGGCGAACCTTGCCGTGATCGACTCGTACATCGAGAATTTCCACGACGCGAACGGCGACTCACAAGCGGTCGGCGGCTGGAACGGCCCCGGTCCGTTCAAGATCCAAAACAACTTCCTCGAGGCCGCGAGCGAGAACATCCTCTTCGGCGGATCCGATCCGTCGATTCCGAACCTGGTCCCGAGCGACATCGAGGTGTCGCGCAACCTCAGCACCAAGCGCTTGTCCTGGAAGGCGGCACGCGTGCCGGTGAAGAACGCGTTCGAGCTGAAGAATGCCCGTCGCGTCCTCGTCGAGGGCAACGCGTTCGAGAACGTCTGGACGTCAGGGCAGGATGGCACCGCCATTCTCCTCAAGTCGACAAACCAGGATGGAAATTGCTCGTGGTGCGTGACAGAGTACGTCACCTTCCGCGACAACATCGTCCGCAGCGCCGATAACGGCGTGCTGGTCAACGCGACAGAGACGGGCCGAAAGGGCGTCCCGCAGCCGATCCCGGCAAATCACCTCCGGATCGACAACGTCCTCTTCGAAAACCTGGGCGCCGGCTCGAGCGGCGGCGCGAAGCTGTTCCGCATCTTCGGAGGCGTCGGCGACGCCTCCATCACGCACGTGACGTCCCGCTCGAACGCCGGCGGTGTGCTGCAGCCGCGCGACACGTCAGACGTCAACCCGCGCTTCACCTTTTCGTACAACATCGTTGAACGCGCGTCGTACGGCATCGGCGCAGGAGCCGACGAGGGCACGAAAACGCTGGCGCGGAACTTCACGCCCTACACGTTCCGGCAGAACGTGTTCGTGAACACCTCGGCCGCCACCGATCAGGCCGCGTCCGACAGCGCGCTCGATCCGGGGACGCTGGTGTTGATCGTCTCGGCGTGCGGAAAGTGGCCGCGGAGCGCGGCGTCGTACTCCACATCGGGCGCATCGCCGTAGTAGGACAGGAGGACCAGTTCGTGTCGCGCCGCGAGCTGCCGCAGAAGATTGAACGAGCGGATTTTGCCGCCCGTGTCCACGGGCAGGAGTTTGCCCGCTTTCACCCAGAGAATGCGCATGCGAAAGAACACCTCAGCAAGGCGGATGCCAGCGATGATGGCCGAGCTTGCAGTTGCGGGGCGCGCGCGATCGACCTCCGCGCGGTCGTGGTCTGCGGCGTCAGCGCGGCACAGCCATCGGTCCGCAGCCATCGCCGCTGCGTCGCGCCGTTTGCGCCGTGGTGATCGCTGCGACGTCCGCGCCGATGTCGTGCCCATCGTCGCCCGCCTTGGCGAAGCGGCTCGTCTTCGAGAGTTTCAGAACGCCGGAGACGAATCCGACTTCGTTCCACGTCTGCACGACCCACGTGGTCGGCGGATACCTCGACTCGAG
>DATATJ010000073.1:0-13958 GCA_036268855.1 Vicinamibacterales bacterium
GTCGATCGGTCGATCGACGCTCCCCGTCCGTTCATCGACACGAACGTCACCGGGACATTCGTCCTGCTCGAGGCCGCCCGACGCCATGTGGCCGCGCTCGAGGTGGCTCGACGGCAGGCGTTCCGGTTCCTTCACGTGTCCACCGACGAGGTCTACGGGACGCTCGGCGAGAGCGGCCAGTTCAGCGAAGACACGCCGTACGCGCCAAACTCGCCGTACGCCGCGAGCAAAGCGGCGGCCGATCACCTCGTGCGCGCCTACTTTCACACCTACGGTCTGCCGGTGCTGGTCACCAACTGCTCGAACAACTACGGGCCGTTCCAGTTTCCGGAAAAGCTGATTCCGCTGATGATCCTGAGTGCGCTGGACGGCCGGCCGCTGCCGATTTACGGCGACGGCGGCAACGTGCGCGACTGGCTGCACGTCGAGGACCACGCTGCTGGCGTTCTTCGTGTGCTGAGGAACGGGCGGCCGGGCGAGAAGTACAATATCGGCGGCGGCAACGAGCGCACGAATCTGGAAGTCGTCGATCGCATCTGCGACGCGGTGGACGAGGCGCGGCCCGCGGCGACGAGCCGGAGGCAGCTGAAGACGTTCGTCCTCGATCGCCCCGGACACGATCGACGCTATGCGATCGACGCGTCGAAGGCGCGGCGCGAGCTTGGATGGACCCCTCGACACACGTTCGAAGACGGCTTGCGGGATACCGTGCGCTGGTATCTCGATCACCTGGACTGGTGCGAGCGCGTGCAGGCCGGACGGTATGACCGAACGCGGTTGGGCCTTGGCGGCTGATCCTGGCGCCGGTTCATCACGAAGAGACGGAGAACACGAAGGCCGCGCCCCGGGCCCTTCCTGTCTCCGTGATGAGAAATCGCCGATGTTAAAGGGCATCATTCTCGCCGGCGGATCGGGTTCCCGGCTGCATCCGCTGACGCGCGCGGTCAGCAAGCAGCTGATGCCGATCTACAACAAGCCGATGGTGTACTACCCGCTCTCCACCCTGATGCTGAGCGGGATTCGCAACGTGCTCGTGATCACGACGCCGCACGAGCAGGACGGCTTCAGGCGCCTGCTCGGCGACGGCCAGGAGATCGGCCTCCGGATCGACTACGCCGTCCAGCCGAGCCCTGACGGCCTCGCGCAGGCATTTCTCATCGGCCGCGAGTTCATCGGCCACGACCGGGTGTCCCTCGCGCTCGGCGACAATATCTTCTACGGGGCCCATTTTTCCGACTACCTCCGCGCGGCGGCCGCCCGCGCGATGGGCGCTACAGTATTTGGATACTGGGTTCGCGACCCCGAGCGCTACGGCGTCGTCACGTTCGATGCGGAGGGACGGGCGGCCGGCCTCGAGGAAAAACCCGAGCACCCGCAGTCGGCGTACGCGGTGACCGGTCTCTATTTTTACGACAACGACGTGGTCGAGATCGCGTCGCAGTTGAGGCCGTCGCCGCGCGGGGAGCTCGAGATCACTGACGTCAACCGCGTGTATCTCGGGCGCGGGACGCTTCATGTCGAGAAGCTGCCGCGCGGGATTGCCTGGCTCGATACCGGCACGCAGGACGCGCTGATGCAGGCGTCCAATTACGTGCACGCCATCGAAGAGCGGCAGGGGCTGATGGTTGCGTGCCTGGAGGAGATCGCGTTCCGCATGGGCTACATCACCGCCACCGATCTGGCGCGGCTGGCGCGTGCGATGGAGTCGAGCGCTTACGGACAGTATCTGCTCCGCGTGCTGGAGCACGAGTCCTGAGCATGCGGTTCATTCCGACGCTCCTGCCCGGCGTAATTGTGATCGAGCCCGACGTGCATCTGGATCCGCGCGGATTTTTTCTGGAGACGTATCACGCCGAGAAGTACCGCCAGGGGGGCGTCGCGGGGCCCTTCGTGCAGGACAATCTGTCGCGATCGGTGCGCGGCACGCTCCGCGGGCTTCATCTGCAGCTGCGGCGCCCGCAGGGCAAGCTGATTCGCGTCACCGAAGGCGAGATCTTCGACGTGGCGGTGGACGTCCGCCCCGGCTCGGCAACCTTCGGACGCTGGGTGAGCGTGACCTTGTCGGAGAGCAACTTCAAACAGTGCTACGTGCCGCCCGGTTTCGCGCACGGGTTCTGCGTCGTGAGCGGCGACGCGCAGGTCGAATACAAGTGCACCGATCTGTACGATCCGGCCAGCGAGGCCGGCATCGCCTGGAACGATCCGGCGCTGGCGATCGCGTGGCCGCTCGAGGCGCCGATCGTGTCCGACCGCGACAGCCGTCTTCCGACGCTGGCAGACCTGACCAGCAGGCTCACGGCGACAAATCTGTAAGACACCCGACGCAATTCGTGGCTGGCGCCGCGGTCGCGGCAGACCCGATCGGCCGTTTTCTCAACAAATCATGCAGGCACGCCGCTTGCCCTCGTGTCGGGCAGGTCGTCGGTGTGATTACGGCAGGGCGCCGTGAATGCTGGGGGAGCCACACCGACGGAGCAGAGGGGCATCGCAATGACGCGATGTCCTTTTGTTTGTACGGCGCTAAGATCGCGGCGCCATGATCCTTCGCCGTCTGCTTCTCGCCTCCGTGATCAGTGCGGCCCTCTGCTCGTCCGGAGCGCTGGCCCGCACGGACAGCGCGGCCGCCCGCCCCGCGGCGCTGTCGGACTTCTTCAAGCCTGGCGCCGTCCTGCAGGACAGAAACGGCGACGGCGCAATCGATTTCGTCAACGCGCGGCTCGTCCTGGCGAGCCGTCCTTCGTCGTTCGAGATCAGCGCGGCCGCTGACGTCGCCGCCCGCCTGGGATTCGAGACGTCGGCGATGGATCTGCCGATGGTCCGGCAGTCGGCGGATGCTGTGGGAGCGCCGGCGACTGGCGGATCGCAGCCCGCGGTGTACGTGGGCGCAGGGGCGTTGGCGGGATCGGGCACGACGCTGAGCGCGCTCGGCGCCGGTGCACTCGAGCCGGGTGACGGCGTAGTGGCGGCGTTCGGGCCGGCGGAGACGCCGTCAGTGGCGATCGTCGGCGCAGACGAGAGCGGCTTGACGGCGGCCGCCGTGATGCTGGGTGGTCACCTGCCGTTTGTCTGGGACCCGAAGGGGCCGACGGTCGACACCGTGGCCGCCGACGTGCGTTCGTTTCTCGTGGCGCACGGCGTCACGCCCGCTTCGACGATCGTCTCGGCGGTGTTCGTCCACGGCGGGTTCGACGAGGCCGAGCGGGTAGTCGTCGACACTCAGGTGGCGAGTCAGCAGGAGGCCATCAGGGCCCAGGCCGCGTTGAGCCAGCTGAAGGCCGCGGGCGCGCACAATCTGAAGCGGGAGCTCTCCTACGCGGCCGTCGGAGCGCTTCGCATCCGCCTGCGGGCCCCCGGCGCGCTCATCGCAACGGTTGAGCTGCCGCGCCCTGTACGGGGGACGGGTCTCCGTACCGGTACGGGGGACGGGTCTCGGTACGGAGACCCGTCCCCCGTACAGCCGTCGCCCCGGCGCCCGGGCGGGGGAGCGAAGGCCACCTTTGACCTCTCGAGCTTTTACAGCAACGATGGCGCCCTCGCTGACTCCGACAACAACCTGATCCCCGACCGCGTGGACGTCCTCCTCAGCCCCGACGGCGACGGCAGCGCCGGCGTCGTCGATCTCGCCGCACGGCTCGGCCTCGAGTCCACCGGCGTCTCGATACCGATTGCCAAATCGGCGGCGGCGATCACCGCGCCGGACACCGAGCCGATGCTCGTGCTGATTGGCACCACGCATCCGCTCGTCGAGACCCTGATCAAAAACGGCAAGTGGCAGCGGCCCGCGCTGCAGCCCGGCGAAGGCCTGATTCAGGTCGTCCGAAAGGCGTTCGGCGAAAAAAGCGCGCTGATCGTCACCGGTGGCGACGCCGCCGGCGTCACCCGCGCCGTGCAGCAGCTCGCCGAAAAGCTGCCGCACATCTGGGCGCGCGGAAAGGATCGCACCACGCTCGACGACGTGGAGGACGCGGTGCGAAAGTTCGTGGCCGGCCGTTCCCCAGCGGGCCAGGCCGCGATGAGCCTGTACAAGCTCGACCAGATTGCAGCCGCGCTCCAAGGCCAGGACCTCGCCTCCGTGCACGTCCGCGTCTTTGCCGAGCACGCGGCCGACGGGCTCGCCGGCGCGATCCGCGACGAGGCCGCGGCCAAGTTCACAACGTCGTCGCTCACCGTGGATGTGCAGGACCTCGACGTCCAGAAGGCGCGATCGCTCGTCGACGACCGGTTCGAGATCCCCTCTGAAGTGGACGAGTTCTGGACGAAGTTCCGGACAACCGTCGTCCCGGCCGTGAAGAAACGGCAGGTCGTGGATCTCGAAGTCCGCCTGAGCGAGCCGCCCACGGTGCGGCAACAGATTGCCGATCGCGCACGCGCGGAGCTGATCCACGCGGGCGCCGACGACAAGAGCCGCGTCACCGTGCTGTCGGCGTACAAACAGGGCTACAGCTGGCTCTATGACGTCGTGCGACCGGCGCTCACGGGCAAGCCCGTCGATCAAATCACGATCAAGTTCGCGGAGGTCGGTCCGCCCACGGGTTGGGCGCAGCAGGGGATGTTCGCCCCGACGCGGTGGCTCCTCGAGATCTACCCAATCGACGAAATCCTCGCCAAGGAGCTGTCGATCGACGTGAAGCACATTCGCTTCGAGAAGACGCCGATTGGATCACCGGCGTATGACGTCACCGCGACCGACGCCGAAGGCGTCATCCTGCTGCACCAGACCTTCGATCCGACGTTCGTCGAGCGTCCCTTCTTCGATCGGTTCCCCGACTACGAGCACGTACGCGTCACCACCGGATGGCTCAAGGCCAGGATCGACGGACGCAGCGTCGCCGACGAGCGCATCGAGACCGATCCCGAACGCTTCTGGGATCACTTTCAGTCGAAGACGCTGCCGGCTCTCTACGATCACGTCATGGCGCTCGGCAAGGGCAAGCCGCGGCCGGAGGACGCGCCCTTCTTCGGCGAGCTGACCGTCGACCTCACGATGAGCGAGCCCGACTACCGCATCCCCGTCGACCAGGAGCAGATCTCGTCGATGGAAGCGCTCCACGAAGAGATCTATTTCAATACCCTGCACTTCTTCGATGTGATGGGCCGCTTCACTCGTGGCGCGCCGCTGACGTATCCAGGCCGCGTCATCCCGATCATGCACCCCGTCGCGGACGGCAAACCCGGCCACGCGCGGATCTCACTCACCGGCTTCGACGCGCCGCGCCCCTCGGTGAGCGTGGACTACGTCGAGCGCAACGGCGCGAAAGGCGAGCGCGAACTGGACATCCCCAAGATAGCCGTCGACCGGCCGGAAGCGCTCGCGGCGACCGTTCGCGCGGGGCACGACGGGATCGACCGACTGGACCTGCGCGTGAAGGTCGACACGGACAAGGACGAGCGCGACGCGCTGATTCAACGTGCCGCCGACGAACGCGTCGATCGGACGATCATCTCGGCGGAACAGGTCCGCGCCGTGTTCGCGAATCTGAAACGGCTCAGGAGCGCGGGCCTGTACGCGGACGCGCTCGCCTTCCACGACCTGGCCATCCTTCGCGTGACGATCGGATCCGCGCACGACAGCGATCCGAAGACGGATGTCGTCGCCGTGCTCGACGGTCCCGCCTCGCCGGCGCCGTTCCCCGACATCAGAACTCTGCTGCCCGCGGGGTGGAATGCGAGCCGGCAGCAGCCGGGCGCGCCGCCGATGGTGCAATGGGACACGCCGATTCCGCCGCCCGAGGCCTACGCAGTCCTCGCCGAGATGTCCACGTTCAAGGAAGCCACCGTTTACAAGGTCGGCGAGAGCTATCTGGGCAAGGACGTCTGGGCGATGGACCTGATGCCGCCGATCCAGGCGTCGCACTGGTCGCAGGCCAAAGCGACAACGCTCAAGCCGACGGTCGTCTATTCCGCGCGGCAGCACGCGAACGAAGTCTCCTCGACGAGTCACACGCTGAAGCTCGCCGAACTGCTGCTCACAGACCCGGCATATCGCGAAAAACTCAAGCGCGTGAACGTCGTCTTTCATCCAATCACGAATCCGGACGGCGCGCAGCTCGCGTACGATCTGCAGAAGATCACGCCGAACTTCATGCTGCACGCCGGCTACCTGAGCGCCCTCGGCGTCGACGTCACGGCGGGCCAGTGGGACGCCGATCCGATGCTGCCCGAGAGCGGCATCCGCCCGAAGATCTGGCGCACGTGGCTGCCCGATATCTTTCTCAACCCTCACGGCTATCCCACCCACGAGTGGGTCCAGATGTTTTCCGAGTACGCGGCCTGGGTGCGCACTCGCGCCGTCGAAACGCGCGACTACTGGACGATGCGCGGTTGGTGGATGCCCGGGTTCGCATGGCTGGACGACGCCCGATATCCGCGGCACAAGGACGAGCAGATGAAGCTGCTCGACACGATTACCGACTACGTGAAACAGGCGCCCGGCATCGCGGCGTTGAATCAGCGCGCCTACGATCGCTATCGGCGCTACAGCTTCGATTTCGATCAGAAGAACTTCAAGCTCGATTTCACCAACGGCGTCCTGATCTACAAATCGATCAAGGGCGCGCACGCCAGTCCGACCGCCACCGACTTCATGTCGCGCAACCCGAACGTGACGATCTGGGACGGCAGCACCGAGGCGCCCGACGAAACCGCCCGCGGCGACTGGATGAAGCTGGTCGCAGGCGCGGGCCTGCAGTGGGACAAGGCGATTCTCGACTTCCTCGTGAACAGCCACTACGAGGTCGAGCGCAAAGTCGAGCCGTTCTGGAACGGCGTGAGCCTCACCATCAATCGGCCACGGCCGCCGAAGCCCGAAAAGACATCCGATGTCAGGAAGACGACCCAGCAGTAAGCCTGGAACAACCGGGATTCACGGCATTCGCGTCGCGCCGACGATCGTCACTGGCGGTGCGAGGTTCTGTTTCTCCGTCGGCTGCCGCTGAATCTTCTGCACGACGTCCAGGCCCGCCACGACCGTGCCAAATGCTGCGGCTCCCTGCCCATCGTCGAAGCGCTTGCCTCCGAAGTCGAGCGATGGCTGATCGTTGAGCAAGATGAAGAAGTCCGACGTGGCGGTGTCGGCGGCGCCGCGCGCCATGGACACGGTGCCGACAACGTGTCTGAGCCCCGTGACGCTGGTGCGCTCGAGCGGAATCGGCGGAAACCCCGCCGATCGCTTTTCGGGATTGATCCCGGCCTGGATGCACTCGAGCAGCGGCCGGTTCGGCAGGTTGACCGTGTAGTTGTCCGCACGCGTTGCGCGATGGAAGCGCCCCTGCGTGTAGAAGCCGCCGTCGACATACTTGAGGAAGTTGGCGGACGTGATCGGCGCACGCACCGTGTCGACGGCGATGACGATGCTGCCGAGCGTCGTCTCGATGCGCACGATAACCGGCTCGATCGGCGCCTGTTCCGCATGCGCCGGCAATGGCGCAAACGCGGCGGTCGCACCGCCGATCAGAATGGCTGCCAGCAGCACGGCCTGCGGGTATCGCGTCATGATGCCGTCATTTTAGGCTTATCCTGAGTGGCCCGCGCCGCTTTCGGCAGATGAATGGTGGAGACCATGCGCATCGACATCAATTCTGACCTGGGCGAATCATTCGGCGCGTACACGATCGGGAACGACGCCGGCCTGATGCAGGCGATCACCTCGGCGAACATCGCTGCCGGGTTTCACGCAGGCGACCCGTCGGTCTTGCGCGATACCATCCGCCTTGCGAAGGCCCACGGCGTCGCCGTTGGTGCGCATCCCGGCTTTCCCGACCTGGTCGGCTTCGGACGCCGCGAGCTGAACGTGACGCCCCGTCAGGCCGAAGACTTCGTGCTGTACCAGGTGGCGGCCGTCCTGGGCGTCGCAGCGGCGGAGGGGGTCGCCGTGCAGCACGTCAAGCCGCATGGTGCGCTCTTCAACATGGCGGTCCGCGACGCCGATCTGGCGTCGGCGATCGCGCGAGCCGTTGCGGCGATCGACAAGTCGCTGATCCTTTTCGGCCTGCCCGGGTCGGAGATCCTGCGCGCGGGTCGGGCCGCCGGCCTCCGCGTCGCCGCCGAAGTATTCGCCGATCGCGCCTACGAGCCGGACGGTTCTCTGATGTCGCGCCGCAAGCCCGGCTCGGTGATTCACGATGCCGTAGCGGTCGTCGCACGCGCGGTGAAGATGGTCACGGAGCGATCGGTGACGGCGTCGGACGGGAGCGTCGTACCGCTCGAGGCGGACACCATCTGCGTCCATGGCGACACGCCCGGATCGGATGTGCTGGCCGTCTCGCTGCGCGCCGGCCTCGAGTCCGCGGGCGTCGTCGTCAAACCCATCGGCCTGCCGTGAGCGCGAGCAATCGGACATCGGCGATCGTCGCGCCGTCCGCTGACACGCAGGCGGGTGGACTGTTCGGCTGGTGGCGCGCAGGCGACCAACGGGCACACCGTGCCTTTGTCGCCGCGTCGTTCGGCTGGCTGCTCGACGCGTTCGACGTGATGCTCTACTCGCTGGTGCTCGCTTCGCTGATGAGCGATTTGCACCTGAGCAAAGCGGAGGGCGGGCTTCTCAATTCGATCGCGCTGGTCGCCTCTGCGGCCGGCGGGCTCCTGTTCGGCGTGGTCGCCGATCGCTACGGGCGGAAGCGCGCGCTGATGGGGAGCGTGCTCACCTATTCGATCTTCACCGGCCTCTGCGGCCTCTCACAGAACCTGTGGCAGCTCGCGGTGCTGCGCGTGTTTCTCGGCATCGGCATGGGCGGCGAGTGGGCGAGCGGCGCCGCGCTCGTCTCCGAATCGTGGCCGGCGTCCGCGCGCAACCGCGCGTTTGCCTTCATGCAGAGCGCGTGGGCGATCGGCTTCGCCCTGGCCGCCGTGGTAGCCGCCCTGGTGCTGCCGGTGTGGGGCTGGCGCGGTGTGTTCTTCGTGGGTGTGCTGCCCGCGCTGTTCGTGCTGTGGGTGCAGGGCGCGGTCGAAGAGCCGAGCGTCTGGATGGCGCACAGGGCCGGAAGAGCCGCGGCGACGGCGGGGGCGCAGTTTTCCGATGTGTTCCGCGGCGCGATGGGGCGCACGACGTTCTTCGTCACGATGATGAACGCATGTGTGTTGTTCGGATGGTGGGGGCTGAACACGTGGGTGCCCGCGTATCTCGTGCTGCCGCCCGAGCAGGGCGGCGTGGGCCTCAGCACGCTCGGCACCTCTGGCGTGGTGTTCATCACGCAGATCGGGATGTGGCTCGGGTACATCAGCTTCGGCTTCGTGAGCGATGCGCTCGGCCGGCGCCGCGCGTACCTCTTGTTTCTCGTCGTCTCGAGCGTGCTCCTCCCGATCTACGGATTTCAGCGCGACCCGCTGGTGCTATTGACGCTCGGTCCGTTCGTCGCATTTTTCGGCACGGGGTCGTTCTCCGGGTACGGCCCGCTCACGGCGGAAATCTATCCGACCGCCATTCGTGCCACGGCGCAGGGCTTGTCCTACAACGTCGGCCGTATCGCCAGTGCTGCCGCTCCCTTCATCGTCGGATCGCTGGCGACGACGCGCGGATTTGGCGTCGCGTTCGCGGTGACGGGCGCCGCGTTCCTGCTCGCAGCATCAATGTGGATCTGGATTCCTGATAACACGCGAGCGGAGCTCCTCTGAGTCGGCGGACGCTGGTCTATACTTTCGGACATGTCCAGGCGGTGCGCAGGATGAGGACCACGCTCCCGTGGATGTTCGCCGCGTCGCTGGCACTCGGCGCCTCAGCCGCCGCGAACGCCGCGGCGCTTGCGGAGCGCGGCCGGATCGCCGTCGAGTTCCTCGCCGACGGACGCTGCCGCGTTTCGGCGACCGGCGAGGCCTTCCACTCGACGCTGACGTACACACCTCAAGCGATCGCGTCAGCACCAGGACGCCGCTGCGCCATTCCGCCCGTGCCAGAGGGGACCCCTGTCGATCTCGTCGTCACGCTGCCTCAGGGCTCGGCGCATCCGCCGGCCGACGCGATCCCGTCTCTCACGTGGACACGACAGAACGACCGCTGGATCGGCACGGCGGCGCTGACGACCGCTCCTTCGGTCGTCCGCATACCAGCGCCGCGCGATCTCAGCGATCTACGGGCCAGCGTGATCCGCATGGGCGCCTGGTGCTCCGCTGCGGCGCTCGCGTTCGCATGGTTGTCGTGGCGGCGCATTCGCGCCGCGTAGCGCTACTGCACGGTGATCGTGCCGACCATCCCGGGATGAATCGAGCAGTGGTACGTGAACGTGCCGGCCGTGCTCATCATGACCGGCGTGCTGGTGGCGCCACCGGCGACTGTGCCGGTGTTGAAGTTCGAGGTGTCTCCCGTCGCTGTATGCGTAATCGAATCGACGTTGTGCCACGCGACGGTCTGACCCACGTGCATCGTGGTCGGATTCGGTGAATACGATTGATTGCCTTGCTCGCCTTGAATCGAGACCGTCACGTCGGCCGACGCGGTCGGTGCAGACGGCGTGGTCGGGGATGCTGGGGTTGAGGACGAACCGCAGGCGGCGGCGCTGCCGACGATTGCTGCGAGTGAAAGAACGATAAGGGTGCGCTTCATACTTCTCAGCGGCGCAAACGGCATGCCGAGAGACACACGCAGGAAATGCGCGTGATTCAACGCACGCTGTTTCCGCGGCCGAAGCGACACGCGAAAGAGGTTACGCGAGCGGTATGACTGTCGAGGGAGATGTAAACAAATGATGATGCCGCGCCGCTAACAGTCGCGGAGCGCGCGCCGCAGCACCTTGCCGACCATCGACTTCGGCAGCTCCGCGCGGAATTCGATCCTCGACGGTACTTTGTACGGCGCCAGCTGCTCGCGGCAGAACGCGCGCAGGTCCGCTTCCGTCGCAGTTCGGCTCGTCCGCAGCACGACCCACGCCTTCACCATTTCGCCCTTGGCCTCGTCTGGCACGCCGGCGACGCCGACCTCGGCGATCGACGGGTGCGCGGCCAGCACCTCTTCGACCTCGCGCGGCCACACCTGGAAGCCGCTCGTCTTGATCAGATCTTTCTTGCGATCGACGATGAAGAGATAACCATCCTCGTCGAGGTACCCGAGATCGCCGGTGTGCAGCCAGCGACGCGTGCCGTGCTCGTCGAGGTGATCGCGCAGCACGGCGGCGGTCTCCTCAGGCCGGTTCCAGAAGCCGATCATCAGCTGTGGAGCGGATATCGCGATCTCGCCGACTTCCTTGATACCGACGGCGCGGACCCCTTCCTCGGCGTCGAAGATCCGCACCTGCACGTCCGGCAGCGGCATCCCGACCGACCCGATCTTGTTCGGGCCGCTGGCCGGATTCACGCACAGCGCCATCATGCCTTCCGTCAGCGAATAGCCTTCGACGATGCGGGCGCCGGTGAGCGCTTCGAAGCGCCGCTTCGTTTCCGCGAGCAGAGCGGAGGCGCCGGAGAAACAGATCTTGATCGACTTGAAGTCGACCTTCCCGGCCTGCACGTCCGGATGATTGAGCAGCGCGGTGTAGAGCGTGGGCACGCCGTTGAAGAACGCCGGCTTCGTCCGGACGATCGTCTTGAGCAGATCGCCCAGGTCGCGGGGATTCGGCACGAGCGCCAGCGGATTGCCGATGACGAACGCGAGCGCCTGGAGCCCGACGTTGGCATACACGTGAAAGAAAGGCAGCGGCGCGAAAATCGCGTCGCCCTGTTTGCACACCGAGGCGTTCCAGCGCTGAATCTGCAGGCCGGCATAGACGTAGGCGCCGTGGCTGCCGAGGACGCCCTTGGGCGTACCGGTCGTGCCGCCGCTCATCAGCAGCACCGCGGGCGACTCCAGCGTGAGGGCCGCACGCGGCGGCGTGTGCCCACGGTTGACGAGCAGCAGGTGCGCGAGCTCGTGATCGCCAGGTGCGACGCGGACCCGGTCGCCCTCGCGCTTCTCGCGCAGCAGCGTGAAGAGCGCCCGCAATGCCGGCGGAAAATACTCCTTGATGTTCGTCGCGACGATGCGCTTCAGCGGGGAGCCGGGCTGCAGCGCCTTGACGCGCGGATAGAATCGCGTGAGCGTGACGATCGTCGAGATGCCGTGCTCGCGGATCGGCGCGGCGAGCTCATGATCCGTATACGTCGGGTTGAACGGCGCGACGATGGCGCCGAGCTTCCACGCGCCGAATTCGGCGATGAAGAACTGCGGACAGTTCGGGAGCAGCAGGCCGACGCGATCCCCGCTCGCCACTCCGAGCGCCGCAAACGCGGCGGCGCAGGCATCACTCAGCCGATCCAGCTCACCGAACGTGAGCGTCGCGCCCTTGAACAGCAGCGCCGGCGCACCCGGCCGCGTCCGCGCCGCGTCGGCGAGATAGTCGATCAGCGTGCGGTTCGGATATGGCGAAAGGGTAGGCGGAACACCCGAGTCGTAGTGAGACAGCCACGGCGCGTCGGCAGACATGATGCGCCGCGATTATACGGGGTCGCCCGGTCGCGGCGACAGCCGCGCCGCCGACGAGGTGCGCCGACGGTTCAGCGCGCTGCGGTCAGAGGCTCGAGGCCGGCCCTGGCGCCAGGAGCATGAGCAGGAGCGCCTTCTGCGCGTGCAGGCGATTCTCCGCCTGATCGAACACAACCGAGACGGGCGATTCGAAGACCTCGTGCGTGACTTCCTCGCCCCGATGCGCCGGCAGGCAGTGCATGAACAGCGCGCCCGGCTTCGCCAGCGACATCAGGTCGTCGTTCACCTGGTAGGCGGCGAACGCCTGGCGCCGGATCGCGGCCTCCGCCTCCTGGCCCATCGACGTCCACGTGTCCGTGTAGACGGCGTCCGCGCCCGCCACGGCATCCGCCGAGTCGTTGAACAGGCGCAGCCGCGCGCCGTACCGCGCGACGGTGGTGGCCTGCTGCACGACCGTGTGGGACAGCGTGTAGCCCTCGGGGCTGGCGACGTGCAGGTTGACCCCGAGCATCGCCGACGCGTGAGCCAGCGACGTCGCGACGTTGTTGCCATCGCCGACGTAGGCGATCGTCCGGCCGCGCACCGGCCCGAAGCGTTCGGCGAGCGTCAGGAAATCCGCGATCGCCTGGCACGGATGCTCCGCGTCGGTGAGCGCGTTCACCACGTGCAGCTGGGTGGCCGCCGCCGCGAAATCGCTCAGCACCTGCTGCGAGAACGTGCGGATGACGACGCCATCCACCCATCGCTCGAGATTGCGTGCGACGTCTGCGACCGGCTCGCGGTGTCCGAGGGCGACGTCCGCCTGCAGGCCGACGACCTGTCCGCCGAGCTCGCGGACGGCGATCTCGAACGTCGAGCGCGTTCGGAGCGACGGCTTCTCGAAGAGCATGGCCACATGGCGGCCGTTGAGGACGGACGATGTCGGCGCCTGCAGGCCGAGCGAGCGGTCCGCCTTCAGCTGCGCGGCCAGCGACAGACACCGCTCCAGATCCGCAGCGTCGAAATCGAGGACCGACAGGAAATCCTTCCGGGTCAGCGTGGCTGACGTCATACACGCTCCAGCGTAGACATCGAATCGAAACCCCCTACGTGCGGTAGTCCGCGTTGATCCGCACGTACTCAGCGCTGAGATCGCACGTCCAGACGGTGGATGTCGCGCGGCCCGCGCCAAGATTCACCGTGAGAGAAATATCCTTCCCTCTCAAGTAGTTCGCCGCCTGCGGAGCGGCCTCGTCGTACGGCCGGCCATCCTTGAACAGCACGGTCGATCCGATCGTCACGGCCGCGCGCGACAGCTCGAACGCCACGCCGGCGCGGCCCGCCACCGCGATGAGGCGCCCCCAGTTCGGATCGCCGCCGTGCACGGCGGTCTTCACCAGCGGCGAATTCGCGATCGCCTTCGCCGCCCGCCGCGCTTCCGTTTCCGACGAAGCGCCGGTGACGGTGACGGTGACGACCTTCGTCGCGCCCTCGCCGCCGCGCACGATCCCGAGCGCCAGCGTGAGGCAGACGGTCTTCAGCGCGTGCGCGAAGCGGTCGTACGTCGTCTCGTCCACCGCGGCGCCGCTCGCGC
>DATATJ010000074.1:0-13422 GCA_036268855.1 Vicinamibacterales bacterium
CGGCCACGATCACGTACGCGAAAATCTCCGGCCCCTGCAACGACGGATCACCGTGCGCAGAGACGGTGTTCTATACGAGCCCGACCAAAGCGGCGTATCCGCTGCGCGTCGATTCGTCGTTCAAACAGTCGGGCGCCACGCTGACCAATGTCCGCATCGCGCGGATCCGTTAGGGCGGAGGAGATGAGAGTCATGACCATGAAATCGATACTCCTCTTGACCGGCGGCGTGCTGGGCGCCACCGTGCTGGCGGCGAGCCTGGCGCGCAGCGCCGATCTTCCGCCGGCGATCGTCACCAACCTCAGCGGCGACTTGCGCATCCAGCAGGGTATTCCCTGCGACAACGACGTCGATCAGACGACGCCGGTCACCGGCGGCGCCATCGAGCTCACGCCGGCTGAAGGCATCGACGTGGCAGGCGGCCGTCAGTTCACGCTGACGAGCGTCCGCGTCACGTTCGCCGCCTTCTCGATCTCGCGCTCGTGCGTCGGCTTCGGCCAGACGCGGAGCTACTCGGAGATCGGCGTGCAACTCGCCAGGGCGGTCACCTTCGTCGGGACGCCGCTCGGCGGGAACGTCTTCGCGATTACGATCCCGAAGGACAACTTCCTGATCTACGAAGCCACGATCGCCGACAACACCCCGGAATCCGGCTACAAGACGCCGAGCCAGGATGTGACCGGCACGCTCGACCTGACCAACGGCACGATGTCGGTCACGGTGGCGGTCGCCAACTCGATCCACTTCCAGGCGGGCTGCGTGCCCGTCGTCGGCTGTGCGATCGACGAGACGAAATCGGGCACCCTGACGGCCAACGTCGCGGGCACGATCACGTTCCCGGATGCCGACGGCGACGGCGTTCCGGATCGGAGCGACAACTGCCGGTTCGTTCCCAACGCGAACCAGGTCCCGGTCCCGACGCCGGTGGTCACGCCGCCGGCTGCCGTGACGCTCAACTCCTGCCTCAGCCACAACATCGGCCAGGCGACGGCGGTCGACGTCTGTGATGCCACGTCGGTCGCGATCACCAACAACGCGCCGGGGACCTTCCTCGCCGGCGCCAATACCGTCACGTGGACGGGTGTCGATGGCAAGAGCCGCGTCGGCACGGCGAACGAGTTGGTCACCGTCGTCGACACGACGCCGCCGGTGTTCACGTTCATCCCGCCGGACATCGCCCTCAACGATTGCGTGGCGACGAATCTCGGCCTGCCGGCGGCGACCGACGATTGCGCCGGGGCGCCGACGTTCTCGAACAACGGGCCGGCGATCTACCCGGTCGGCCAGACGCACGTCACCTGGACGGCCTCCGACGTGGCCGGGAACCACGCCACCGCCACGCAGACCGTGACGGTCACCGACACGGTGCCGCCTGCGGTCTCGTGCGCCGCGACGCAGCCGCCGGGCGGCGCCTTCGTCGTGACGTCGCACGACGCGTGCGGCGCCGCGCCGATTACGCTGGGGAGCTTTACGATCGCGAACGGCGAGACGATCAAGATCGAAGAGACGGGGAAGTCGGGCGTCACGCTGATTGGCGAGGTCGGGCCCGATCACATCCGGCACTTCCACGTGGGCAAGGGCGAAGCCATCGTCACGGCGACGGATGGTTCGGGAAACCGCACGTCGGCGGTCTGCCGGTAAGCCACACCAACGTCTTCTAACGGGTGTCTCGCCCTGGGACACGGCGCGCCGCCACGGGACGACACGGAGCGCCACCACCGGACGACACGGAGCGCCACCACGGGACGACACGGAGCGCCGCCACGGAATGTAGCGCGAAGGCTTCAGCCGAGCGCAAACGTTCCGGTGACGGCCTCCGTGTCGTCTTTTGCCGGCCCTTGACGATCTTGCTGGGTTGGAGGGTCGGATCCCGTGCACCCAGTCCTGTTCCACCTGCCGTTCGGCGTGCCGATTTATGCCTACGGCACGATGCTGTGTCTTTCCGTGATCATCGGCCGGCTGCTCGCCGTCCATCTGGCGTCGCGCGCCGGCATGAACCCGGCGCTGATCGATCGCTGTGTCCTCTGGACGCTGGCCGGTGCGGCCATTGGCGCGCGGCTCCTCTTTGTTGTCACCGCCCCTGAGCAGATCGAGCGGCTGAGCGACGCCTTCCTCTTCTGGAAGGGCGGCGTGGTCGCGTACGGCGGATTCCTCGGCGGCTTTCTCGCGACGATCGTCTTCTGCCGCGCCCATCGCATCCACATGCTCACCTGGGCCGACTGCGCGGCGCCGTCGCTGTGCGTCGGTTTGATGGTGACGCGGATCGGCTGCTTCCTCGGTGGCTGCGATTTCGGCCAGCCGTGGGCGGGCGCGTGGGCCGTGCGCTTTCCCGGCGGCTCCCCGGCATTTCAGGAGCAGTCGCTTCTCGGCTTGCTTCCGGCGGGTGCGACCCAGTCGCTGGCGGTGCATCCGACACAGCTCTATGAGTCGCTGGCCGGCCTCGTCCTCCTGATCGTCGCCCTGGCCGTGCGGCGCCGGCACGCCGCGCCAGGCCGCGTGTTCCTCTCGACCGTGCTCGGCTATGCCGTGCTGCGCGCCGCCATCGAGGTGCTGCGCGCCGATCCGCATCGCGGCAGCGTCGGCCCGTTTTCGACGTCCCAGTTCATCGCGCTCGTGACTTTCGCGCTGGCGGCGGCGGCGCTGGCCTGGACGCGCGGGAATGCCCGGCCGGCGGCACGGCCGTTCCGAACGTTGAACGCCTGAGGAGGACCCGTTCCATGCGAAACCGGTTGCAATGCGTCCTGCGTACCCTGGCGGTCGGCTGGCTCTGGCTCGCGGTGCTGCTGGTGCTCCCGGCGTGCGACCGCGTGTTCGGACTCACCGAAATCCAGCCCGGCGTCCCCAACCTGACGCAGGGCACACCGCCGCGCACGCTGCCGATTTTCTGCGATATCGAGAGCATGCAGCAGGCGCCGCACTGTGCGAGCCCTGACGAAGTGTCCAGCCTGCTGTCGCGGTCGCATGCGGCCGTGGATCTGGTCAACGGGCAGGCGGGTGGCAACTCGGCGCTCGACTACTCGGCGAGTGCGCGCAGCACCGCCGGCTGCGGCGCGATGCCGGTGGTCGTGCCGTTCGACACGTCCTTTCCGCAAGGCTCGCCGGTGTGTGTGAAGTACCTCGACATCATCGGTCCGGGCCTCGCGTACTCGGATCCGAACGGCGTCTGCGTGGCGATGTGCGAGGACTTGAACGGCGGCTCACAGGGCAGCACGTCGGCGGCGGTCGCGACGTTCTGCTCACAGCACGCGCGCGCCAGCACCAACTATCCGCTCGGCGACCCGACGCTCTTCGGGTTCGGCGGTTTTCAAGGCGCGTGCACCGCCGAGGGCGTGCTTCAACCGAGCTTCGACGACGTCACGCAGCCCGCGCAGGTCGACCCGCGGCGCATTCCTGAGCCGGTCGGCTGGCAGAACCTGGCTGGCGGCGTCGGTGTCAGCGGCGGCGCGTCGAACACGTTGACGCGGACGTCGGCGACCACCGGCAACTTCGATGCAGGCGCCGCGTCGAGCCAGACCATCGCCAGCGGCGACGGCTACGTCCAGTTCACGGCGACGGAAACGGACAAGGCGCGGCTCGGCGGCTTGTCGCTCGGTCCCGGCGGCAACGACGCCACGCCCAACTTCAACAACATCAATTTCGCGATCGATCTGTTCAGCGACGGCCAGTTCTACGTCTTCGAGAGCGGTCAGATCCGGAACGGCGGACAGCCGTTCGGGACCTACGCGGCGGGCGACAGGTTCCGCGTCGCTCTCAAGGACAATTTCGACGGCAGCGCCACGGTGTACTACTCGCGCGTCGTCGGTCCGTGCGCGCCTGGAACGTTGTGCCCGGAGAGCGTGTTCTACACGAGCACGGTCTTCGGCGGTTATCCCGTGCATGTGGACTCGTCGTTCAAAGAGCAGGGCGCCACGCTGGACGACGTGCGCCTCGTGCGCATTCACTGATTGCGAGGAGATCGAGCCATGACCACAAAGTGGATGCGCCTCGTGATCGCCGGCGCCGCGGCCCTTGTCGCGGCGGCGGGTTTCGCCCGCGGGGGCGACCTGCAGCCGGCGGTTGTCTCGAGCCTCACGGGCGATTTGCAAATCGACCAGCCGCTGCCGCTCAACTGCGACGATGTGAAGCGCACGGTCGCGCTCACCAGCGGCCGGATCGAGTTCACGCCTGTCGACGGCGTCGATATCGGCGGCGGGGCCAGGTCGTTCGTGCTGAGCCGCGCGAGCGTGTCGTTCGAGCCGTTCCACATTCATGCCAGCTGCGACGGCGACAGCGGCGACGAAGACTTCAGCACGGTCAGCGTCCAGCTCGCGCACGCCGCGTCGTTCACCGGCGCGCCGCTCGGCGGCGGCGTTTACGCGGTGACGATCCCGCGGACAGGCTTCCAGCTGTACGAAGCCGCCACCGTCAACGGCACGCTCTCGACGAACTACCTCACTCCGCTGCAGGACGTGACCGGGACCATCGACCTCACGCAGGGGACCCTGCAGCTGACGGTGGTCATCGCCACCAGCATGCACTTCTCGATCGGCTGCACGCCGATCGGTTGTCTGTACGACAATACCCTCGGCGGAACGCTGACGACGACGATCTCGGGTCCCATCACGTTCCCCGATTCCGATGGCGACGGCGTGCCGAATCGCACGGACAACTGCCCGCTGTTCCCGAACGCGGATCAATCGCCCGTCCCGACGCCCGTGATCAGCGCGCCACCTGGCGTCACGCTCGCTTCGTGCAAGGCGCACACGATTGGCGCGCCGCGGGCCACCGACGTCTGCGACGGCGGACCGCTCACGGTCACCAGCAATGCGCCCGCGGTCTTCAGCATCGGGCCGAATCCGGTCACCTGGACCGCGACCGACGCCAAGAGCCGGACCGCCACCGCGATGCAAACCGTCACGGTCGTGGACACCACACCGCCCGTGTTCACGTCCATCCCGCCGGACGTCCAGTTGAACAACTGCGTGGCCGCCGCGCTCGGTGCGCCGACGGCCACCGACGACTGCGCGGGAGTCCCTGCATTCAGCAACAACGCCCCGGCGATCTTCGGCCTCGGCACGACGCACGTCACGTGGACGGCGACCGACGCATCCGCCAATCACACGAGCGATAGTTCGCAGTCGGTGACCGTCGTCGACACGACGCCGCCTACGGTGTCGTGCGTCGCGGGTCAGCCGCCGGGGAATGCCTTCAAGGCCACGACGATCGACGCGTGCGGGTCGTCGACGATCACGCTGGGCAGTTACGTCATCGCCAACGGCGAGACGATCAAGATCGACGAGACCGGCCAGGGGGGCGTCACGCTGGTGAACACGGCCGACGGCGTGCGCCACTTCCACGTCGGCAAGGGACAAGCCGTGGTCACCGCCACCGACGGCTCGGGCAATGTCTCGACCGCCGTGTGCCGCTGACGCGGGCGTCCGACGGTTGTAGCTTGTAGGGCGGGTCCTTTGGATCCGCCCATCGACCCGACCCGCATTGACCAGCCGACGACTTCGCGCACCCGCCTGAGACCCGTCCCCCGGCGCAAGAACCGTTCCTTTGAGACCCGTCCCCGCGCGCAAGAAGCGTTCCGGTTGTCGGGTAAGATTGACCCGATCCATTCCGACGCGCGGCCGACGCGTCATCCACCTGAGTAGAGTGTGCCGGAGATTGCCATGAGCGGAGCGAGCGTCTCCGAGATCGAAGACTTGATCGGCGGCAGCGGGCTCGCCCAGCTCCGCGAGCGCCTCTGCGCCTTGTCGCCGCAGGAAATCGCGTCGGTCATCCAATACCTGAAGACCGACGAGCGGGTGATTGCCTTCAGGGTCCTGCCGCGGACGCTCGAGGCGAGCGTGTTCGAGTACCTGCCGCCGGTGGCGCAGCACGACCTCGTGAAGTCGATGGGCCAGGAAGAGGTCGCCGCGCTGCTGAACCACATGGCGCCCGACGATCGCACCCTGTTGTTCGGCGAGCTGCCCGCCAATGTCACGAAGCAGCTGCTGGCGCTGCTGACGCCCGAGGAGCGCCACGAAGCGGTGACGCTGCTCGGCTACGCGCCCGGCACGATCGGCCGCTTCATGACGCCGCACTACATTGCCGTCTACGAAACCTGGACCGTCCAGCAGGTGATGGACTACGTCCGCGAGCACGGGCAGGACAGCGAAACGCTCAACGTCATTTATGTCGTAGACGGCGAGGGGCGCCTCATCGACGACATCCGCATGCGCCAGTTCCTGGTCGCACCGCTCGACGGCCACGTCTCGGACTTGATGGATCGGCGCTACGTCGCGCTGAAGGCCACCGATCGCCAGGAAACCGCCGTAGACGTCTTCCGGCGCGAGGATCGAACCGCGCTGCCCGTCACCGACACGACGGGCGAGCTCATCGGCATCGTGACCGTCGACGATGTCCTCGACATCGCCGAAGAAGAAGCGACGCGCGAGATGCAGCGCGTCGGCGGTTCCGAAGCGCTGGACGAGCCATACATGGAGATTGCGCTCGGCCGCATGATCAAGAAGCGGGCCGGCTGGCTCGTCGTCTTGTTCCTGGGTGAGATGCTGACCGCGACGGCGATGGGCTTCTTCGAAAAGGAAATCGAGCGGGCCGTCGTGCTCGCGCTGTTCGTCCCGTTGATCATCTCCAGCGGTGGGAATTCCGGGTCGCAGGCCTCGACGCTCGTGATCCGCGCCATGGCCGTCGGCGAGCTGCGGATTCGTGACTGGTGGCGGGTCGTGCACCGCGAAGCGATGTCCGGCGTCATCCTCGGATGCATCCTCGGCGCGATCGGCTTCCTGCGCATCACCATCTGGTCGATGTTCTCGACGCTGTACGGCCCGCACTGGTTGCTCGTGGCGCTGACCGTTGGCCTCGCCCTGATCGCGATTGTGCTCTGGGGCACGCTCGTGGGGTCGATGCTGCCGCTGATCCTCCGCCGGCTCGGCTTCGATCCGGCCACCTCCTCTGCGCCCTTCGTCGCGACGCTGGTCGACGTCACCGGTCTGGTGATTTACTTCTCGGTCGGGCTCGTCGTGCTGCGAGGCACGCTGTTGTGACCGACGTCTCGTCGCACGGCCATTCGCACACGCACGGCCACAGCCACAGCCACGCGCATGTCCACGTTCCTGCGCACGTGTCGAGCCGAACGATGGCGGCCGCCGTGGCCATCACCGTCGCGTTCGTCGTCGTCGAAGCGCTGTCGGGATGGTGGGGGCACAGTCTGGCGCTGCTGTCCGATGCCGGCCACAATCTCGCCGATGCCGCGGCATTAGGCTTCAGTTGGTACGCGCTGTCGGTGGCGCGGAAGCCCTCCCACGAGGGAATGACCTTCGGATATCACCGCGTGGGGATTTTCGCGGCGCTCGTGAACGCCGTCTCCCTGATCCTCATCGCGATGATCATCGGCTGGGAGGCGGTGGCGCGCATTCGCCAGCCCGAACCATCGAGCGGCGTGCTCATGATTGCGGTCGCCGGCGCGGCCATCTTCGTGAATGGATTCATCGGTCTGTGGCTGCAGCGCGGCGCGGCCGACGACCTGAACGTCCGAAGCGCCTACATCCACATGATCGGCGATGCCATTTCGGCGTTCGGCGTGGTGCTCGCCGGAGTCGTCGTGGCCCTGACCCACGCGCCGCTCGCCGATCCGGTCGTGTCCATCCTAATTGCCGGTTTGATCGTCTATAGCAGCTACGGGGTCCTGTGCGAGAGCGCGACGGTGCTGCTCGAAGGGACGCCAGCCGGGACCGACATGCCGGCCGTCATCGCCGCGATCGAGGCGGTGCCCGGCGTGCTCGACGTCCACGACCTGCACGTCTGGATGGTCGGTCCGGGTGTGGTCGCCTGCAGCTGCCATATCGTGGTGACCGAGCAGACGATTCGGGAAGGGCAGCAGGTCCTGCGCGCGGTGGTTCACGACATCGAACACCGGTTCCAGATCACGCACACGACGGTGCAGGTGGAAGTCGAGGGCTGCGAAGCGGACGACATGTACTGTATGGGGCAGCATCAGGCGCGTTGACGCGAAGCTCGCTGTCGCGCAAGGGGTTTCAGCCGCTCGCCGCCGCGCGAAGGGTTTCAGCCGCTCGCTGTCGCGCGAAGGGCTTCAGCCGCTCGCTGTCGCGCGAAGGCTTCAGCCGTTCGCTGTAGCGCGAAGGCTTCAGCCGAGCGCCGCTGGGCGCGGAGACGCTTGGCTAAAGCCCTTCGCGCTACCTGCGTCACTTGAAAGGACCGACTCATGTGGTTACGCGACTTGACGTTTGCCGCTCGAGCGCTCCGGCGGAGTCCGGTGTTTGCCCTGACCGCCGCGCTCACCATCGCACTCGGCATCGGCGCGAGCACGGCGATCTTCAGCGTCGCCAATGCCGTCCTGCTGCGTCCGCTGCCCTATAAAGATCCCCAGCAGCTGGTTGTCCTCTACGCGGACCTCCGCGCCCGCAACGACACCGGCATGCCGATCTCCAGCGAGAATTACACGGATCTACGTAATGGCTCCAAGGGCGCGTTCGAGGACATGGCCGCGGTCACCACCGGCCGGCAGATCGTCCCGGCCGCCGACGGCACACCGGAGCAGATCCGCGTCGGCGGCGTGACGACGAATTTCTTCCGGGTGATGGGCGCCCGCATCCTGCTCGGACGCGACTTCGACGAGGCCGATGGCACACCCGCGCCGGCGCCTCCGCCCGGCGCGACCGCGCCCGGCGCTGCGCAACCGCCGCCGTTGCCGACGATGGCGATTCTGAGCTACGAGTTCTGGCAGCGCCGCTTCGGTGGCGATCCGGCCATCGTCGGGAAGGATCTGCCAGGCGCTGGACCGCGCCTGCAGCGCGTGGTCGGCATCCTCGCGCCGGGGTTCGAGCTGCTGTTCGCGCCGGCCGACAACATGGAGACGTCGCCGGACGTGTGGACCGCGCAGCGGCTCACGTACAACAACGCCAATCGCAATGGGTATTTCCTCAGGCCGATCGGCCGCCTGAAAGCGGGCGTGACGCTGGAGCGCGCCCAGGCGGAAGTCGAGTCGGCCGCCAGCCAGATTCGCAAGGACTTTCCCCTCTACGCGACGTCGCGGTTCTATGAACGTGTCGAGCCGATGCACAAAGCGCTCGTCCAGGCCGTGCGGCCGGCGATTCTCGCCCTGATGGGCGCGGTGATGTTCCTGCTGCTCATCGCGTGCGCCAACGTGGCGAACCTGTTGCTCGTCCGCGCGTCGCTGCGGCGCGCCGAGCTGGCGGTGCGGTCGGCGCTCGGAGCGGGCCGATGGCGCATCGTCCAGCAGATGCTCGCCGAGGCCATCCTGCTCACCGCGATTGGCGCCACGATCGGTGTCGGGCTGGCGTGGGCCGGCGTCCAGGAGCTGCTCGCGCTGGCGCCAGCGAATCTGCCGCGATTGAGCGTCATCAGCATCGACCCGACGGTGCTCGTGTTCACGGGTGCCATCTCGCTCGGGGCCGCGGTGCTCTTCGGGCTGACGCCGGCCTGGGGCGCCTTCAGGCTCGACCTGATGAATGTGCTCCGCGGCAGCAGCCGCGTGGCGGGCCTGAGCCGGGGCGGACTCCTGCGCAACGCGGTGGTCGTCGCCGAAGTGGCGCTCTGCTTCGTCCTGCTGATCGGCTCGGGGCTGATGTTCCGCAGCTTCGTCGAGCTGCAACGCATCAATCCCGGATACGATCCCGGCAACATCCTGACGTTCCAGCTCCTCGGCGGCCGTCCCGGGCCGCCGGCGCAACGCGCGGCGAACACGCGCGCGATTCAGGATGCCCTGCGCGCGATTCCCGGCGTGCAGACCGCGACGGCGTCGTTCCCATTTCCGCTCGCAGGAAATTTCAGCACGATCCGCTGGGGTACTGAGGACGCGCTCGCCGACAACAGCAAGTACCAGGCGGTGGACTGGCAGCTGGTGCGGCCCGGGTACTTCGAGGCGATGCGCACGCCGGTGATCGACGGGCGCACCTTCACCGATGCCGACAACGATCCGTCACGCAACGTCGTGGTCGTCGATCAGTTCCTGGCGGCCAAGGCATTTCCGAACCAGTCGGCCGTTGGCAAACGCATTCTGATACGCGTCCGGACGCCCGAACCGGAGTTCGTCCAGATCATCGGCGTCGTCGCGCATCAGCGTCTGACGTCGATCGCGGAGCCCGGGCGCGAGGAGGTGTTCTTCACGGACGGTTTCCTGGGGTTCGGCGCGCCCAAATGGGCGCTGCGGACGGCCGGCGACCCCGCGTCGTTTGCCGCGCGAGCGCGCGCCGAGATCGCGAAGATCGATTCGAGCCTGCTGATGACCGACATCGCGCCGATGACCACGCTCGTCTCTCGCGCGCAGGCGCACACGCGGTTCACCTTGATGCTGATTGGCGTGTTCGCGGCGATTGCGGCGCTGCTGGTGGGCGTGGGCCTGTACGGCGTCCTGTCGACCGTCGTCCGCCAGCGGACCGCCGAGATCGGCGTGCGCATGGCGCTGGGCGCCGCGCCAGGCCGGATTCTGCGTCTCGTCGTCGGCCAGGGGCTGCGGCTGAGCGTGGCGGGCATCATCGTCGGTGTCGTGGCGGCGCTGGCGCTGACGCGGCTGATGACGACGATGCTGGTCGGCGTGCGCGCGAGCGATCCGGCGACGTTCGCCGCGATGACCGTCGTGTTCCTGGTGATCGCGGCGTTTTCGTCGTGGCTGCCGGCATGGCGCGCCGCGACCGTCGATCCCACGATCGCGCTACGCGAATAAACCGAAGCGCGCCCGCATGTCGCGCCGGCCGAGCGGCGTGACGGTGAGCGCGCGGCTGTCGAGATCCTGCGTCGCCCATTTCTTCTTCAGCGCAAGCGCGAGCAGCGCGGCGCCGAGCGCGCCGCCGACGTGCGGCCGCCGCTCGCTCCAATCCAGACACGCGAAGGCAAAGCGACGCCGCTGCGCTCGGGTCGCTTCCACATCGATGCCGAGCGCCTCGAGCGCCCGCGCGCCTGCGGGCGTGAGGTCGTATGTCGATTCGCTTGGCCGACCGGACGCCAACCAGCCAAGCGCCGTCAATCGATCGTGCAGCGCGACGCCGACGCTGCCGGCGAGATGGTCGTCGCACGTCCGCGCCGCGCGGAGACGGCTCGGCGTGCTCGGGGTGAACGTGTGGCGCGAGCCGCCGGCCAGCACGCTCAACGCTTCGAGCGCCGGCGCGACATGGCGTCCCGCGAGCGTGTAGTAGCGGTGCTTGCCCTGGACGGCCACGTTCACCAGGCGCTGATCCCTGAGCCTCGTGAGATGCACGCTGGCCGTCGACGGGCTCACGCCGGCCACGACCGCGAGCTCGGTGCTGGTTCGTGCGCGTCCGTCCATGAGGCAGTAGAGCATGCGGGCGCGCGGCGGCTCGCCGATCGCGGCGGCAATCGACGAAACGCCGGCGTCGCCGGTCGAATCGACATCCATTGTTCTATTGTAAACGAAATGTCGATGTCGCCGATGCTGATTGACGCCCGCGCCGTTTCGCGGGCGTCAACCGTGACACCGGCTACCCGGTAAAGGACCCGAAAGCGCCGAGCGGCGACGGCAGCACGGGCGTGAACGGCGCGAACGTGTAGGGCCGGCTCGTGTCGAGGCCGGCCTGCTGGGCGGCCGCTGGATCCGCGAACGGCAGCAGGGCGTCGATCGCCTGCTCGATGCGCGTCCAGCCGAGCGTCCGCTCGTACCCGTTGTTGTTGGGCTGGTCCACCGACTCCGCCTGACCCTGTGCGCCGCTGATCAGTTCGATGGGACCGCCATCGGCCAGTGCGACGCCCGGCCCGACGACGCGCGCGAGCGTCCGGTGGTCGCTTTCGATGCCCATGATCCGCGCAGCGGTCACGCGCAGATCGTCGCTGCTGAACTGCCGGACGCCTACGAGGTACGCGGCGATGAACGCGTCCTCGAGCGTCACGAGCGTGTTCAACGTCACTTGCGCGTTCTCGAACATCTGGAACGGAAAGAAGAAGGTCGTGAAAGGCGACGGCCGGCCGGAGACAGACAACTCGAGCAGGTAGTGCGACATCTCCTCCTGGCGGGCCGCCTGCAGATACCCTTGATCATCGTCCTCCAGTCGCGTGAAGAACGGCGCGGTCGTGATGATGTTCGTGTAGGTCGTGACGGCCAGCGCCTCGGCGATTTCGGCCGCGACGAGAATGCGTACGTCCTCTTTGGTCGGCTTCTTGTGGCCGCTGTCGCCGTCGTGGTCCTTGTCCCTGGCGAGCAGCGCGGCGCCGCCGACTGTCGCACCGGCCACGGCCGCGCCTGCCGTCACGGACACCGGCTGCCTCCAGGCGGGGGAGCAAGGCAGGCACGTTCACGCTGACACACGTGAAGCCCGTGGGCGATCGGATCTCGAGCGACTCCATGAAGAAGGACGCGATGACGCCGACGGCCCTGACGCTGATGGCGACGTCCGTTGACTTGAGCCGGCACGTCGGGCACACCGTTTCGTCGAGTGACGCGAAGATGGACGCGATGGAGAAGGACGCGATGGACGCGCCGGCGCTGGCGGTCAAGACGCTGAAAATGGTGTCGGCGTCCTGCCAAATGTAGCGTGAGGCGGCGGCGAAGGCCTTCAGCCAGGCGCCACGGGCTGAAGTCTTCGCACGTTGGCGGCGACGACCCCCGATGTCAGCGACCCTCGCGTTTCAGACAGCGCGTGCACGGCGTGTAGCCCTCCGCGACAGCTTCCTCGCCCGGCATCATCGTCACCGGGCCGTGAATGAAGGTGCACTCGGGGCGGTGGTACAGCTTGCCCTCCGCCGTGACCGCGACTCGCGCGGGCGGAGCGACGGCCGCCGGCTCGGCGTGCTCGGATCGCAGAGCGTGGACGTGCGTGGACGACGCCGCGGCTGCAAGCCAGCCGCCGGCGATGAGGATGCCGGCCAGGCAGGTGAGCGCGAGAACGCGTCGGGTCAACGGTGGTCTCCATCGGAGATGTACTCCGGGTAGCGTTTCCACCCGGTGAGCATCGATTGGAAGTTGTCCCACCCGTGCACGGCGACCATCACCAGGTGGCCGGGAATGAACGCGAGCAAGCCGCACATCGCCAGGAAGTGCACCACGCGCGCGCCGTGATAGCCGCCGAAGATCAGTCCGAGCGCCGATAACTGCGCGGGCTTGTACATCACGGCGCCGGTGAGCAGCGAGAGCGCCCCCAGGAGGATCGCCGTCGAATAGGCCAGCTTCTGCAGGGGGTTGTACTGGCCCGTGGCGGCCGGTTTCGCTCCGAAGAAGAAGTAGTGCCGCGCCATCGGCCAAACCCCCGCGACGTCGCGGCGCCTGAACGCGACGTCCCGATAGCGACCGCTCGAGACCTGCGACACCACGTAGAGGAGCCCGCCGCCGGCGAAGATCCACATGAAGGTGAAATGCCATTGGAGCGCGCCGCCCAGCCAGCCGCCGAGAGTGATCGCCTGCGGCACTTCCTGAATGAGATCGCGTTCGGGAATCTTCGCGCCGAAGCT
>DATATJ010000075.1:0-10772 GCA_036268855.1 Vicinamibacterales bacterium
ACCGAAACTTGTCGACCCAGCCGAGTTCGACCGGCAAGTCCAGCATCTGACGGAGGTCGCCACCCGATAGCAAAACTTGTGGAGCGAAGCCACGGCGCCCCCACCGACCAATTGGAAGCCGACCGTCACCAAGGCGAAGAACGTCCGAGGCGCAATGGTGAGGCTCATCATGCCGCGACCGCTGGATGTGTCGAACAGCCCCGACGATTCTCTCGGCCCTGGTCCAGAGCGCTTTTGACCTTCTGTGGTGCTGCCGTCACCGGAGGTAGTAAACCAAGCCGGGTTTTCGGGGCGGCGGCGGCTCGCCCCTGGACAAGCGCACCTGCGTCAGCGCGAGCACGGCCACGAGGATCGCCACAACGATTAGGGCGCGCCGCATCGCTCAATTGTAGCCATGTCGGGCGCGCCGATGGCGTCAATCGGAGCAGGCGGCAACGTGCCGCTTTAACGTGGACGGCGGATATGAGCGGTTGTAGCATTCGATCCATGCGCACCACCTTTCTCGCCGTCGTCTTGTTCGCCGCGGTGATGTCCGGCACGGCGCGCGCGCAGTGCCCCTCGTCGGCCGGCCCAACCTGCTCGGCGCTGCGCCCATTCGCGTTTGGCCCGAAAACGCCGGGCGCTGCACCGCGGCTGCCGATGGCCGCGCCGGCGTTCGCGCCCGCGGTCGAGGCGCCTTCCGACAAGCCGTCGACTCCGATCGACTGCAAGATGCTGACGCCGGTCGATCCGCAGTTCGCGTCGAGGATGCCGATCGTCCAGCCCGCACCGAGCCCAAAGCTGCCGACGAAAGTCGTGCACGTGCCGCCCTGCAAAGCCTGAATCGTGATGGCCGCCTTCCCGCGTGGGACGCGGGAAGTGCAGTCATGCGATCCGCACGTCGCCCTTGAAGACGACGAAGACTAGCGCGATGTCGAGGATGGCGACCACCGACGGGAACATCGCGTGGGCCGGTGCGTAGGGCACGAACGGGAGTCCGACGAGTGCAGCCAGCCACGCGACGACGAAACCGGCGCAGCCCCGCGTGCTCAGCTCGCCGGACAGAAGTCCCTGCGCGAGCAGGATCCAGAACGCGATGTGTGCCACCCAGGCGCCGATGAGGGCCGAACCCATCGCGGAATCTGTCGGCTATGACGATGGTGTGTGTGGCTTCGACGGTCCAGCGCGGCCGAGCACCAGCCACGCGTACAGCACGTCGACGACCGTCAGCGCGGTGATGGAGGCGGCCCCGATGTATCGGTTGACCGCGAGCAGCAACGTGACCGCGAAGAGCGCCAGCACGAGAAGCGCCTGAGGATTGAAACGCACGTTGCCTCGGAGTGGCGGGCGCTGCTACTTCAGCAGGACGCGCGTGCCCTTGATCTTCTGATTGCTGAGCGCGCTCAGGAAATTTGGCAGGAGACGGTCCATCAGCTCGAAGTACGACGACAGCGCCGGCGTGTTCTGCTGTGCGCTGTAGAGCACCTCTTCCCGATAGCTCTCCGAGTACATCGTCGCGCCCGTGCGGCCGTCGATGAAGACGAATTTCGGGCGCAGGATGAAGCCCTTGCGCTCCATGTAGGTGCGCATCGGGCGCACGATGCGGCGTCCGAAATTGTCCATCGTCTCTTCGTCGCGCTGGACGAAGCCGGAGCTCGTGTGCGGCGTGAAGAGCACCGTGCCGGTGACGATCAACGGGTTCTGATATTCCTCGCCGATCCGCTTCCAGTACGCCGTGTTGGCGAACAGCCGCTCGTACGGTTCGAGGTCCTTCTCTTCCTTGATCGTCTTGGGGAGCGCCATCGGCTGCAGGTTCGCGATCGTCGTGCCGTTGCCGCCGCCTTGCCCGCCGGGGTTGGGCACGTTCTCGCGCGCCACGGCCGGCTCTTCGGCGGCAGGCGCGTTCGCCTTCGTCTGTTCCTGGACGATATCGAGCAGCGGCATGACGTCGGCGTCGATCACCTTCAGCTGCGATTTCGTGCGCAGCTGACTGCGGAGCAGGCGTACGGTCTCCTGATTCGCGTCCACGTCCTCGGTCCCGCCGGCGACGAAGCCGGCGACGAGGACGCGCTGGAACGGGGAGACGTCGAGCTTCGGCGTGAGGGGCGTTTCGATTGGGATTTCGAGGAAATCGGCCCCGCACCCGATAGTGATTGCGGCGGCAAGCGCTGTCAGCGCGGCGAGCGCCAGGCTAAGACTTCGTTTTCCCTTGATTCGTCCGGTCATTGATTTCCTTGAACAGCTCGTAGTTCTGACGAATCTGGGCGTTGTTGGGGTCGAGCTCGAGGGCCTTGTCGTACGCCTTGCGCGCTTTCTGGAGCTGTCCCTCGTGCTCGTAGGCGATTGCGAGATCGTTGAAGGCGGCGGCGTACGCCGGGTCGATCTCGACGGCCTTCTCCCATCGGTAAATCGCCTCGCGCCACAAGCCGCGCTGGGCGACGTCGATGCCGAACGCGACTTGCGCCTTGGCGTCGTGGCGTGCGTCGGCGCGCGCCGGCTGCGCCGGCAGCAGCAGGCCGAGCGCCGCGAGCGTGATCAACGAAAAAACACGCACGTTCATGGCTGGGTATTTTCCACTATAGCGATACGTCTCGCGGACATGCAAGGAATTTGGAATCGATCATCACCGCGCGGACGAGCAAGCCATGTGCCACGGTAAATCTCCGGTAACGCGCGGTTTTTTCGACGAGCGTCGTCCTCGATTTACGAATCGCGTCTATAATAGACGGCAGAGGTCGAGCCCCGCGCAACGCGTGCGGCGGTCCGGCCTTTTTCTTTTGGCGCCGAGCCGCGCTACGCCAGGGCGCGCGGCCATGATCGACCTGTCGGACTTCATCGCCCTTTCTCTGCTGCCGCTCTCGTGGGGCCGCGATATTGCGGAGCGGCTTCGAGCCGGACGCCGCGCCGGCGACGTGTTCGACGCGCTGATTGCCGAACGATGGCCTCGACAGCCCGCACGGCGCGCGTGGATCGCGTCGCGCACCGCGAAGGCGATCGATCGGGCGGCGAGCGGCGGGTTCGCCGTAATTACCTGGGGCGACGCGCAGTATCCGCCCGCGCTGGCGGCGATTGTCGATCCGCCGCCGGTGCTCTGGCTGCGTGGTGCGGTGTCGTCGCTCGTCGCCCGGCCGTCCGTCGCCATCGTGGGGTCGCGCGCGGCGACGCCGTATGCGCTCGAGATCGCCGGTCAGCTCGCGGCGGATCTCGCGTCGCGCGGGCTGACGATCGTCAGCGGCCTGGCACGCGGCGTCGATTCGGCCGCGCATCGCGGGGCGCTGACCGGAGGCGGCGAGACGATCGCGGTCCTCGGATCGGGGGTGGACGTGATGTATCCGCCCGAGCACGCGCCGCTGGCGCGCGACATCGAACAACGCGGCGCGGTGATCAGCGAGCTGGTGCCGGGGACGCCGCCGAACGCGATCTTCTTCCCGCAGCGCAATCGCATCATCAGCGGGCTGTCGCGCGCGATCGTGGTCATCGAGGCGGGCCAGAAGAGCGGGTCGCTCATCACCGCGCGCTGCGCGCTCGATCAGGGGCGCGACGTGCTCGCCGTTCCGGGCAACGTGCTGAGCGGCCGTAACCGCGGCGCCCACGCGCTTTTACGGGACGGTGCAAAGATTGTGGAGTCGGCGGACGATATCTTGGAGGAGCTGGGGCTGTGCCTGCACGGCGGGGCGGCCGCGGAGGCGGCCTCGCCAGGACCGCGAGCCGACCCGATTCTGGCCTGCCTCACACGGGGCGAGCCGTGCGATCTGGATACGATTGCCGACCGCACGGGCCTGCCCTCGTCGAAGCTGCTGCCGCGATTGTTCGAACTGGAATTGCAGGGATGCGTACGGCGCGCCGGGGGCGGCCGGTTCGTACGATCTTGACGGATCGTGCTAGGGTGAAAAGACAGGTATGGCAAAAACGCTGGTGATTGTGGAGTCGCCGACCAAGGCGCTGACGCTGGGGCGCTTTCTGGGCGACCGGTACGACGTGAAGGCCAGCTACGGCCACGTGCGCGACCTGCCCGAGTCGGCCGACCAGGTGCCGGACGAGATCAAGAAGAAGAAGTGGGGGCGGCTCGGCATCGATACCGATGGCGACTTCAAGCCGTACTACGTCGTGCCCGACGACAAACGCAAGCGCGTGCAGGAGCTGAAGACGGCGCTGAAGAGCGCCAGCGAAGTGATGCTCGCGACCGACCCCGACCGTGAGGGCGAGTCGATCGGCTGGCACCTGCTGCAGGTGCTCAAGCCGAAGGTGCCAGTCAAGCGCATCGTCTTTCACGAGATTACGAAGAAGGCGATCGACCAGGCGGTGAAGGACGCGCATGCCGTGGACGACAATCTCGTTCGCGCGCAGGAAAGCCGCCGCATCCTCGACCGCCTGTACGGCTATACGTTGTCGCCGGTGCTCTGGAAGAAAGTGCAGACGGGGTTGAGCGCCGGTCGCGTGCAGAGCATTGCCGTCCGGCTGATCGTCGATCGCGAAACCGAGCGGCTCGCCTTCCGCACGGCGCGCTACTCGGATCTCGACGCGCAGTTTGCGGCCGATGGGCGCACCTTCACCGGCACGCTGGCGCGCATCGGCGACGTCCGCGTCGCCAGCGGCAAGGACTTCGACGCCAACGGCGCGCTCGTCACCAAGAACGTGCGGCTGCTCTCGGAGTCCGATGCGAGCGCCCTCGCCGACGCGCTCGGCCGCAATTTGCCGTGGACCGTTTCGGCCGTCGACGCGAAGCCGGGCATCGAGCGGCCCGCGGCGCCATTCACGACCTCCACGCTCACGCAGGAAGCCAGCCGCAAGCTCGGCTTCTCGACGCAGCGGACGATGCAAGCGGCGCAGCGGCTGTTTCAGGATGGCCACATCTCCTATCACCGCACAGATTCGACCACGTTGAGCGACGAGGCGCTGGCGGAGTCGGCGCGCGCGATCCGCGAGCTCTTCGGCGACGAGTACTACGCTGCGCCGCGCCGATACGCGACGAAAGTGAAGAACGCGCAGGAGGCGCACGAAGCGATCCGGCCGACGAACTTCACCAGCGCCGCGGCATCGCTCGACGGCGTCGTGACGGGCGACGAGCTTCGCGTCTACGAGTTGATCTGGAAGCGCACCATGGCGTCGCAGATGGTGGACGCGCGCGTGCTGCGGACGACGATCGAGATCGCCGCGCGCACGGAGAAGGAAGAGGAGGCGATCTTTACCGCGTCGGGCAAGGCGATCGAGTTTGCCGGATTCCGTCGCGCGTATGTCGAAGGGAGCGACGACCCGGCCGCCGAGCTCGAGGAGCAGGAGTCGGTGCTGCCGGCGCTCACCGTCGGCGAGCAGATCGCCCGCGACGCGACGCGCGTGCGCCTCACGAATCTCGAGCCGAAGGGGCACGAGACCGCGCCACCCGCGCGCTACACCGAAGCGTCGCTCATCAAGGAACTGGAGCGGATCGGCGTCGGCCGGCCGTCCACGTTCGCGGCGACGATCAGCACGATCGAGCGCCGCGGGTACGTGTTCCGTCAGGGCAAGGCGCTGGTCCCGAGCTTCACCGCGTTTGCGGTCACGAGCCTGCTGCGCGAGCACTTCGGCGATCTCGTCGACATCGAGTTCACGGCGGAGATGGAAGAGGATCTGGATCAGATCTCGCGCGGCGAGCGCGAGTGGCTCGACTTCATCAAGCAGTTCTATCGGGGCGATCGGCACCATCGCGGCCTGGAGGACGCCGTCAAGCAGGCTGAAGAGAACGCCGACTACCCGCTGATCGACGTCGGCGCGGATCCCGAATCGGGTGCGCCGATCAAGGTGCGCATCGGCCGCTATGGCCCGTTCCTGCAGCTGGGGGAGGGCGGTCCGGGCAAGACGGCTGGTCTGCCGCCGACGCTGCCGCCGGCCGACCTCACGGTCGAGAAGGCGATGACCCTCATTCGCGCCAAGGCCGAAGGGCCGCGCATGCTCGGCGTCGATCCGAAGAGCGGCCAGAACGTCTACGCGATCAACGGCCGGTTCGGCGCGTACGTCCAGTTGGGCGAGACGCCGGAGAAAGGCGTGAAGGAAAAGCCGAAGCGATCGTCGCTCACCGGCAGCCTCACGGAGGCTACCGTCACGCTGGACGCCGCGCTGAAGCTGCTCGAACTGCCGCGCGGGCTTGGCGCGCACCCGGAGTCGGGCAATCCGATCGTGGCAGGGCTCGGCCGGTTCGGCCCCTACATCAAGCATGGCGACGACTATCGGTCGCTCGAGGCCACTGACGATTTGTTCACCGTCGATCTCGAGCGGGCGCTCGCGCTGCTCGCCGCGCCGAAGCGCTCTGCCAGGCAGGCGGCCAAGCGCGTCATCCGGAAGATCGAGCCGCCCGACGGTGGTGCGGCGCTGCAGGTGCTCGAAGGACGCTACGGTCCGTACGTCACGGACGGCGAGGTGAACGCGTCCCTACCGAAAGGCACGGACCCGGCGACCTTGTCGCTCGAGGAGGCGCGCGCGCTCATCGAAGCGCGGCGTGGGGCGCCACCGTCGCCGCGCCGCGGCCGGCGGGCGCCGGCAGGCGCTCCGCGGGGGCGAGCGCGTACGGGCGCCCGTGCCGGCGTCGCTGCCGCGGCACCGCCGGCGAAGGCCCCTTCCAAAGCGCCGGCCAAGCGCGCCGGCGCCGCGGGTAAGCGCACCGCGCGCAAGCGCGCAAGCTGATGGCTGTCCGGATCGTCGGCGGCGGCCTCGCCGGATCCGAAGCGGCGTGGCAATGCGCCTCGAGAGGGTTGCCGGTCGTTCTGTACGAAATGCGCCCCGTCCGGGCGACCGCCGTCCACAAGACCGATCACCTCGCGGAGCTCGTCTGCAGCAATTCCTTCCGCGGCGACAAGCTCGATAACGCCGTCGGCCTCCTGAAAGAAGAGATGCGGCGGCTCGGCTCGCTCGTCATGCGCGCGGCAGAGGCCAGCCGCGTGCCGGCGGGGGCGGCGCTCGCCGTCGATCGCGAGCGTTTCTCGGCGATCATCACCCGGACGATCGCGGAGCATCCGCTCATCACGGTCGTTCGCGACGAAGTGACCGCGATTCCCGGGTCGAGCGAGCAAGAACCGGTGATCGTCGCCACCGGCCCGCTCACGTCGGCCGCGCTGTCCGCAGATCTTGCGCGCCTCGTCGGCAGCGATCATCTCTATTTTTACGACGCCATCAGCCCGATCGTCCTCGCCGAGAGCATCGATCGCGCGAAGGTGTTCCGCGCGTCGCGTTGGGAGCGCAGCTTGAGGGGGACGGGTCTCGGTAGACAGGGGACGGGTCTCCGTACCGGTACATTACACGGAGACCCGTCCCCTGTACCCGCCTGCGGGGTGGACGATGGCGCGGGCGATTATTTGAACTGCCCGATGACCCGCGACGAGTACGCCGCGTTCCACCAGGCGCTCACCAGCGCAGAATCTGCCACCGTGCACGACTTCGACAAGGAGCGGTTCTTCGAGGGCTGCCTGCCGATCGAGGTGATGGCGCACCGCGGCGTGGACACCCTCCGGTTCGGGCCGATGAAGCCGGTGGGCCTGATCGATCCGCGGACCGGCCGGGAGCCGTACGCGGCGGTGCAGCTGCGCCAGGACAATCTCGCCGGCGACCACTACAGCCTCGTCGGCTTCCAGACGCAGATCAAATGGGGCGACCAGGCGCGCCTCCTGCGGCTGATTCCCGGCCTCGAACAGGCCGAGTTCGTCCGGTTCGGCATGGTGCACCGCAACACCTACGTGAACGGACCGACGGTGCTCGCCGAAACCTGGCAGGTGCGCCGCCAGCCGACGCTGTTTCTCGCCGGCCAGATGTCCGGCGTCGAGGGGTACGTCGAGTCGGCGGCGTCGGGGCTGCTCGCGGGGCTGAATGCGGCCGCGCTCGCTCAGGGGACCGCCGTCTCGGCGCCGCCCAGATCGACCGCGATCGGTGCGCTCGCCTTCTACGCGTCGCACGCCGACCCGGCGCACTACGAGCCGTCGAACATCACCTTCGGGATCATGGAGCCGCTGCGTCAGGCACCGCGCAACAAACAGGAGCGGAAGCTGGCGTTGTCGGATCGCGCCCTGGCCGACCTCGACGCGTGGATGGCTGTCCGGGGCCTCCGGCGCGAACAGCCGCCGCAATCGATCGCCGATCAGGCCCCGCGCGAGGAGACGGTCGAACGACCGGTCGTCCGATGACCGCGCACCTGAAGGCCTTCCTGCAGTACATGAAGCTGAATCGCGGGCTGTCGCCTCACACCGTGCGCGCGTACGAGAGCGATCTCTCGCAGTTCATCGCGCACGCCGCGCTGGCGGCCGGCACGAAGCGCAGCGAGCTCGACCCGGCACGGCTCGACCGCGCTGCCATTCGCGGGTTCCTCGCGGAGCTTCTCAAGCAGGAACAGTCGCGTGCCACCGCCGCGCGCAAGCTCGCCGCCGTACGCACGTTTCTGAAGTACCTGCGGCGCGAGGACGTCATCGCGTCCGACCCCGGCGCCCTCATCGCGACGCCCAGGCGCGAAGTGCGGATGCCGGCGCATCTGTCGGAAGACGAAATGCGCCACTTGATTGCCGCCGCCGACGACGCCACGCCGCTCGGTCGGCGGGATCGGGCGATCCTCGAGCTGTTCTACGCGTCAGGTCTGCGGCTCAGCGAGCTGACCGGCCTCGACGTCAGCGACGTGAACCTGAGCGCGAAGATGGTCCGTGTGCTCGGCAAGGGCGGCAAGCAGCGCATCGTCCCGTTCAACGGCGCGACGGCGGGCGCCATCCGCGTCTACTTGAAGGATCGGGACGCATTGATCAACGGCCACGCCGGGCGCGCGCAGCGCCAGCAAGGGCGCGAGAAGCGGGAAGCGGCCCGCCAGCGCGATCCGCTCTTCGTGAACTATCGCGGTGGCCGGCTCACCGTGCGCAGTGTCGACCGGCTGGTCCGGCGGTACGTGGCCTCGTTCAGCACGCGGCTCGGCATCAGCCCGCATGCGCTGCGGCACTCGTTCGCCACGCACCTGCTGGGGCGCGGCGCCGACCTGCGCGTGATTCAGGAGATGCTCGGCCACGCCCGTCTCAGCACGACGCAGCGCTACACGCACGTCAACGCGACACAATTGCTCGACGTCTATCGGAAGGCGCACCCACGGGCCAACAGGTGAGAACTTACAATTCAAAATTGCAAATTGTAAATTCTCGAGTCTAGCTGGCTGTCGCCAGCGGCATCGCCCGCCGTCCGCGCGGGAACTCGATGCGGAGCGTCTTGATCTTGTAGTTCATCACCCGCGGGCTGATCGACAGCAGTTCCGCGGCGTCTTTCTGCACCCAGTTGGACATCTTCAGCGCTTCGACCAGGGCGTGCCGTTCGATGTCCTCGAGTGGAATGCCGGTCGGCGGAATCTTCACGACCGCCGACAGCTCCCGGCCGCTTCCGGCCGTCGCCACCTCGCCCAGCCGCAGGTCGCCGGCCGCGATCGCGCGTCCTTCCGCGAGCAGCATCGCCCGCTCGATCGTGTTCTCGAGCTCGCGGATGTTGCCTGGCCAGTTGTAGCGCATCAGGAGCTTCTGCGCGTCGCCGTCCAGGCCGTCGATCTTCTTCTTCAGCTCGCCCGAGAACCGGCGGATGAACGACCCGGCCAGCGGGACGATGTCGTCCTTGCGCTCACGCAGCGGCGGCATCTCGATCGACACGACATTGAGCCGGTAGTACAGGTCTTCGCGGAACTGGCCGGCCTGCACCATCGCCGGCAGGTCGCGATTGGTCGCCGCGATCAGCCGCACGTCCACGCGGAGCGTCCGTGTGCCGCCGAGCCGCTCGAACTCGTGCTCCTGGAGCACGCGCAGGATCTTCGCCTGCGTGCTCGGGCTCATGTCGCCGATCTCGTCCAGGAACAGCGTGCCGCCGTCGGCCTGCTCGAAGCGTCCGATCCGCTGCTTGTCGGCGCCGGTGAAGGCGCCTTTTTCGTGGCCGAACAGCTCCGACTCCAGCAGGTTCTCCTGCAGGGCCGCGCAGTTCACCTTCACGAAGTTGCGCGCGTTGCGCAGCGAGTTGTGGTGCGTCGCGCCCGCGATCAGCTCCTTGCCGGTGCCCGTTTCGCCGCGGATCAGCACGGTCGTGTTGCTCTTCGCCACCTTCTTCACGATGTCGAGCACGTGCTGCAGCGCGGCGCTCGATCCGACGATCTTGTCGAACTCGTAGATGTCCTGCTGGGTCCCGCGGAGGTACTCGAGCTCGTGCTTCAGGCGCTTCACCTCGAGCGCCTTCTCGATCTTGACCTCCATCTCCTCGATCTCGAACGGCTTCTGCACGTAGTCGAAGGCGCCGATCTTCATCGCCTCGACGGCGGTGTTCACGGAGCCGAACGCGGTCATCAGGATCACGGCGGTCGTCGGGTGCAGCGCGCGCGTCGTGCGCAGCACGTCGAGGCCGTCGCTCCCGCCCATCTTCAGATCGCTGAGGACGACGTCGAAATAGTTGTCGTGCAGCCGCTCGATCGCCGCGTTGCCGTTCGACGCCTCTTCGACCTCGTGGCCGGCTTCGGTCAGCCCGCGCACGAGTCCGCGCCGGAGCGCGTCGTGATCGTCGGCAATGAGAATCCGTCCCATGTCTCTCTCTCCGTCACCTTCTCGCGGGATCACCCTTCCCGCTCCATGATGCCGCTTACTTGAACCAGCCGGTGGTGCTCGACACCGGAAGCGTCACGCGGAAGCGGGTGCCGCTCTTGCTGTGGCTGTTGACGTCGATCAGGCCGTCGTGCGCGTCGATGATCTTGCGCACGATGGCGAGGCCGAGGCCGGTGCCCTGCAGCTTCGTCGTGAAAAACGGGTTGAAGATCTTGTCGCGCAGCTCGAGCG
>DATATJ010000076.1:0-32925 GCA_036268855.1 Vicinamibacterales bacterium
CCGGCGCCGAGGTGACGCCGCGGGCGTCCGCCGACGAAGCGCTGTCGGCGCTGGACGACGCGCCGTACCACATTCTCTTGTCGGACATCGAGATGCCGGGCGCCGATGGATATCGCCTCGCGGAGCAGGCGCTCTCGGTGGCCGCTCGCCGCGGCGAGCGGCTGGTGGCGATTGCGATCACGGCGTACTCGCGTCCCGAAGACGAGGCACGCTCGTTCGACGCCGGGTTCCAGCGTCATCTGTGCAAGCCGATCGATCCGCAGCGCCTGGTCGCGGCGATTCGTTCGGTTTCCGCCGATGCCGGCCCTGCCGGCGGCTGACGGCCAGACAGCCAGGGCCCGCTGGGTTAGACTGGCGCCATGTCCGCCTCGCTCGAATCGGCCATCGGCGCTCTCAAAGGTCTGCTCGGCCCGCGTGCGTCCGACGCCGCCGCCGTTCGCGAACATCACAGCCACGGCGAGTCCTACCATCGCCACGCACCGCCCGATGTCGTGTGCTTTCCCAAGACGACCGACGAAGTGGCCGCCATTGTCAGGATTGCGGCGGCCGAGCGGCTGCCGATCGTCCCGTTTGGCGCCGGCACGTCGCTCGAGGGGCACGTCAACGCGATTCGCGGCGGCGTGACGATCGATCTGCGCGAGATGAACGCGATCGTCCGCGTGAACGTGGACGACCTCGACGCGACCGTCGAAGCGGGCGTCACGCGGCTGCAACTGGCCAAGGCGCTCCAGAACACCGGGCTCATGTTTCCGGTCGATCCGGGCGCCGATGCGACGCTCGGCGGAATGACCGCGACCCGCGCGTCGGGGACGACGGCCGTGCGGTACGGGACGATGCGCGAAAACGTGCTCGGCCTGACAGTGGTGCTCGCCGACGGCGGCATCATCAGGACGGGCACCCGGGCGAGGAAGTCGGCGGCCGGGTACGATTTGACGCGGCTGTTCGTCGGATCCGAAGGGACGCTCGGTGTCATCACGGACGTCACCCTGCGGCTGCACCCGGTGCCCGAGGCGGTATCCGCGGCGGTCTGCTCATTCGCCTCGATGCAAGGCGCGGTGGAAACGGTGATCGCCACGATCCAGGTCGGCGTGCCGGTGGCGCGGATCGAGCTGCTGGACGAGACGCAGATGGACGCGGTGAACCGCTACTCGAAAACCACGTATGCGGTGGCCCCGACGCTGTTCTTCGAGTTTCACAGCGACAGCGCACAGCATGTGACCGATCAGGCCGAGACCGTACAGGCGCTGGCCGCCGAGCGGGGCGGCAAAGGATTCCAGTGGGCGACGCGGCTCGAGGATCGCGAACGCCTCTGGCAGGCACGGCACGACGCGCTCTACGCCGCGCTCGCGCTGCGGCCCGGCGCAGGCGCCTGGACGACCGACGTCTGCGTGCCCATCTCTCACCTGGCCGAGTGCATTCTGCAGACGAAGGCCGACAATGCCGGCGCGTCGTTTCCGATCGCGCTCGTCGGCCACGCGGGCGACGGCAACTTTCATCTCATCTACTTGCTCGACCCCGCCCGACCCGGCGAGTTGGAGGACGCGCGACGTCTCAACGAGCGCATGGTCGAACGCGCGCTCGCGATGGGCGGCACGTGCACCGGCGAACACGGCGTCGGCTACGGCAAGATGAAGTACCTCGAGGCCGAACACGGGCCGGCGCTCGACGTCATGCGCAATATCAAACGCGCGCTCGACCCCGACAACCGGATGAACCCGGGGAAAATGATCCTGATTTAACGACGTGCTAGGCTGGCGGGGCGCCTGGGTGCTGGGTGCTAGCGCGGTTTTCGATTCGATGTAGCGCGAAGGCTTCAGCCAAGCGCCGCGCGGCGCCAGAAACGCTCGGCTAAAGCCGTCGCGCTACGTCGACGCTGATGTCGAATCCGCGTTAGGGTGCGGAGTGCTGAGGTGCTGGAATGAGGATGAATCGATCCGCCGGGCCCGGGCAGGGGCGGTGGCTGTGGGGCGGGACCGTTGTTCTGCCGCTCGCCGTCGCTCTCGCGGTGGTGTGCCTGGCGCCGGCGCATGCCGCGGGGCACAATTTCCTGTGGAAGGCCACCGGCCGCGGTGGCGGCGTAGTGTATCTCGCCGGGTCGGTCCACATGCTGTCGCAGGACTATTACCCGCTCGACCCGGCACTCGAGGCGTCGTTCAAGGACGCCGATCTGCTCGTCGAGGAGGTCGATCTCGGCGAGATGCTGGCGCCCGAGGCGCAGCTGCAGATCCTCACGCGCGGCATGCTGCCGGGCGGCCAGACGCTCGACCAGGTGCTGTCGCCGCCGACGCTGGCGCTGGTCAACAAGACCGCCGGGGGACTCGGCGCGCCGATGGAGGCGCTGCGCCGATTCAAGCCGTGGATGCTGGCGATCGCGCTCGAGGGGCTGGTGCTGCAGCAAGGCGGGTTCGATCCGAACCTCGGCCTCGATAAGCACTTCTACGATCTTGCGCAGTCGGGCGGGAAGCAGGTGCAGGGCCTGGAGACCGCCGAGTACCAGCTATCACGCTTCGACGAGATGACGATGCCGCAGCAGGATCGCTTTCTCGCCGACACGCTGAAGGAGCTCGACACCGAACGCGCGAGCGTGAAGACGCTGGCCGACGCGTGGAAGACGGGCGACACGCCGACGGTCGAGCGGGTCGTGCTCACGGATCTGAAAAACGATCCGGTGATGTACCAGCGTCTGCTCGTCGAGCGCAATCACAACTGGCTGCCGAAGCTCGACGCGCTCTTCTCGCGGCCCGGCCACACGTTCGTCGTCGTCGGCGCCGCGCACCTGGTCGGTCCGGACGGGCTGCTGCAGATGCTCAAGGCGAAGGGCTATGTGGTGGAGCAGATGTAGACGCTCACCGCTTTCCCCCTCTACTGCCTTCCGGGGAAGTGCTTCTCGTACCACGCGATGCTGCGGTCGATGCTGTCCACGACGTGCTTCGATTCGCGAACGCCGTGCCCCTCCCGCGGGTAGCGGACCATCACGGCCTCTGTCCCCACGTCCTTCAACGCCACGTAGAACTGCTCGGCCTCGGCGATCGGCACGTCGTTGTCGTTCTCGCCGTGCATCAGCATCGTCGGCGTATGCGCGTTGGCGACATGGCGGAGCGCCGAGCGCTGCAGCAGGGTGTCCATCAGGTTGCCCTGATGCGGGTACACGCCCCACTCCATCGCTTCGTACTGGTTGTAGTACGTCATGTAGTTGTAGCTGATGATGTTGGTGATCGCGGCGGTCGGAATCGCCGCCTTGAAGATATTGGTCTGCGTAATCAGCCAGGTCGAGAGTTGTCCGCCGTAGCTCGTACCTTCGATCCCCAGCCGATCGTGGTCGATCCACGGGTACCGGCGCAGCGCCGCGTTGACGCCGTACAGCACGTCCTGCCCTTCGTTGCCGTTCTGATCGGCGAACACGGCGTCCGTGAATGCCTGCCCATAGCCGGTGGAGCCGCGGTAGTTCACCATGAGCGTCGCCCAGCCGCGCGCGGCGTACACCTGGTTCTTGAAGTTGAACGCCGGCCCCTGCTGGCCGTGCGGGCCGCCGTGGATGTTGACGATCAACGGATGGGTGCCGGCCGCCGTGAGGTCCAGCGGCCTGGTCAGATACGCCTCGACGCTGAACTTGTTGTCGTTCGAAATGAACGAGAACGCCTCGACGCCGGCGAGCGGTCTGCCGCCGAGAACCGCCGTGTTCAGATCGGTGGCCTGGCGTGCGGCGCTCGCGGCCGTGCGCACGTACAGCTCCGCCATATCCGACGAGCTCGTGAAGGCGTACGCGACAGTGTCCTTCGACGCCGAGAAGGCGCCAACGGTGCCGCGCTCGCTGACGATCGCCTCGGGCTTGTCGCCGCCGGCGATCGGCGCACGATACAGGCGGACGTTGCCGCGCTCCTGCACCGTGAAGAGCAGCGCGCGGCTGTCAGGCGTCCACTCGGGCGCGCCCTGACGGTCGTCCACACCGCCGGCGACCGGGTGCGGGTTTGTCCCGTCCGCGTTCATCACCCACGCGTGTGTATCCTCCATCGTCGTTTCCCGATCGGTCAGGCCGCGCGTGGTCGCTTCGTACGCGATCATGCGGCCGTCCGGCGACCAGCGCGGCTGGTACTCGTTGCTCTCGGTCGCGGTGATGCGGCGCACCGACTTGTCAGCGAGCTTCAGCGCGTAGATGTCGTAGTTGAAGAACTCGTCGGAGTCGGCGTCGCGATTGGTGAGATACAGCAGCTCCTGTCCGTTCGGCGACCAGTCGATCGAGTGCTCGTACTGCGTGCCGGTGGTCAGCTGATCGACGCGTCCCGATGCCAGATCGGCGACGAAGAGGTGCAGGCGCCGGTTGTCGTTGAAGTGGGTCAGCCCTTCCGCTGCATCGGGCTTGTAGAGGTACCGCGTGATGACCATCGGATCGCCGCTGGCCGCCGCCGTCTCCGGTCCCGGAACGGACGACACGAAGGCGATCCGCTTGCCGTCAGGCGACCACGCCACGGTTCGGCCCTCGCCGGGCAATGGCGCATTGGTTCCGGTCATCTCGGCGACGAAGCGCGCGGCGCTCCCGTCGGGGTGGGCGACGAGCAGGCCGCTCTTGTCGCCCAAACGGCCGCGATAGGCGAGCCACTGTCCATCGGGCGACCACACGGGATTGCCGGACGGCTCGCGCTCGCCGCCGAATCGGACCGATGCGCCGCTGGCGAGCGTCATCACGAACAACTGGCCCCAGGGCCGGCCGTCGCCGTCGTTGCGGTCCACCACGTACGCGACGTGCGTCGCATCGGGCGACAGCTGTACGTCCGCCACATTCCGCAACTTGAGCAGATCGCTGCTCTGCAGACGCGTCTGCGCCGCGGCACCGGACGCCACCATCGCCAACACACACACACAGCCCAAGCGCACACGCGTCATCGCAACCTCTTTCCTGTTCCCAGCCGCCCGCAGCGCCTGTATTCTATACAGCGTTACGTCTGCCTTCTAACTAACTTCTGCCTTCTAACTTCTAACTTTCAACCATGCGCAAACAGATTGTTTTCGCCGTCGTGCTGAGCCTGGTGGGCACGATCGCGTTGCGGGCCGACGCGAACCGCTGGTGGTCGTACGTCGAGGCGCTCGCCAACGACGGCATGGAGGGGCGCAACACCGGCAGCCCCGGCCACAAGCGCGCGGCTGAATACGTCGCGGCGCGGTTCAAGGACGCCGGGCTGGAGCCGGCAGGGACCGCCGGGTACATCCAACCCGTGCCCTTCAAGACGCGCACGATTGACGAGAGCCGCTCGAGTCTCGCCCTCGTCACGGGCGGGAAGACCCACGGGCTGACGCTCGGCGAAGACGCCAACATCAGCGTACGCGTCGACGCCGCCCCCGCGCTCGAGGCGCCGCTCGTCTTCGTCGGCTACGGCATGCGTGTGCCCGAACGGCAGTTCGACGACTTCGCCGGCCAGGACCTGAAGGGCGCCGTCGCCGTCTATCTCGCGGGCAGCCCCTCCGACATCCCGGGCGCGCTTCGCGCCCATTACCAGTCCGCGGGCGAACGCTGGAACGCCCTGAAAAGCGCTGGAGCGGTCGGCACGATCAGCATCGCGAACCCGAAGAGCATGGATATCCCGTGGGCGCGCTCGACGCTCGCGCGGCTCCAGCCGTCGATGGTCCTCGCGGATCCGACGCTCGATGATGCACCCGGGCAACGGATTGCGGTGACGATGAATCCGGCGCATGCGGACACGCTGCTGGCCGGCTCGGGCCACACGTTTCAGGAATTGCTGGCGCTCGCCGACGCTGGCAAGCCGCTTCCACGCTTCCGGCTGCCCGCGCGCCTCAAGGCGACCGTCAGCATCCGGCGCGGCACGGTCGAGTCGCAGAATGTGGCCGGCATCCTCCGCGGATCGGACGCCGCCCGCAAGAACGAGTACGTCGTTCTCTCCGCGCATCTCGATCATCTCGGCATCGGCGGCGCCGTGAACGGCGACACGATCTATAACGGCGCGATGGACAACGCCTCGGGCATCGCGGCCATTCTCGAGATCGCCGAAGAGTTGCACGAATCGGGCGCGAAGCCCGCGCGTTCGATCCTGTTCGTCGCCGTCACCGGCGAAGAAAAAGGCGAGCTCGGCTCGCGCTACTTCGCGGCGCATCCGACGGTTCCCGCCGGCGCCATGGTGGCCAACGTCAACACCGACATGTTCCTGCCGCTGTTCCCCTTGAAGACGCTGATGGTCCTCGGGCTGGACGAGTCGGATCTCGGCGGGGACATCCGCGCGGTGGCGCACGAGCTCGGCCTCGCCGTGCAGGCGGATCCGGAGCCGCAGCGGAATCGCTTCATCCGGAGCGATCAGTACAGCTTCATCAAGGCCGGCATTCCCGCGCTGTCGATGAAGGTCGGCTACGAGGAGCATTCGCCGGAAGCGGCGATCGCGGCAAAATGGATCGCGGAGCGCTATCACGCGCCGTCAGACGACTTGAATCAACCCGTGGATCGAACCGCGGCGGACACGTACGTGCAGGTCGTCAAGAAGCTCGGCCTGCGCATCGCGGATCGTCGCGGCCGGCCCGCCTGGAACGCGAACAGCTTCTTCAAACGCTTCGCTCGGTGAATCGTTCACCACTTTTCCTTCGTGTCCTTGTGTCCTTCTGTGGTGAGGGTTTTCATCTCTTTCCGAGCGGCAAATCGTCCCGATTCCCCCACTCCTCCCACGCCCCGTAGTAATTGCGCAGGTGGTCGTAGCCGACCAGGTGCAGGGCGAAGAGGTCCACTGCGGCGCGCATGCCGACCTGGCAGTACGCAATCACCTCCTGCGTGGGGAGGATGCCGCGCGCTTCGTAGATTTTCCGAATCTCGTCCGCCGGCTTGAATGTCTTCGCCTGCGGATCGAGCAGATCCTCCCAGTACACGGGCACGGACGAGGGCACGAAGCCGGCGCGGCGGATGTTGCGCAGATCCTTGCCGTCGATCTCGGCTTGCGTCCGCGCGTCCACGATCTTCGTCTCCGGCTTGCCGATGGCGGCGACCACATCGGCGGCGGTCGCGACCCAGCGAGGTTCAGGTCGAGCGGTGAACCGGCCGGCCGACACAGCTGGCGCGACGGTCGTCGCCGGGCGGTGCTCGGCGGCCCACTTGATCCATCCGCCGTTGACGAGCGCCACGTTGGTATGACCGAAATAGTTGAGAATCCACCATAACCGCGCAGCGTAGATACCGCCGCGCTCGTCGTACACGACCACCCGGGTGGAATTCGAAATGCCGAGCGACGCCATCATTTGCTCGAACGCCGCCGGCGTCGGTAGAAACGTGGGCGGGCTCTTGGCGTCGCGAATGGCCTCGGGCGCGAGCGCGACCGCACCGGGCACGTGCCCCTCGGCGTAGCCGGTGCGCCGCATGTCTATGATACGCACGCCCGAATCCGTGCCGTGCGCGGCGACCCAGTCGGTGTCCACGAGCTGTTCCGGGTGCACGTAGGCCAAAGCGACCAGCGCCAACATCAGCATCATCCGCAAAGTTTACCCGTAAGGCTTTCGGTTTTGCATTTACAGTTGAGCGATGACCTTGCGGGGCGTGTCGGTGCTGGTGGCGGGAGCGGGTCTGGCGGGGCTGGCGGCGGCGCACGATTTGAGGGCCATGGGAGCCGACGTCACCGTGATCGATGCGCGCGATCGGGTCGGCGGACGCGTCTGGACGCTGCACGACGGCTTCGCGGGCAACCAGCACGCCGAAGCAGGCGGCGATTTGATCGACGACGCACAGCACGAGATTCGGAGCCTCGCCGGAGAGCTCGGCCTCAAGATCACCACGATCCTCCGCGGCGGCTTCAGCTACGTCCGTTCCGATCCGTCTGGACGCGCGCATATCGTCGGTCGCGGAGCCTCGCTCGGCTGGGACCGGCTGGCCGCGGCGGTTGCGCCGATCACGCGCCGGTACCGGCTGGCCGAGCAGCGCTGGGACTCGCCGATTGCCGCCGACATCGCCAAGCGATCGGTCGCGCACTGGCTCGACGACATCGACGCGGACAGCGATCTCCGCACCACCGCGCTCGGGCTGCGCGGGTTCTTCCTCGCCGATCCCGAGGAGCTCTCGCTGATCGCGCTCGTCGATCAGTTCGCGTCGAGCGACACACCGGCTCGTGCCCCGATGTACCGGATCGAGGGGGGCAACGATCGCCTGGCCGCGGCGCTCGCGGCGCCGCTCGCCGATCGGCTGCACCTGAGCACCGAGCTCGTCGCGGTGTCGCATCGCGGCCACGGCGTCCGCGCGAGCATTCGCACGGGACGCGCCGTCTCGACGATCACCGCCGACTACCTGGTCTTCACGCTGCCCGCCGCCGTGCTGCGGCGCATTCCGATCACGCCCGCCCTGCCGCCGCAACAGCACGACGCGATCGCACGGCTGAAATACGGCCACGCCACGAAAACGCTGCTCCAGTTCTCATCGCGATTCTGGCGGGCGCCTGGCCGGCTTCGCGCGTTCGGCTCAGCGTTGGCGTTCGGCGCCGCGTGGGACGGCAACGAAGAGCAGCGCGGGCGGCCCGGCATCCTGTCGCTCCTCGCCGGCGGCGGCGCGAGCGATGCGACGCAGGCAATCGTCGCGAAGTCGGGCATGCCTGGATTGATTCGGGAGCTCGACTGGCTCGGCTCCGCCCACGGCGAGCTGCTTGGCTCGCGCCAGGTCGCGTGGGAATCGGATCCGTGGTCGCGCGGGGGCTACGCGTACTTCGATCCGGCGTTCGATCCGGCCCTTCGGCCGTGGCTCGCCCGGCCGTTCGGCCGCCTGTTCTTCGCCGGCGAGCACACCAGCATCAGGTGGCAGGGCTACATGAACGGCGCGATCGAGAGCGGCCGGCGCGCCGCCGAGGAAATCGCGGCCAGTTGATCCGGTGGAGCGCGAACGCTTTGGCCGAGCGCGCCCGAAGGCTTTAACGCGGATTCGACATCAGCGTAGACGTAGCGCGACGGTTTAGCCGAGCGTTTCTGGCGCCGCGCGGCGCTTGGCTGAAGCCTTCGCGCTACATCGAATCGAAAACCGCGCTAGCCGAGCGCGGTCGCGTCGGACAACTGACGCGCCCGGGAGACAGACAGAACGGTGACACCGGCGAGCACGAGCGCCGAACCGCTCCACTGCAGCATCGAGAGGCGCTCGTCGAAGATCATCAGGCCCCAGATCACCGTGAAGATCGGCTGCCCGAGCAGCAGGATCGACGTTTCCACCGAAGGCAGCCGCGGCAGAGCGGTTGCGATGAGCAGCCATCCCATCACCTGAGAAGTGAGCGCGAGCAGCACCAGCCACAGGTGCGCCGGCCACGTGGGCAGCAGGACGAAATGCGGGTCGAAGATCGCGCACACCATCGCGCCGACCACACCACCGATCGTCGAGTCGAGCAGCGGCCCGGCCGGAGGCGCGAGCGACAAGTTGGCGGCGCGAAACACCAGCAGGAACGCACCGTAGACGACGCCGCCGATCAGCCCGACGATGACGCCGAGCGGCGGATTCGATCCGTAGGCATCTGATTGGTTGAAGCCGGAGGTCAGCGCGATCCCGACCAGGATCACCGCGATGACCGACCACGTCCGCAGCGACGGCCGATCGCCGTAGAGTGCCCACGCGGCGATCGCGACGAATACCACCTGCACGTTGGCGATCACGGTGCCGAGACCCGCGCCGACGAGCGCAATCGACTCGTGCCAAAGGATGAGATCGGCGGCGAGAATCAGGCCGCTGACGAAGGCGAGCACGCGCTCGCGCGCTGCCCGTGGCGGCAGCCCGCGACGGGCTCGGGCACGCGACTGCACGGCCCAGACGAGCGCGAGCACCGGCACCGCATAGGCCGTGCGAAAGAACGTCGCGGTGATGGGCGAGACGTTGGCGAGCCGGACGAAGATGGCCGAAAACGAGATACCGAGCACGCCGAGCAGCGCGAGGAGATACAGCATGATGGATGTACGACGCGCGATCGTACATCATCAGCTCGTCAGCGGTTTGCCGCCTCGGCTCGTTTCTCGGACGTGCTGCGCTCCGCTCGCGGCGGAGCCGCGGCCACGCCGCCGGGGGCATTCACACGCGCCGCCACGGGCGGTGTCGTGCCGGCAGCCGCGCGTGGTGCGTGTCTGGCCTTCTCCGACCGCGCACAATCGGCCACGCGGACCTCGGCGATCTCCGCCAGCCGGCGATCGGCCCGGCCTTCTTCGTCGAGCGTCTCCTGCAGCAGCCGCGCCTCGTCGGGCCGGTTGAGCCGCCGCGCATACGTCCGAGCGCAGCCGTAGCCCACGATTTCGTAGTGCTCGATGTGCCGCGCGACGCCGATGATCGCGGCATCGCGTACTTCCGGTGTCGCGGGTTCATTCAGACGGTTGTCGCCTTCTTGAACGATCCCGGCGATGCCGGCGCACGGGTGCTCCATCGCCGGCAGCCCCCAATGCGTGAAGATCAGCTGCAGCCGTTCCATGTGCAGGCGCGATTCCTGGCAGTGCCGCGTGAGCGCTTCGCGCAGTTCGGGCGCTTTCGCGCGCTCGAACAACTGCGGCAGCATCCGAATCGCCTGCGATTCCGCGTCGTACAGCTCGCCGAGCTCGTCGAGGTACAGTTCTTTCAGCGATTCGAGGGGCATGATGAACTCTCCCTGGGGACAACCCGCTGGGAGCCTTTACGCAAGGGATATGCCCCGCCATGCCGGGTCCAAAGATGAGTTACAGTGGCCCGCCCATGCTTGCCGTCTCCGACGCGGTCTCCGACGAAGGCTTGGTCAGAGGCATCGGTCTGCGCCGGCTCACGGCCAGCATCGTCAACGTGACGATCGGGGCCGGCATCTTCGTCCTGCCGGCGCTCGTCGCCGGAGGACTCGGCGCGGCGGCGCCGATCGCCTACGTCGTCTGCGGAGCCGTGATGGCGCTGATCGTCACGTGCTTCGCGTCGGCCGGCAGCCGGGTTTCGCTGACCGGAGGCCTCTACGCGTACGTGACCGTGGCGTTCGGGCCGTTCGTCGGATTCCTGGCGGGCGTGTTGTACACGCTGGCGGCACTCTTCGCCGCCGCGTCGGTCGCCAGCGCGCTGGCTGGCTCGCTCGGCGCGGTGTGGCCGATCTTCGCCACTCAGGCCGGACGGGCTGCCGCGCTCGCGGCATTGTTCGGTCTCCTGGCGCTGATCAACATTCGCGGCGTCACCCCGAGCGGCCGGCTGATCGAAGGAGTGACGGTCGCCAAGCTGCTTCCGCTGGTCGTGCTGGTGGCAGCAGGAGTGTTCTACGTCGTCGCGCACGCATCCGCGGGCACTGTCGTCTCGTCGATGCCGCCAGCCGCCCGGCTCGGGCGCACGACGATCGTGCTGATCTTCGCGTTCGTCGGCGTCGAAGTGGCGCTGGTGCCGAGCGGCGAGGTTCGCGACCCGGCGCGGACGGTTCCCCGGGCGCTCTTTGCGGCACTCGGGATCACGACGCTGATCTACCTGGCGATTCAATACGTCGCGCAGGCGCTGCTCGGGACCGCGCTGCCGGACTTCAGCATGGCGCCGCTCGCCGAAGCGGCCGGCCGCATCTTCGGACCGCGCGGTCGACTGCTGATGCTGACAGGCGCCGTCGTGTCGATGTTCGGATACGTATCGGGCGACATGCTCGGCACGCCGCGCACGCTGTTCGCCCTCGGCCGGGATGGTGTGCTCCCCTCGGCGTTCACGCGCGTACACGCGCGATTTCACACGCCGGACGTCGCGATCGCCGTGTACGCGATTCTGGTCGGCTGCCTCGCCATCACCAGCAGCTTCATGCAGCTGGCAATACTGGCGAACGTGGCATCCCTCTCGATGTACCTGCTTTGCGTCGCCGGTTCGTGGCAGCTGCAGCGGCGCGATGTGCGGGCCGGCGGCACCCCGTTCACGCCGCCGGGCGGACCGGCGGCGCCGATTCTCGCCGTCGCGGCCATTCTCTGGATCCTGTCGCACGCGACCCTCCGCGAGTTCGGCGTCGAAGCGCTCGTGCTGGCAATCGCCAGCGTCTTCTACGCGATTCGCCGCGCGCCGGCGTCCTGACGGGTGCCGCGGTCGCGGCGGATTATACTGGCCGGATGTCTCACACGAATCCATCGGACGCCGAGCTTCGCACACTCCTCATGGCGGCCACGACCATTGCAATGGTCGGCGCATCGTCCAACCCCGAGAAAACGTCGCATGGCATCATGCGAAGGCTGCAGCAGGTCGGCTACCGGGTGATTCCGGTGAACCCGCGGGAAACCGAAGTCCTCGGCGAGCGGGCGTATGCCTCGCTGCTCGACATCCCGGAAAAGATCGACATCGTGGACGTGTTCCGGCGCGCGGAAGACACGCCGGAGATCGCGGACGAGGCGGTGAAGATCGGCGCGAAGGCGCTGTGGCTGCAGACCGGGATCGAGAGCGAGGATGCGGCCGCGCGCGCCACGGCCGGCGGCCTGGCCGTGGTGATGAACGCCTGCATCGGCGCGACGCACGCGATGCTGCGGATCCCGCCGAAGCACGCCGCCACCCATTAGCCGGTCGCCAGCGGCGCGGACGCGCCGCGACTACTTCGCGGGCAGCTTGTCGATCGCCTGTTCGAGCCGGGTCACGAGCGTGTCCAGCTGGGCGACCACCGCACGCACGGTTTCCGGCTTGCCGAGATCCACGCCCGCGCGCTTCAGCAGCGCCATCGGATGATCGCTGCCGCCCGACTCCAGGAGCGTGAGATACCGGCGCGTCGCTTCCCGGCGATGGGTCTCGCTTCCAGTGGTCAGTTCCTGGATCAGCTGCGCGCTCGACGCGAAGCAGGTGGCGTACTGGTAGACGTAGTACGGCGTGCTGTAGAAGTGCGGAATCCGCGCCCACGTGACGCGCGACACGTCGTCGTAGTCGAGCGCGTCGCCGTGATACGCCTTCAGCAAGTCGAAGTAGATCCCGCCGAGCCGCTCCGCGGTAATCGGCTGCCCCTGCTCCACCAGTCGGTGCGCCTGCAGCTCGTAGTCCGCGAACATCACCTGCGTGTAGAAGGTGCCGACGATGCCATCGATCGCATGCTGGAGCAGGACAATGCGCTCGCGATCGTCGGTCGCCCGGGCCAGCATGAAGTCGAGAAACAGCGCTTCACTCAGCGTCGACGGCACTTCGGCGACGAAGATCGTGTACGCCGAGTAGACGAACGGCTGATGTGCGTTCGAGAGCAGCGTGTGCATCGAGTGGCCCATCTCGTGGGCCAGCGTGAACACCGCGTCGAGCGTGTCGTTGTAGTTCAACAGCATGTACGGGTGCACGCCGTACACCGGGGCCGAGTACGCCCCGCTCCGCTTCCCCGGGTTCTCGTAGACGTCGATGCACTGGCCGTCGAGCGTCTCGCGCATGTGCCGCTGATACTCGGCGCCGAGCGGCGCCACTGACGCCGGCAGCCACTCCAGCACATCGTCGTAGGGATACTGACGATCGAAATCGACGAGCGGGACCGTCGCATCGTACGAGTGATAGCGTTCCAGCCCGAGAACGCGCTTGCGGAGGCGGTGGTAGCGGCGCAACGGCTCAGTGCCAGCCTTCGTCGTCTCGATCAGGTTCTCGACGACGGCCGTCGGGATGTTGTTGCCGTGGAGCGCCGCGTCGAGCGCTGAAGCATAACTGCGGGCCTGCGAGTGGAACCAGTCGCGCTGCAGCACGCCGCTGTAGAGCGACGCATACGTGTTGATGTTCGCCTCGAACACCGTATGAAATGCCGCGAACGCCGCGGCCCGATCGGCCTGGTTCCGATTGGTCGCCAGGATCGCGCGGTACTGGCCGTAGGTGAGTGTCGCCTCGCCCGTGGACAAGCGAACGGTCGGATGCTTGACGTCGGCCGTGGAGAGCGCCGAATAGGCGTCGTTCGGCGACGACGAGAAGCGGCTGGAGAGCGAGAGCAGGTGCTCGCCCTTGTCGTCGAGGACATGCTCCTGCTGGCGGTACAGATCCTCGATCGCAAAGCGGTACAACGCCAGCGCGGGATTGCCGCCAATCCACGTCTGCACCGTCGCGAGCGGAATCTGCAGCAGCTCGGGGTCGAACCACGCACCCGCCTCCGCGGCCCGGGCGAAGAGAATCTGGACCTGCTGGCGTCTGGCGTTGATGTCGTTGTCGCGCTGATCCTGGTCGTAGTGCAGCGCCGGGTAGTACCACACCTTGTAAGAAAGCGCGCCCATCTCGTCGCGGAGTTGATACGCGTGGAGCAGCGCCTCAGCGCCCTTCGCGAGCGTCCCCTGCAGCGCCGCATAGTCGCGGATTCGGGCATCGAGCGCGTCGTACGCGATCTTCCACGTGTCCCAACTCGAAAAAATGTGCGTCAGGTTCCACTTGAAACGATCCGGAATGTCCGAGCGCTGACGGAGTGCGGGCGCGGCGCTGGTATCGGCAGGCGCGAAGGAGTCCATTGGAAAATCATATCGCAGGAACGCTTCGGCTCTCGACCGGGGTCTGCACGCATTCGCCTGGCGCGGCGTGGATCTTGCTGCGTTTGCCAGGTACTGGAGGCAGACATGGATCATCCGCTCCCCTGGTTGAGGTATGTGAACGCCGGCGACCTGGACGACTCGACGCTTGACTTCGACGGCCTCGACGTGAAGAACGCCGCCGGCGAATCGCTGGGCGACGTGAACGGCTTCATCCTCGATGCCGATTCGGCGCGTCCCTACTACGTCGTGGTCGATTCGAAGGGATGGTTCAAGACCAAGCACTACCTGCTGCCGATCGGGCACGCGCACCTCGACGCCGACCGCAAGGTGCTGGTCGCCGATTTGTCCCGGAACCACATCAAAAAATTTCCAGGCTTCGATCTCGATCAGTTCGCCAAATGGACGGCGGCAGACCTCGACCGCTTCAGCCGCGACACCGCCGATGCATGCTGCGTGGACGTCACGATCGTGACCACCACGCCCGCGGCGGCCTGGCACACGGCGCCGCATTACGATCTTCCCAGCTGGTGGGACAGCGCGGCCTACCGGCCGGATCGGGCCGGCGAGAAAAGCATCACCGCTGGCGCGGAATGGTCGCCGCGCGAAGCGAGCTCCCCGAACGAGTCTGCCGTCGCGCACGACAAAACGAAGGGCTAGCCCTCACCGCTCCCTCTCCACGGCGGGCCCCTCCGGACCCGCCGGACGCTTCCGGTCGGTCGAGCCTGCGGCCTGCGACGCCCGATAGATCACGCGCGTGATGTCTGCGGCCAGTGCGGCGCCTCGCGCCGGATCATCCAGTCCGCGAATCAGAATTACCAGCAGGAACGGCCGGGGCGCATAGACAATCGCGGCATCGTGCTGAATCTTCGTGATCTCGCCTGTCTTGTGGGCGACGACGGTGCCCGGCGGCAGGCCGGCGGGAATACGATCGTTGAAGTGCTGCCGCTCGAGAATCGCGCGCATCTCGCTGCTCGCCTGCCGATCGACAGCCCGGCCGTGCGCGATCGCTTCAAGCAGTGTCATCAACGCCCGAGCCGTCGTCGTATTGTTCAGCCCCCTTTCGAAGGCCTTCGTATCCTCGACGCCGCGCAGCACATGCATGCCGCCGCCGCCAAGCGCGTCGGTCGTCCGCTGGATGTTGGGTGCGCCAAGATGCTCGATCAACAGGTTCGCAGCGAAGTTGCTGCTGACCGTGATCATCGCCTCACAGAGGTCGCGATACGACATGCTGCCGCCGATGTGCGTGTAGACCCCAGCGTCGGAGTCGTCGCTCGTGTCGAGCACGAAGGGACTGCCGTCGACGATGCTGTGAAACGCGTTGACCACAGGAACCTGGTCGCTCAGCTTCAGCCGGCCGTCGCGAGCCTGATGGAAGAGCTCGACCATCACCGGCACCGTCATCGTGCTCGCGGCATGAAAGGAGGTGTCTGGCTGAATCAGCAGCTCGCTGCGTCCGTCCAGCGTCCGAAAGGCGACCGCGACATCGGCGCCGCTCTCCCGAATCACGCGATCGATTGCCGCGCGGGTGCTGGCGGCATCGAACGCGGCCGGCGACGCTACGCGAGCACTTCCCACGATGGCGCACACGACGCCCGAGAGGACGAGGTTTCTGCTTCGCATCCGCGGATTCTAGCCCGGCGCCCCGGCGATCTGTGTCACATTGTCGGGATGCTCCACCTGCGACGGGCGCTGACGCTCGCGGCCGCCCTCACCTCCAGCGCCTGCTTTCAGATGACCACGACCGTGCACGTCCGGAGCGACGCGGCCGGCACCATCGACCAGCGGCTGGTCTTCTCGCCCGCGGCGATGGCGCGAATGAAGCAGTTCGCGCTGCTCGGCGGATCGAACGGCCAGCCCGTGGACCTGACGTCCGAAGCGCAGGCGCGGGCCGACGCGGCGAGCCTCGGCCCCGGCACGACGCTCGTCTCGACGACGCCGATGGCCACCGGCGCCGGGCAGGGACGCGCCTCTGTATACGCATTCACCGACATCGATAAAGTGCGGATCAATCCGCAGCCGTCGCCGCCGGGCGGCGTGAATGTTCGCGCCGATGGAATGGACACGCATGGCAGGGCGATCACGTTCACGCTCGTGAAGCAGCCTGGCGGCAACGCACTGCTGACCGTGCTCGTGCCGCTGCCGGAGCTGCCTGGGGGCGGTCTCACGCAGCGCGGCGCCTCCGCGCCTCCTGAACAGATCGCGATGCTGAAGCAGATGTTCGCCGGCGCGCACGTCAGCGTCGCGGTCGAGGTCGCCGGCGCGATCGTGCACACGAGCAGTCCGTTCGTCGACGGCTCGCGCGTGACGCTGCTCGACGTGAACCTCGATCAGCTGTTGAAGGACGACACGTTCCTGCCGCGAATTCAGGCGGCCAAATCGGCCGACGAGATGAAGACGATCCTGCAGGAAGCACCCGGACTGAAAATCAGTTTCGATCGCGCCATCACCATCGAGTTCACGCCAGCGAAATGATCTCCACGTCGGCCGCGCCGGCGTGAATGGTCAGCCGCGCCACGCTCGGCCGCAGGTCGAATCGCCGTGGACCAGCCGCGCCCGGGTTCACGGCGAGCCGGTTTCCCTGACCGTGCACCACGACCGCGCGGTGCGTGTGGCCGAACACGACGATGTCGGCCGTGTAGCGCGCGAGCAGCAGTTCCGGCGTCGGCCGCCCCGTCTCGTGGCCGTGGCTGACGTGAACGGTCAGGCCGCCCACGGTCACCGTTCGCTCCGCCGCAAGGCCGGGATCGTGGGGATCGTCCACGTTCCCGTACACGGCGTCGACCGGCGCGATCCGGCGCAGCGCCTCCAGCACTCCGCGGCCGCCGACGTCGCCCGCATGAAGAATCAGATCGACGCCGGCGAACGCCGACGCGACGTCCGGACGCATTAACCCATGAGTGTCGGAGATCAGGCCGACACTACGACGCGCGGCTGAAGGGTCGTGTCCAGTCACGGCACGACCGACGTCTTCTCCACTTCGTCCCGCCGGTAGTGCCGGAGCGCCGGCGTCGTCGCCGCCACCCAGCCGGTGGCGATCAGACAGCCGATCCCGCCGCTGACCACCGAGAAAGTCGCGCCGAGCCAGTTGGCGACCGCGCCGGCTTCCAGTTCGCCAAGCTGCGGGCCGCCCATGAAGAAGACCATGTTCACGCCGGTCATCCGCCCGCGCAGCCGATCCGGCGTCTCGAGCTGGCGAACGATATTGCGAATGATCGTGCTGACCGTGTCGGAGGCACCCACCAGCGCGAGGCAGGCAAACGTGAGCCAGAACGATCGCGACAGGCCGAACACCACCGTTGCGGCACCGTACCCGGCAACCGACCACAGCAGCGTGTGGCCCCGCCGCTCGATGCGCGCCGACATCGGCACCATCGTCGCGCTGGCGACGAGCGCGCCGGCCGCCGGAGCAGCGTAGAGCCAGCCGTAGCCGGCCGCGCCGACGTTCAGGATGTCCTGCGCGAAGATCGGGAGCAGCGCCGTCGCCGACGAGAAAAACGTCGCGAAGAAGTCGAGCAGCATCGTCGAGCGGATGAGCGGCGAGCGGAAGACGAAGCGGAGCCCTTCGAGGGCGGCGTGAAGCGAAATGTCGTCGCGCGATCCCTCCGCGGACGGCTGGCGCTCGGGCACGTCGCGCATCATCAGCAGCGACGCGATCACGAAGGCGAACGACACGGCGTCGATCAAATAGGCCCAGCCGACGCCGGCGATCGCGATCAGGATGCCGCCGATGGCCGGACCCGCGATCGAGGCCGACTGAAACATGATCGTGTTGAGGCTGATCGCGTTCGGCAGATGTTCGCGCGGCACGAGCATCGGATACAGCGCCTGACGTGCCGGAAGGTCGAATGCGCCCACCGCGGCGCCAAGGCCCGCCAGCACGTAGATGGGCCAGACGACGGCGAGGCCGCGGAAGGTCAGGTACGCGAGCGTGCCGGACACAAGCGTTGCGCCGACCTGCGTGAACAGCATCAGCTTCCGCCGGTCCCATGCGTCTGCCACGACACCGCTCACCATCGAGAAGACGACGATCGGCACGACTTTCACCAGACCGACCATACCGAGTGCGAGTCCCTTCCGCCCAGGCGACACCAGCAGCGACACGTGCCACAGCAGCGCGGCGTTCTGCATCCGGGATCCGGTGAACGAAATGAACAGGCCGATCCAGATCAGCCGGAAGTTGCGGGAGCGGAGCGCGACAACGGACGCCGGAAGGTTCAATGGCCGAGAACCGGATGCGGCTGGTACAGCTCCTCGAGCCTCGCAACCTCACCGGCGTCCAGGTGCAACTCGAGCGCGCCCACCGCCGCGTCCAGGTGCGCAAGCTTCGAGGTGCCGACGATCGGCGCCGTCACGCCCGGCGTCGACAGCAGCCAGGCGAGCGCGACTTGCGTCGGCGTCACGCCGCGGTGCGCCGCGACTTCGGCGACGCGATCGGCGATCGCGAAATCGGCATCCGCGTAATACAGCGTGTGAGCGAATTCGTCGCTCTTCGCGCGAGGCGTCTGGCCTCGATCCGCCCGGCTGCGGTTTCCGGCGAGAAGGCCGCGGGCGAGCGGGCTCCAGGGGATGACGCCGATCCCCTGGTCGCGGCAAAGCGGCAGCATCTCGCGCTCCTCTTCGCGGTAGACCAGATTGTAGTGATTCTGCATCGAGACGAATCGCGTCCATCCGCGCGCGTCGGATACGGCGAGCATCTTCGCGAACTGCCACGACGCCATGCTCGAGGCGCCGATGTAGCGCGCCTTTCCCGCCTTGACGATGTCGTGGAGGGCTTCGAGCGTCTCCTCCACGGGCGTCTGCGGATCGAAGCGGTGGATTTGATAGAGATCGACGTAGTCGGTGCCGAGCCGGCGCAACGACGCGTCGATCGCCTGCATCAGGTGCTTGCGGGACAGCCCGCGATCGTTGGGGCCGTCGCCCATGGGGTAGAAGGCCTTGGTGGCGATGACGATTTGATCCCGCGACGCATGCTCCCCGATGACCTTGCCGAGGATCTCCTCGCTCCGGCCGCGCGAATACATGTCGGCGGTGTCGAAGAACGTGACGCCCTGCTCGAGCGCGCGCGTGAGGATCGGGCGGCTCGCAGCCTCGTCCAGCACCCAGGACCGCCACTCCGGCGCGCCGAAGGTCATCGTGCCGAGGCAGATGCGCGACACTTTCAAGCCGCTCGAGCCGAGACGAACGTATTCCATATCACGCCATCCAACGCGGGCATCGCGGCACGCGCGGAAACGCCGGCGTCCCGTCGCGTGCGGCGAGGCTCGCCAGGCTCACTTGACGCCGAGCAGCTCGACGTCGAAGACCAGCGTCGCGTTCGGCGGGATGGCGCCGCCAGCGCCGCGGCTGCCGTAGCCCAGATCCGACGGGATGATGAGCGTGCGCGATCCGCCGACCTTCATGCCGGCGACGCCCATGTCCCAGCCGCTGATCACCTGGCGCGCTCCGAGCTTGAAGGAGAACGGCTCCCCGCGATCGCGTGAGCTGTCGAATTTCTTGCCGTGATGATCGGCGGCTTTCGCGTCGTAGAGCCAGCCGGTGTAGTGCACGCTGACTTCTTTTCCGGAGGCCGCGGCCGCACCGGTTCCGACTTTCGTGTCTGCCACCTGAAGGCTCGTAATGTTGTCCATAAGTGACTGATTGTATAACGTCGCGGCGATCTCACAGGGTCAGCACGATCTTGCCGATGTGCGCGCTCGACTCCATCAGCCGGTGCGCAGCGGGCGCCTCGGCGAGCGGAAACGTCCTGGAGATCACCGGGCGGACACGGCCCGCGTCGAGCCAGGGCCACACTTCTGCCCGCAGGGCCGCCGCGATGGCGCCCTTTTCGGCCACCGGCCTGGCGCGCAGTGTGGAGCCGGTAATCGTGAGGCGCCGCTGCATGACCGCCGGCAGAAAGATCTGGGCCTTTGGTCCGCCGAGCGTGGCGATCTGCACCAGGCGTCCGTTCATGGCGAGCGCGTCGAGGTGGCGCGGAAAATAGTCGCCGCCGATCATGTCGAGAATCACGTCCACACCACGGCCGTCGGTCGCCTCGCGGGTGACGGCGACGAAGTCTTCGTCGTGATAGTTGATCGCACGCTCCGCGCCAAGCCGCTCGCAGGCCGCGCACTTCTCCGCCGACCCGGCCGTCGCGAAGACACGCGCACCCCTGGCGTGCGCCAGCTGAATCGCCGTCGTTCCGATGCCGCCCGATCCGCCGTGCACGAGGAATGACTCGCCGGACGCCAGGTGGCCGCGCTCGAAGACGTTCGTCCAGACCGTGAAGAACGTTTCGGGAATGGCCGCCGCGTCCACGTCGGACAGGCCGCGCGGAATCGGCAGGCACTGCACGGCCGGCGCCGCGCAGTACTCCGCATAGCCGCCCCCGGCGACAAGGGCACACACGCGATCGCCGGCGCGCCACTCGTGCACATTGGGGCCAAGCTGCACGATCGTTCCGGCGATCTCGAGGCCGGGAATCTCCGAGGCGCCCGGTGGAGGCGGATACTTCCCCTGCCGCTGCGCGATGTCGGGCCGGTTCACGCCCGCTGCGGCCACCTCAATCAGCACCTCGCCCGCGGCCGGCACCGGCGCCGGGCGATCCACGAGGATGAGCACGTCCGGGTCGCCCGGCTGCCGAATGTCGATTGCACGCATGCGGTTCGAGTGTCGCATAAGATCGTCCGGATGGTCATCGTGATCATGGGCGTTTCGGGATCGGGCAAGACCACCATCGGGCACGCGCTGGCCGTCGAGCTCGGATGGCGCTTCGTGGAAGGCGATCAGGCGCACCCCGCGCGCAACGTCGAGAAGATGCACGCGGGGAGTCCGCTGACCGACGCCGATCGCGAGCCGTGGCTCGCCGCGCTGCACCACATCGTCGCCCGCGCCATCGACCGCCGCGAGCACATCGTTCTTGCCTGCTCCGCCTTGAAGGCGCGCTATCGCGGACAGCTGCAGGGCGCGCTGCGAACCGTCCGCTTCGTGTATCTGCGCGCCGACGAAGCCGTGCTGCAGCGGCGGCTCGCCGAGCGGCCGGCGCATTTCTTCAACCCGGCGCTGTTGCCGTCGCAGTTCGACGCCCTCGAGGAGCCGACCGAGGAGGATGCCCTCCACGTGGACGCGGCGTGGCCACCGGAGCGCATCCTCGGCACGATTCGCGAGGCATTCGGCGTCTGAGGCTGCGCGCGCAGCACGCTCGCGCAGGTTGTCAGCCCTGCGTGATCAGCCACTCTGGCGCGCGCATCGAGATGACGCGATACCTCAGTCGGAGCTGCACGACGCGGCCGGCGTATTCCTTTTTGGGGAAATCGTTCGCGAGCAGACGATCCCGCAGCCGCCGGATCTCGTAGCGATACAGGTCGCTGACGAATTCGTGCACGAGCTCCGGCCGCGTGCGCTCCGTCGGCTGGACGCCGTGGCTGGCCAGCGCCTCGAGCACGTCCGCCCGGTAGTGAAACGACATCTCAGCCGTCGATCGTCAGCCGGGCGCTGACCGCGTCGAGCGTCGCGTCGAGCGGGATGACGCAGCGATCGCGGGCGAGAGCCTCGGCGAGGGCCGGCGGCTTCGCAATGGGGCGGCCGACAATCGGCTCGACCACTTCGGCGAACTTCGCTGGATGCGCAGTGGCGAGGAACACGCGGGCAGCCCCATCCGACGCGGCGGGCGCGCCGACGGCCCCGAGGTACGCAATCGCGCTATGCGGATCGAGCAGGTACCCGCGATCGTGGTCGATCCGCCGAATCGCCGCGCGCACCTCCTCATCGTCGTGGCGGCTGCCGCGGATGTCGCGACGCATCGCGTCCACGCTGCCGCCATAGAGCCACAGCATCCGGTCGAAATTGCTCGGGTGGCCGCAATCCATCGCGTTGGCGATCGTGGCGATCGAGGCGCGTGGCTCGAATCGCCCAGTCCGCAGATAGGCCGGCACGACGTCGTTGACGTTGGTCGCGGCGACGAACGACGCGACCGGCAGACCCGCGCGCGCGGCCATCAGGCCGGCGGTGAGATTGCCGAAGTTGCCGCTCGGCGTCGAGAAATGGACACGCGGCGGCCGACCGCTCCAGAGCCGCGCCAAGGCGTGGAAGTAATAGATCATCTGCGGCAGCAGCCGCCCGATGTTGATCGAGTTCGCCGATGACAACCGCACGCGGGCGCGCAGGCCGGCGTCGGCAAACGCCGACTTGACGATCCGCTGACAGTCGTCGAAGACGCCTGCGATGGCGTACGCCCGGACGTTGCTGTCCGACTCACCGTTGAACATCGTCAGCTGGGCTTCCTGGGTGGGGCTGACCCGGCCGCGAGGATAGAGAATCGCGACGCGGGTGTTCGGCACGCCGTGAAAGGCGTGGCCGACCGCTCCGCCGGTGTCGCCCGATGTGGCGACGAGAATCGTGATCGGATCGCCGCCGTCGTGCAGCGATGCGATGAGCCGGGCCATCACTCGCGCGCCGACGTCCTTGAACGCCAGCGTCGGCCCGTGAAACAGCTCGAGCCCGTGAACGCCCGGCTCGATCTCGACGAGCGGCATCGGGAAATCGAGCGCGCTGCGCACGATGGCGCCGAGCGCCTCGTCGCTGATCTCGCCCGCGGTAAAGGGACGGAGCACGCGGATGCCGACCTCCGCGAGAGACATCGACGGGAGCGCCGCGAGATCGGCCGGCTGCCAGCGGGCGATCGATTCGGGTATGTACAACCGGCCGTCCGGAGCGAGCCCCTCGAACAACGCCACTTTCAGTGACGCCGCAGCGCCGGCTCCGCTGGTGCTTACGAACCGCACGTGGAGAGAACCCGGGCGCCGACCGGCGCGATTGGCGATACGTACGACTGGACCTCGCCGCCCACGTGCACACGGACCGCGGCGGCCATCGCCGGCGCGACGCGGTCCGCGTCCGCGCGATTGGCGCACAGGGCGAACAGAGAGGGCCCCGACCCGGAGAGGCCGCAGCCAAGCGCACCGGCCTCGAGTGCCGCTTGTTTGATCGCTGCCAAGCCGGGGATGAGCGCTGCCCGACGCGGCTCGGCAATCGTGTCTTCGAGCGCGCGGCCGATGAGGGCGAAATCCGAACGGTGCAGGGCGTGCACGAGTGCGCCGACGTTGGCCCATTGCCGGATCGCGTCGGCGAGGGGCACGGTGTCGCCCAGCAGCGCCCGGGCGCGCGCGGTTTCAATCTCGAGCGCGGGATGGACGACAACCGCCGTGAGCCCGGCAGGCACCGGCAGGCTCACGATGTCGAGCGGATGCGGCTGCCGCACCAGCACGAGGCCTCCCCAGAGGCAGGGCGCGACGTTGTCCGGATGCGCCGAGCCGGCGCCGAGGCGCTCCCCCTCGAGCGCGCACGCGATCAGCAGCTCGCGCGACGCGCCCGCCTCCAGCAGCGCATTGACGGCGACGACGGCGGCGGCGGCGCTGGCGGCGCTTCCGCCGAGACCGCTCGACAGCGGGAGACCTTTGCGGATCGTCAAGGCAATGCGTGGCGCCTGACCGAGCGACGCCAGCAACGCCGCAGCGGCCACGCCTGCCGTGTTGCGCGATGCCTCCCGCGGCAGGCGGCCCTCGTCGCCCGAGATGTCGTCGATGGAGACCGCTCCCGGCGCACCATCGTCAACGAGGCGAGCGGTGACCTCGTCGCCCGGTCCCTCGAGCGCGAAGCCGAGGACGTCGAAGCCGCATCCCACGTTCGAGACGGTCGCCGGCGCAAAGGCCGTCGCAAATCTCATGCGCGGATTCATCCTACGACCGGTACCGCTGCTTGATCGTCGGGATCAGGTACTCGTTGAACGCGCGCGCGAAGTCGTACTTCGGCGCGAATCCCCAGTCGGCGCGCGCCGCGGCATCGTCCACGTCCGCAGGCCACGAGTCCACGATGCCCTGGCGTTTCTCATCCACCTGATAGGTGATGGACGCGGCCGGAAAAGCGGACATCACCTCTTCGCGGATCCGATCGGCGGACGGATTGAACGCGCCGAGGTTGTACTCGGTGCGCGTCAGGCGGGAGCGCGCTGCCGACGCCAGCGTCAGCAGCGCGTCCACGCCGTCGGGCATCGCCATGAAAGGGATCGTCGTGTCGCCGCGGACGAAACACGCGTACGGTTCGCCTTTCGCTGCCGCGTGGATCATCTCCGGCGCGTAGTCCGACGTGCCGCCCGACGGCACCGTCGTCGCCGAGATCAATCCCGGAAATCGCACGCAGCGGAAGTCCACGCGGCGGGTGGCGGCATCTGCCGACAGCTGCTTGTAGTGTCGCGCGTAGTAGCGGCCCAGCTGCTCGCAATAGAGCTTGTTGCAGCCGTACATCGTCGTCGGATGCGTGTGCTCGTCCTCCCGCACGCGGCCCGCGCGCGCTTTGGTCGGCAGATCGCGCAGACCGTAGGCGGCGATCGACGAGGGGTACACGAAGACGACTGTTCGCCCGTGCGATTCGCCCTGTTTCTGCGCGAACTCCAGCAGATTGAGGGTGCCCTCGACGTTGACATGATGCGCCGTCATCGGCGTGAACTCGGATCGCGTGGAGAGGAGGGCCGCGAGGTGATAGACGTGATCCACTTCGAACTCCGCCAGCACGCGATCGAGCAGGCCGACGTCGGTGATGGATCCGGTGAACTCACGCGCCACCTGTCCGGCCAGCGTCGCGTCCAGCGGACTGACATCGAGGGTGATGACCGAGGAGCCCGCGGCCGAGAGTTGGGTGACGAGGCCGTGGCCGATTTCTCCGCCGGCGCCGGTGATCAGGACGACAGGTTTACGCATCGTGTGGGATTGTGCACGTCAGGGGCGGGCCAGATCGGCCGCGATGATTTCGGGGACGCGCTCGTCCGAGCGCGCCGTCAGGAGCATGTTCAGCGCCGTGTAGATCACGACGGCGATGACCAGCCATTTCACCGCATACAGCGGCAGAGATTCCACGACTTTGGCCGCGATGATCGCCGCCGGCAGCCCGCCAACCGCCAGACCGATCGCCGCCTGGCGGTTGTACGTATTCGCGCGAATGAAGCGGACGCTGCTGAACGGCATCAGGAACGCGCAGGATCCCATCATGATCGGAAACGCCGCGGTCGGGTTCATGCCCAGCAGGCTCACCAGGATCATGCAGGGCGCATACAGCCCGATCCCGAGCATCATCAGTCCGCCGAGCATGAAGTTTCCGGCGACGGCGAGGGCCAACCGCGTGCCCGTGAGCGCGAACGCATCGCCGCCGCCCGGTCCCGCATTGAGCTGGGATACCAGCATGATGACCGCCGCACCGAGCAGGGCCACGCCCATGCCGAGCTGAATCCGGCGCCGCGGCCAGTGGACGACGACGCCGGCGGCCAGCCACGATCCGGCCATCGACCCCAGGATCATCAGCACGAGCGTCGCCGCGTCCACCTTGACAATCTGCGTGTAGATGTAGGCTTGCGCGAGCGTCGAGAGCGTGTGGCCGACGTTGAGCGTTCCCGGTATTTCCTTCACCGGAACCATGTTCCGCAGCTTGAACACGGCCGTCGTCGTCGCGAACGAGCCGATGCCGAGCGTGTCGAAAAAGGCCGTCACGAAGCCGATCAGGGTTTGAAACACCGTCGGCACGGCCAGACCGCCCCGCACGAGCGCGATGATGTAGACGAGAAAGACGATGGTCAGACCGGCGAAGAGAACGCCCTTAGCGCCCATTCACAAACTCATTGGTGTAGGTTTTCGCCATGTCGATCGTCGCCTGTCGCACCTTCGGCATCGACCCCACCAGCAGAGTATGCACCGACTCCGCGCCATCGGCCGCCATCACGCCGTCGGGCGAGAACATCGGCATCGAGTTTTTCAGCGCGTCCACGTACAGCGCCGGATCGTCCCCCCGGAACTCGGGCGGCGCGTGATCGGCCACTTCCTGGGCCGAGTGCTGCTGCATCCATTCGAGGGTCCGCACGATGGCGCGCGCCAGATGGCGCGCGGTCTCGCGATGGCTCCGAATCCAGGCGCCCTGCGCGTAGAGCACAGACGCCGGATACGTGTCGGACCCGAATGCCTGCTTCACACCCTCAGCTTGGCGGAGATCGGCGAGGACGCGCACGCCGGGATTGCGCTTGCGGACAAGCGTGAACGCCGGATCCGCCATCATCCCGGCGTCGACCTTGCCGTGCTCGATGGCGGCAATCGCCGTCGCCGCGCTGCCGATCGCCGTGACGCTGACCGCGTCCGCGGAGACGCCGTCCCGCTGCACCAGGTAATTCAGCAGCATGTTCGAGGAGGATCCGGCGGTGGTCACGCCGACGATGCGGCCCTTCAGGTCGGCGATCGTCCTGACGGCCGCGGCGGCCTGCGGCGACGTGACGAGCACCAGGCCGGGAAAGCGCAGCATCGAGACGAACGCGGTCATCTCGCGCCCTTCCGCCTGCATCTGGATCGTGTGGTCGTAGAAACCGGAGACGACGTCCGCGCTGCCGCCGACGAGCGCCTGCAGCGCCTTCGACCCGCCCGCGAAGTCCTGCAGCTCGACGTCGAGCCCCTCGGCGCGGTAATAGCCAAGCTGCTGCGCCAGCGTCGTCGGCAGGTACAGCAGCTGATTCTGGCCGCCGATCGCGATGCGAACGTGTGTCGCCGCCATCGCGGCGCCGGAGCGATTCGACGGTCCGCATCCGGCGCAGAGCACGGCGACAAGAGCGATTACGAGCTTTTCCATCGCAGCAGATACCGTTCCACCCGCGTCACGCCGGCGCTCACGACCACGACGACGACGGCGAGCACGAACATGCCGGCGAACACACCGGTGGTGTCGAAGGTGCCCTCGGCCTGCGAGATCACGTAGCCGAGGCCTCGAGCCGAGCCCAGATACTCTCCCACAACCGCGCCCACCATCGCGAACCCGAGGCTCGTCTGCAGACTCGAGAAGATCCAGGTGAGCGCGCTCGGAACGAGCACGTGGCGCACGAGCTGCCGTTCCGAGGCGCCGAGCATGCGCACGTTGTCGATCAGCACGCGGTCGGCGTCGCGAACGCCTTGGAAGGTATTGAAGAACATCACGAAGAACACGAGCGTGACCGCGAGCGCGACTTTGGACCAGATGCCGAGGCCGAACCAGAGGAGAAACAGCGGCGCCAGCACGACGCGCGGCACGGCGTTCAGCATCTTGATGTAGGGATCGGATACGCTCGCCGCAAACGGCGAGCGTGCCAGCACAAAGCCCAGCACGATGCCGAGAATGGCGCCGACGATGAGGCCGAGGACCGCTTCTTCGAGCGTGATGGCGAGATGCCTCCAGATCGTGCCGCTCAGCGTCCAGCTGGCGATGCGGCTGGCGATCGCGCCAGGGCGGCTGACGAAGAACGGATCGAGCAGCCCCGCGCGGACGCCCCACTCCCAAGCCGCCAGACAGGCGGCGCCGATGCCGATCTGCCACGCGAGGACGCGCGTCACGGATGCGCCTCGCGCTGGCTCTTGATCACCTCGGCGCGCAGATCCGCCCAGACGCCGCGATAGAGGTCGACGAATGCCGGCTGGGTCCGCAGCTCGAGCAGGTCGCGCGGCCGCGCCAGCGACACGACATGCTCCGCGACCACACGGCTTGCCGGCCCGGCCGAGAGCACGATCACGCGATCGGCGAGCGCGAGCGCTTCTTCCAGATCGTGCGTCACGAAGACGATCGTCTTGCGTACAGGACCTTCAGCGCCGTCCGACAGCGCGGCGGTGGACGATTCCCACAATCCGAGCAGCTCCCCTTCCATGCGCTGCCGCGTGTGAATGTCCAGCGCGCTGAACGGCTCGTCCATCAACAGCAGGTCGCGATCCAGAATCCAGTTCTGCGCCATCGCGACGCGCTTGCGCATGCCGCCGGAGAGTTGCGCGGGAAAATGGCGTGCGAATGCCGTCAGCCCCACGCGCTCGAGCCAGGCGTCCGCGCGGGCGTGCGCCTCGGCTCGACCGACGCCGGCCAGCGTCAGCCCGAGACCCACGTTGTCGCGCACGTCTTTCCACGGGAGCAGCGCGTCCTGCTGAAACATGTAAGTCGCATGACGGTTCACGCCGGACAGCTCGGCGCCACCGACGCGCACGACGCCAGACGAGGGCGGAATGAGCCCGGCGATCATGTTCAGGAGCGTCGATTTGCCGCAGCCGCTGGGGCCGACAATCGCGCAGAAGCTGCCGGCGGCGATCGACAGCGAAATGCGGTCCAGCGCGCAGTAGACCGCGCCGGCCGGCGTTCGGAACACGCGCGAGACGCCGTCCAGCACGATCATGAGCGGCCCACCGGCGCGGGCGCGAGGCCGGCGACGAATTCCGACGCGATCCGCGTGACCTCGTCGGCGGTGGCGCGCTCGCTGTGCGGGCTATGGCGGCCGCCGGCGAGAATTTCGAACCGGACGGCCGGAACGTCCTTCCCCGCAACTGACCGGCCCGGCTCGGCAGCGCCAAACTCAGTCCCGACGGCCTGAGGGGCGGTCAACGCCGCACGCAAGGCGTCCAGTTCCCCCGGCTCGGTACGCGGATCTGCCACGCCGTGAATCACGAGCACGGGCACCGGCAGCGGCGAGAGGCGGCCGTCGTACAGATCGCCTCCCAGTTCGGCGAGGCGGAGCCACACGTCGCCGTTGGCCGCGATCACGTCACGCCACGCGTCGCCGTGATCACGCGCCAGCGCGCCGGCGATCGTTCCGCCGAAGGCGTCGGGATGATCCCTCATCGTCTCGAAGAACTCGCGGGAGGCCGGTTTGCGCCGGAAGAAGTGCGGGGCTTCGACAATCAGCCCGCTGAGGCGTTCGGGCGCGGCCAGTCCCATCAGCAGCGCGATCACGCCACCGTCGCTGTGTCCCCACAGAACCGGACGCTGGAGTCCCAGGCGATCGATCACCGCGAACGTCTCGGCGGCCGCGCGCTGGTGAAAATCGAGCGCCTGCACGCGCAGGCGGCCCGACGCACCGTACCCGCTGCGATCGGGAATCACGAGCCGATGCGATGGCGCGAGCGCCGCGATCTGTCGATCGAAGGGATACGCTTCGTAGCCCCACCCGCCGTGCAGGATGACCACCGGGGCACCGGCGCCGGCCGTCCGATAGCGAAGGCGCACCGGGGATATGCCCGGCCGCAGCGGCGATTCTGACAGCTCGATGTACGTGTCCACGTCCGGAACGCTCGCCTATGCTAAGTTACTTCGCACAAAAGTATGAAGCACGCCCTTCTGGCCTCGATCGCCGTCGCGCTCGCTGCCTCTGCCGCGTCAGCGGCGCCTCTCACGCCGGCACAGACCCTGAACCGCCGGACGATCGGCGAGCTCGAGTTCTCCGCGGACGGCTCGCGGCTCGCCTTCACGGTCACCGAGCCGGTGAAGGGCGCCGCGCGTCAGCGCAACATCTGGCTGCTCGACGTGGCTGCCGGCCGGCTGCGGCAGCTGACCTTTTCCGCCAAGAGCGACTCGTCGCCCCGCTGGGCACCCGACGGCCGCGCCCTCGCGTTCCTGTCGACGCGGGACAGCACGCACGACGCCGCGCAGCTGTTTCTGCTCCCGATGCGCGGAGGCGAGGCAGAGAAGCTGGTGGACCGTGCCGACGGCATCAGCGCGTTTCGCTGGTCGCCGGACGGCGCACAGATCGCGGTCCTCATGGCCGAAGCGAAGTCGCCGGCGCAGCAGCAGCGGGAGAAGGACAAGGACGATAGCCGCGTCGAGGAAAAGGACGATCGCCTGTCGCGCGTCTGGATACTCGACGTGTCGACGCACGCGCTGCGGCGGCTGACGTCCGCACATTACCGAATCGGCCAGATCGAATGGCTGCCGGGCGGCGATCGCCTGATCGCCGAAGCGTCCGCCAGGCCGGAGGCCGATGCGTTCGACGAGGGCTTGTACGCCATCGACGCACACGACGGCCACTTCACGCCGATCGCGGCGCCCCACGGGCCGATGGGCGGGTTCACCGTTTCGCCCGACGGCCGCACCGTCGCGTATGTCGGCGCCCGCCTCGATGGTCCCGAGGCGCACGACATCTGGCTGCAGCCGGTCGGCGGCGGCACCGCCGTGAACGTGTCCGTCAAGTCGCTCGATCGTCCGGTCTCGCAGCTGCACTGGGTGGACGGTCAAACGATCGCCGCCACGGTCCAGCGCGGCTTCGCGAGCGCCATCGCGCTCGTGACGACCGACACGCATGCACGGCTGCTCGACGGCCTCGACGTCAACCCGTCCGCGTTCGCGCGATCGTCAACACACGTGCTCGCGTACGTCGGCGAAACGGCCGTGCGCGCACCCGAGTTGTGGATCAAGAAGGGGGACGCGGCCGCGTCGCCCATCACCACGTTCAACCAGATCTGGAACACAATCCCCGTCGTGACGCCGGAGCTCCTCACGTACAAGAGCAGCGACGGCACGAGCATCGAGGCCGCGCTGCTGCGTCCGGCGGGCGCGTCCCGCCAGCCGGCGCCGCTCGTCGTCCTCGTGCACGGCGGGCCGACCGGCCGCTGGTCCGACACGTTCGAGCCGTGGGGACAACTGCTCGCAGCCCGCGGGTACGCGGTGCTCTACCCGAACGTCCGCGGTTCCACCGGCTATGGTCACGGGTTCGTCGAGATGAACCGCGCCGACTGGGGCGGCGGCGACTTCAAGGACGTGATGGCCGGCGTGGATGTGATGATCGCGCGCGGCGTCGCCGATCCGAATCGTCTGGGCATCGGCGGTTGGTCGTACGGCGGCTACATGGCCGCATGGGCAGTGACGCAGACCACGCGCTTCAAGGCGGCGGTGTCGGGTGCGCCCGTCATCGACATGGCGAGCGAATTCGGGACCGAGCGCGGCTCGGCCTACGACGAGTGGTTTTACGGCACGCCCTACGAGAAGCCCGAAGGCTTCGTCCGCAGCTCGCCGATTACGCACGTGAAGAACGCGAAAACGCCCACGCTGCTCCTGCAGGGCGAAGACGACACGACGGATCCGATCGGGCAGAGCCAGCAGTTCTATCGCGGTCTGAAGCGCTATGGCGTCGAGACCGATCTCGTCCTGTATCCGCGCGAGCCGCACGGCCTGCGCGAGGAAAAGCACCTCCTCGATCGGCTCGATCGCGTCGTCGCGTGGTACGACAAGCATCTGCAGCCAGGGACGTCCGCTACCGAGCCGCGGCGGTAAGCCGGCCGCCGGGGTGCGGGCGCGCGAACCATCGACCGACCGGCGCCGGGGGCGCTCGTTACATCCTGATTTCCAGCCGCTGGGGGATGTCGCGCAGCCCGGCCCACGTCTCGGGATCCTGGCAGAGCAGCGTGTTGAGATAGAGCGATACATCGTCGGCGGGAAATGCTGCCGCGATCGCGGCGGCTGCCGGCGCCAGCTTGGCCTCGTCCGGCTTGACCTCGTCTTCCTTGATCAAGCCGTCTTCGTGCGCGATGCCCAGCGCGTCGAGAAACGCGCTCATCATCGGCCGCTGGTCGGCGAGGTGATACAGGATCAGCGCGCGGCCGGCGAGCGCGTCAGGCATGGAAACAAGGCCCGCCAGGTGCCGCGTCTTGCGGTCGATGTCGAGGCCCACCACCGTCTTCGGCCTGAACTTCTTCTGCTGCGCGATGAGCAGCACCGCCTGAATCTGATCGTCGGTCGCCTCCTCGTCGCTCCAGAAAGCCCGCGCCGCCCGCTGGCGCTGGTCCGGAGTCATCAGCTTCCACAGTCGTGCGGGCGTCAGCGGCGTCTCGGTCATCCTGAAAGTTTAATCTGTTTTCAGGTGCGCGACCTGCGGGACGCGCGGCCCTCCGTCCGCGATCGTCCCGCCACGACGCGAGCATCGTCAGTACCCGCAGGCGCCATTGGGAATGAGACGCACGCCGTTGTCGGCCGCCTCGGCGCTGACGTTGCCGAGGCTGTCGCGGATCGTGAGCTTCACCGTCATCATGAGCCACGTCGCCCCCGCCGGCAGCGGCGGCGGTGGCAGCAGCGAACAATCGGTGGCTGGCATCGACAACACCGGAGACGACGTGGTCTGCTTGAAGGTTTTTGCCACACCGAACGACCAGTCCCATTCGGTGATGGTTCCAGGGGACGCGGAGGTCGAGCCGTTGAACGTGCAGTTGATGGTGTTGTCGTTCGCCATCTCGCACGTCTCCGTTTCGTGGGGACCGGTGACGCCGAAACTGGCGGTCGCTTCGGCGGTGCGCGTGACGGCCAGCGGCACGAACGCGGATCCGCCGCCGTAGGCGGCGGTGATCGTCACCGAGATCGAGCCGCCGACCGCTCGGGTCGCGACTGTAAACGTGGCCGATGATTCGCCGGCCGGTACCGTCACGGTGGGGGGAACCGACACCGGATCGCTCCCGGACAGCGTCACGGGCGCGCCGTTGGCCGGAGCCGCGGCTGTCAGCGTGACCGTGCCTGTAACCGGATTGCCGCCAACCACGCTCGCCGTGCTCAGCTTGATCGTGGCTAGTGCGGCGCCAGTGGTGACCGTCAGCGGCGACGATTGGCTGCTGCCGCTGACCGACGCGGTAATCATCGCCGAGCCCGGTGCGACACCCGTCACGGTGATCGCCGCGCTGGTGGTGCCGCTCATCACCGTGACCGACGCCGGCACGGTCGCCACCGCTGCGTTACTGCTCGACAACGCGACCAATGTTCCAGCGGACGGCGCCGCGGCGCCGAGCGTGACCGTTC
>DATATJ010000077.1:0-2800 GCA_036268855.1 Vicinamibacterales bacterium
TCCGCCCAGCTGCCGAGGTCGCCCGGGTTGTCCCAGATCAACGCGTCCTTCATGTTGAAGGGCTGCACTTTGAACGAGCTGACGTTGGACAGCGCGCTCGAGACGCCGCTCCCCGTATCGGTGGCCTGCACGCGCCAATAGTACGTGGTGGCCGACAACTTGGCGGTGACGGCGTGCGATGTGACCGGCAGGTCCGTCCGCTCGTTCGAGACCGCGCTGTAGGCCAGCGAGCTGAAGTCGGATTGCTCGGAGATGTCGAAGCGGTAGACGACCTGCGTCACCGGGCCGCTGCGCTGCACGTTGTTGACGTTGAGCACGGGAGAGATGCCGACGGTCGCGTTCTGCGCGGGGTCGCCGAGCACCGGCGCGGCGAGCACGACCTCCGGGCCGATGACGAATGCGCGCGGCCTCGAATTCGGACCGGCGGCCGATCCGGCGTTCGTGCGCGCGCGCCAGTAGTACGTCTTGCCGCCCGACAGTTTGTCGAGCGCGACGCTCGTCTGTCCGCTGCCCTGCGCCACGCCGCTCTTCGTCTGGACGATCGTGCCGAAGGCGCCGTCGCTCGCCACCTCGAACGTGTACGTGAGCGGCGACGAGCCCGTCGTGACGCCGTTGCCCACGGTGAGGGTAATCGGCTGGCTGGAGAACCTGATCGGGGCATTGTCAGCCGGAGACGAACCGACCGGCGATGTCAGCGTGACGCCAGTCCTGGCGTCGGTCACCGATGTGGCCGCGGCGCCCGCGGATTCGACGACCGTCGTCGGACGGGCGGGACTCTTCTCGCAGGCCGTAGCGGCCGCGAGGCAAGCTAGCGCACTCCAGATGGCGAAACACTTCAGCGTCATAGGCTCCTACCGGCACTGAAACTCGGAAAAACGGGCCGAAAAAACGTACAAAAAACTCCGCGACAAAGGCTGGGAAGCTTGTCGGCGGTTGTGAGGGAGCTAAAGAATACGGTTTTGTGATCGGATCGTCAAGCACCTTTGACGGGTTTTTTCGCCGGAATGCGTGTCAACCCGCCGATTCCGGTGCCTGTTCGGGCTGGCGCCGGCTGACGCTGGCGCGATCGAACGCCGCTGTCTCCAGGATTTCGCGGATGGCGTAGGTCGGCTTGTCCTGGGACTCGTGATACGTGCGCGCCTGCAGCTCCGCGAGCAGACCGAGCGTCACCAGCTGGAAGCCGGTCGAGATCAGCAGGATGCCCAAAAGCAGCAGCGGCCGGTTCGAGAGCGATGTCGCCCCTGCCAGCCACTCGACCGCCAGCCATCCGCAGATGGCGGTCCCGAGCACGCCCATGATTGAGCCGATGAGCCCGAAGATCTGCAGCGGGCGCGTCGAGTAGCTCAGCAGGAATTTGACCGTCAGCAGGTCGAGGACGACGCGAATCGTGCGGCCGATCCCGTACTTCGATTCCCCGTGCTCCCGAGGCCGATGGTTGACGACGGTCTCGACGATCGACACGCCCTGCTCGCTGGCAATGGCCGGCAGGAACCGATGCATCTCGCCATACAGCTTCATCGGCTTGACGACCTCGGCCCGAAACACCTTCAGCGAGCAGCCGTAGTCGTGCAGGTGGACGCCGGTCACCGCCGAGATCAGGCTGTTGGCGAGCACGGACGGCAGGCGCCGCGAGAGAAACCGATCCTTGCGGTCCTTGCGCCAGCCGCAGACGATGTCGTGGCCGCGCTCGAGCAGATCGACCATGGCCGGGATGTCGCGCGGATCATTCTGACGATCGCCATCCGACGTGACGATCAGCCGGCCCCGCGCGTGGTGAAACCCGGCGGCAAACGCGGCCGTCTGGCCGAAATTGCGCCGGAAGCGGATCACGCGCAGGTGTGCGTCGTGCGCCTGCAGCCCGGCGAGGATCGCAAAGCTGTCGTCGGTGCTCCCGTCGTCGATCGCGACGATCTCGTAGGGACGCCCCCACTGCGTGAGCGTGTCCGTCAGCTCGCGGTGCAGGGCCGCAATCGAGGCTGCCTCGTTATGGACCGGGATGACGACGCTGAGGTCTGGAATCACGAATGGCTACATTCTACCGGCGTTTCAGCGTTTATCGGCCGTTCGCCTCCGGCGCTTCGACCAGAGCAGATAGGCGACGAATCCGGCCGCCAGGAAGCCGACCACGATCAGCGAGACGCGCGCGCCGTTGGCGTGCATGTAGGCCATGGCGCGGTCCCCGTACCGGATGGCCAGGAAGCCGAGGACGGCGTACCGCGCGCCGCGTCCGGCCAGGATCGCGGCGATGAAGCGCGGGGTGCTGATGCCCGCAGCGCCGGCGAGCAGGATGAAGATCTTGAACGGCGCGGGCGGCGGCAGGATCGACGGGATCAGGACGGCCATCACGCCGTACCGATCGAAGGCCGCCATCGCGCGTTCGACGCTCGCGCTGGCGAAGCGCTTCCCCACCAGCGCCGCGCCGCCCTTCCTGCCGATGACATACATCACCAGGCAGCCGGCCAGCGATCCGAGCGTCGCGCACGCGACGTACAGGACCACGCGCCCCTTGTTGGCCGTGACCATCGACACGACGAGAATGTCGGCGATCTCCGGCAGTGAGAGGAACGACGAGTCGAGGAACGCGACGATGAAGAGCCCCGGCGCGCCGAGCGCGGTGGCGAACGCGGCGACCCGGCTGGCGATTCTGCCCATAGAATAAACAGGTGATTATACCGGCGCGCCGCCGGCTTCCGGCGGTTCCCGTCGCGGCGGGCATTCTCGCGGCCGGCGCGGGCGTGCTCGTCGCGCTCCACTACCATCGGCTCGGCCTCACGCTGAGCCATTACGACTCGCGCGGACA
>DATATJ010000078.1:0-12024 GCA_036268855.1 Vicinamibacterales bacterium
ATACGGACCCCGACACGCGTGAGCTGTACCGGCACTGCTTCGACCTCGCCGGATGTACCGTCATCGAAGCCTCGGATGGGCGGGATGCGCTCGCAAAGGCGCTGGGACATGCGCCGTCCCTGGTTGTCGCCGAGCTGCGCCTGCCATTCATTGATGGAGTGGCGCTGTGCGGATTGTTGCGGCTCGACTCGTCAACGACCAACGTACCCATCTTGATTGTAACGGCTGATAAGCGCCCTACTCAGATAGCGCAGGCGCAACGCTCTGGAGCGGATGCAGTGCTGACGAAGCCGACGTTGCCGGAAGACATGCTCGAAGCCTCGATGGCGTTGTTGAAGCAGCCCCGCGGCGCGCGCCACAGCTCGGTGGATTCCAGGCCCACACCAACGGTTATGCCCATTGGCGAGCGGCGCATGGCGATGTCCAAGGCACACCGACGATTCGACACCGTGAGTCCGCCCGCGCCGCCCCCAGAGTTAGTCTGCCCGTCGTGCGATCGTGTGCTCAATTACGACCACAGCCATGTCGGCGGCGTCAGCGACCGCAACGCCGAGCAGTGGGACTACTACGACTGTCCCACGTGCGGGACGTTTCAGCACCGGCAACTCACGCGCAGACTCCGCCACATTCACAGCTAGAACAGCACGATCGGCGTTCGGCCTCTTCCAGTTCGGGCGTCCCCGAGGCCACTTCAACGGCAACAAATTAGAGCGCCGCGCCCTGATCCGCCAGACGTTCCGAGATCGCCGATGCCCTCTTCGCTGTCACGGAGCGGGCTCGACTGGCGCTCCGCAAGTGTCATGTATCTGACAATTCGGCACGGTCGTTGCTCTGTGGTAGTGCATCATCTTTCACTTGTGCGGAATTCGCGGAATTTCTGGCGAAGTCCTGACGCAGTCAACCGAGTCTGTACTATCGGCATACAGGGCGTTGCATACACATCAGGCGCTACAGTCCATTGGAGGGTCATCACCGGTGAAGGCGTGCGGATCCGTCTGATACGCCGTTTGGCGGCGTTGATGGACGGCGTCGATATGTCCCGGCGCTCCGTCGGCGACGTCATCGACCTGTCACAACACGATGCCGAAATGTTTATCGCGGAAGGATGGGCCCTGCGCGCCGATTCTGAGCTCGGGATCGGCGAGCGTCACGCCATTCGGGGGAATGACCTCGACAAGCCACGGACACGCCGGAAGCACCACGCTTAATCCGCGAAGCGCTCAGGACATCTGCCGCCTCCCACTCCCGCTGAAGCCAGAGATCGCCAGCTCTCAGAAACGTTCCGATGAATGCATGAGGTCGTACTCAGCGGTTGTCGGAATGGTTCATTCTCTCGATAATGGCCATCTCGATGACGTCAGTTCCGCACAATTATCTCTTGGAGCGACTTGACGCCGGCACACGTGCCGCGCTGTCGCTGACGACGGTTCATCTGCAGGCGCGAGATGTCCTCCACGAACCGGGCATGCCGACGCTGCATGTGTACTTCCCGTTGTCCGGGGTCATTTCGCTTGTGTCAACGATGCAGAATGGGGCCGCGGCCGAGGTGGCGCTCATCGGACGCGAAGGCATGGTTGGACTGGAGGGAGTCCTCGGTACGGCGGACAACCCGACCACGGCGATCGTTCAGATTTCTGGAACCGCGTTGCGAGCGGCCATCGCCGTGTTGAAGGCCGCGCGTCTGCAATCCCCGCACGTGCGCAGCGTGATCGACCGGTACACGCAGGCCCGGCTGATTCAGGTGGCTCAAACAGCCGCGTGCAACGCATTGCATCCCATCGACGCGCGTCTCGCGCGATGGCTTCTCGCGGTTGACGACCGCATCGACGGCCAGCCGTTCACCTTGCCGCAGGAATTCATGGCACAGATGCTCGGCGTGCAGCGACCCACGGTGTCGACCGCGATGCAGAAGCTGCTGGAGTCGAAGGCCGTCACGCAGCGAGGCCGTGCGATTGTGGTGGCGGATCGATCGAGATTGGAGCCTCTGGCCTGCGAATGTCATGGCGTGCTGCGTCGAGAGTTCGACCGACTCCGTTCGCCAGTGGTCGATGGGCACGACGTGCCATCGCCCACCACGGTGGCATCGTCAAAGAGCGCCGAACGCGCGTCCCAGGCGACCATTGAGACGATGCGTCAGATCGCGGGGCGGTTGCTCGTGGCGAATATTCGTGAACAGGAGGCGCGCGACGAAGCGGACGCGTCGAGCCTTGCGAAGGATCACTTTCTGGCGATGGTCTCGCACGATTTGCGCGCGCCGCTGAATGTCATCCTGGGATGGTGCGCCAACTTGAAGACGGGAAATCACGGATCCGTGGAACACGGCCTCGACGTCATTCAGCGAAACGCGACGGCGCAGCTGAGGCTGGTCGAGGATCTGCTGGACGCGGTCCGTCTCGCCTCGTCCACGCTGACCATCCGGCCGGCGGCCGTGAATCTCGGCGAGATCGTCCGCCACGCGGTGGACGCGGCCCAACCGATGGCCGACGAAAAGCAAGTGACGCTCCGGCTTTCGGTCGTGGACGCGGTGTCGCCGCTAATGGCCGATCGCGATCGTCTTCGGCAAGTCTTTGTGAATGTCGTGACCAATGCGGTGCAATTCACAGACGCCGGCGGGTCGGTTGACGTCGCCGTGAGCAGCGCCGATCGACACGCGCACGTAACCGTTCAAGATACCGGGCGTGGTATAGCGCCCGACCTGTTACCGCACGTCTTCGAACGATTTCGACAGGGTCGCGCTTTGGAGCCGGGGTCGCACGGTCTCGGATTGGGACTGTCTATTGCGCACGCGCTCGTCGAACTCCACGGCGGGCGGATTCAGATGGCGAGCCCTGGTGAAGGACTCGGAACCACGTGTACGATCGACTTCCCGCTGAAGCCGGCATAGCGCCAGCCATACGCACTTACTTCTTGTCCTGCGTCTCGCCTTTGGGTACGGCGGTGATGATGCCCTTCAGCTCTTTCAGCCGTTTACCCACCACAAGACCCTTGGATGTGACGTCGTAGGCGCGGAGATCCCGACTGTGCGCGCGGGCGCGCGTTTTGATCACGGTCAGGAAGGTGCGGAGCTCGCCGTCGATTTCGAAGTAGCGCTGCAGCACGATGTCGTGGGTGAGAAACGAGATCGGATGTGGCGTAAAGCGCATTTCGTTATACGGTTCGATGACTTCCACCGTGAGCAGAATGGTTACGCCGCCGCCCGTCAGTGCACCCAGTAATCGATACAACGACTCGAGGAAGTCCTCCTTGAACGCGGGCGCAAGCGCCGCCTCCAGCCCGGAAATCGAATCGAGGGCGACGCGTTTGGCGCCGACTTTGTCCACGGCGGTCTGAATCGCGTACAGCGTTTCGTCCATCGAGAGATCCAGGGGACGCACGTAGACAATCTCCACGAGCCCTTGCTTGTTCATCTCCTCCAGATCGACGCCGAGGCCCTTGGCCTGGTCGAGGTACTTGGGGACGGTTTCCTCGAAGATCACGACCACGCCGGTTTCCTGGTGTTTCACGCCTTCCGCGATGAACTGCAGGGCCGTGGTCGTTTTTCCGGAGCCGACAGGGCCGGCGATGAGCACCGCATTGCCACGCAAGGTCCCGCCGCCCATCAGGTCGTCCAGGCCTGGGATGCCCGTCGAGATGAGCTCGGGCGTAATCATCGCCTGCGCTTCCTCAATCGGCTTGAGCATCCGCGGGAAGGCCGCGACGCCATCCTGCGAAATGCGGATTGTGTGCAGCCCCGGTTGCGGCGCGTTGCCGCGCATCTTCATCACTTGCACCTGGCGCACCATCGAGTTTCGATCGACGCGCTGCGTCATGACCACGAGGCCGTCGGCCATCGTGAATACGGGGTTCTCGCGGATCTGCGCCTCAGGATACTCGCCCAGCAGGAAGGTCGTTGCCTGCCATGAGGTGAGCTTCATGGCCAGCCGCTGCACGAACTCCTGCTCCGACATGCTGCCGCCGGGGGCGGACTTCGGCATCAGCGTACGGAAGGAGTCCACGATCACAATGCGTGGCGAGAGCTCGTCGATCTTTGCCTCGATCGCTTTCAGAACCGTTCCTAGATCGTTCGTGAGCGCCTCGTCGTTGAGGTTTGCGAACCGCACGACGCCGTTCACCTTCGCCATATCGAAGAACGTGAACTGTTGTTGGTACCGCAACATCTTGATCGTCGGCTCGCCGAGCACGGTGAAGTACAGCGCCGGCCGCTCCGGCGCGGCATTGGCGAACATGAATTGGTGCGCCAGCGTCGTCTTGCCGCAGCCCGGCTCGCCCACGACCAGGTTGAAGGAATATTCCGGCCATCCGCCGCCCAGAATGGCGTCGAGCTTTCCTACGCCCGACGGCAGTCGATGGATGGAGACGTTCCGTGACTCACTCATTCATCACCTTTCGGTCCTGGCTCGTCCTCGGCCAGCATTGCTGTGCCCCACGCCTCTTGCACGATCGGCAATACCAGATCCTCACCCACGAATGTACTGAGCAGCCCGATGTTATGGGCGAGCACGGCGGCGAGGCCGTCTTCCAACCGGCCGATGTCCATCTCTTGTCCGGACGCCGCGACGTCGGCCGAGCAGCCGTCGCCATTTTTTCCGATGATCTCCGTCAGCGAGGAGAACTCGAGCGTCGCGACGTGCAAGGCGCGCGCGAAGAGTGCGGTCACGGCGCTCGCGCCGAACAGGGGCTGGAGTCGCTGGTGAAGGCGCGTGCAGAGCGAATTGAATGCCGAGGCGAGCTGCGAGGGATCCGGCTCGGCCGCACCGGTCGCGTCCATGAGCGCACGCTTCACGAAGCGTCGAAGGTGAGGCGAACTCAGGGTCATAGTGGGCGTGGCCTGCGTCCCCGCCGGAAGAACATCCGTGCGAGCGCCATCGTCAGGAGTTGAGGTTAGCATACGGGTCCTACCGAGGGCACGGTGTCGCGTCGCCGACCCATGCAGCCGTCACCGATTCCGGTAGCGACCGCGATGTCCGAGGGTGAAGAGGATCGCAAGTTCCGGCGCCGGTTCGAGACCGTCGCGTCAAACGCGCGACCGATGATGTTGGCGCCTTCCAGCAAAATCACCTCGCGGTTGTCAACCACGAGGCCGGGCGTGGCGAGCGGCCGGCCGGACAACGGCGGTCCGTCATCCTCCGTCAGTGGGCCGACGAAGCGATAGCCGTGACCATAGATCGTTCGAACGAAGACGGGGTGTGACGCGGTATCGCGAAGCGCAGGGCGGATCTCGACAACAAGACTGGCCAGATTCGTTTCCTCGACAAACGTCACCGGCCACAATCGTTGCTGCAGTTCCACCTTCGATACCGCCGGCTGTCGGCAGGCCAGCAGCGTCATGAGCAGCTCGAATGCCTTCGGGCAGTCGAGGAGCCGACATTTCACGCCTCGAAAGACGATAGGATGCGATCGATTTCCGCCTGTGGCTCATCGGCGGGGCGAGAACCGACCGCCCACAACGCACAGCGGGATGAGCGACAGCAGAAACGTCAGGTGATACCAGAGCGGAAACTTGCTCCACAGGCTGATGTGTTCGGGAACGAAGAAGACGAGCAGGACGGCGCCCGTACCGGTCGCGAACGCGGGACCGCGCGCGACGATGGCTGTCGCCCATCCAGCAGCAATCGTCGCGAGCGCGCCGATTGCGAGGCGAAGCAGCTTCATCCCGAGCGTGAAGTTCATCTCAGCGGCCACGCGCACGTAGTCCGGCCAGACCGCGCGGACGATCGGGCTTGCCAGCAGTACAACGAAGAACCAGACGGACAGCCCCACCGCAATCGCCATGACTCGCCTGAGCATGGCGAGAGTGTGGCGGAACTACTCGCAGCGCGTCTTGGAAAATTCGGCCACCGATTCGCGGATGATGCGCCTGGGCGTGGCGGCGGCGAGCCGAGCGACGTCGCCGGTCAAATGCGCCTGATCGAAGTAGCCATTCGCCGCTGCGACCGCCGCGAGCGGCTGCGTCGGCGCGTCGGCGATCTCTGTCAGCGTCGACTGGAACCGCACGATGCGGGCGAAGGCTTTCGGGGGAACGCCGGTCCACGTCCGCATCACGCGCGTGAGGTGTCGCGGACTCACGCCGCACACTGCAGCGACGCCGGCGATCGGCGCGTGGCCCCTGGTCGCGCGGATGCGGTCGATCGCCACCTCCACGACAGGATGAACTCTGGCGCCGGTGAGCCGGTCTTCGAGAAACGTCACGAGCGATCGAAGGACCCCTTCAGGCTCGCGGCCGATGTACGAATCGGCGAGCGGACGCGCCCAGACGGCGAGGGTCACACGACGTCGTCGGTTGACCATGCGATCGACCGGCTGACCGGTCAGCAGATGCGGAACGCCCGGGCGCAGTCTGACGCCGACGAGCAGCGATGGCGCCGTGAATCGCCGTTGCGACGGCCCGAGCGATGGACCGCGGAGGAACCATTCGGCCGGCCGATCCCTTGCAAGCTCGCACGCAATTGACGAGTAGCCGTCGGGAACGAATCGCAGTACGGCGCCCCGGTCTGCGCGAATGATCCAGAAGCAGCCCACATATGGGCGCAGTCCTTCCGGTGGTCCGTGAAAGTCGACGTCGGCGCCGTCGACGAGCGTGGCGGCAATGCTCATATGCTCGACGACATGCTACATCGTCCTATGCCGATGCCGACCACGGACATCGACGATCTGTCCATCCGCGTCACCTCCGGACCGAAGCCTGCAGCACATTGCACCGGATCGCCGATTTCTTCGACGTCTTGCCGAGCACTCATCGGGTTGACTAAACATCGCATCTGAGCGGCGCACGACAGGTTACGGCCCCTCGCGTTGAAGTAGTGGAGCACCAGGCGCCACGTGGAGCACCAACCGCCACAGAATCGAGGGTTTGCCCGAGCGATCGTGCTCTACTCCGATCTCAGTGCTTGGAGCACGTCCACCCGCGACGCGCGCACCGCCGGCATCATCGACGCGGCGACGGCGGCGCCGACCAGAAGCACGGCCGCGCCCGCGACCGGCAGCGCGCCGGGCAGATGGACGCTCTCGACGAATCGCGCGGTGACGCGCGCGAGCGCCCAGCCGCCGGCGGCGCCGGCCGCGATGCCGATTGCGGCGATCGCGAGACCCTCCGAGACCACCCGCCAGACGAGCTGACTCGGCGCGGACCCCACCGCCAGGCGAACGCCGAACTCCCGCGTCCGCGCGCTCACTGAAAACGCCAGCACGCTCGCGACGCCGACCACGGCAATCAGCAGCGCGATGCCAGCGAATCCGGAGAAGACGAACGCATTGACGCGATCGGGGGACAGCATCTCCGCGCGGACATCGCCGAGCGTCGCGGCGCGCTCGAGCGACTGATCGGGCGCGAGTGTGCGGACGACGCGCGTCACCGCGGGCACGAGCGTGTACGGATCGGCTGCCGTCCGGACGAACAGACGTCCACCGTAGCCCAGCATCGGCGAGCTCGGCGCGTAAATCGTCATCGCCGGCTGCCGGACCATATTCTCGTCGTCGACGTCCGCGACGACGCCGACGATGCGGCGTGGCGTGGGGACGGGGTTCATCGGATCGCCCCACGCGATGTGGCGGTTCAATGCATCACCGTTCGGGAACATCCGCTGCGCGAGGCTCTGGCTGACGATCGCGACCGGATCGCGCTCGTCGTCTGTGAACTCGCGGCCGGCGAGCACCGAGATGCCAAGCGCCGCGAAAAAGCGCGGTCCGGCGGTGCGCACACGGCCGAGCGGCGCCTCTTCGCCGTCGGCACGCGAGTAGCCCTCAGCGGTAAACGTCGCGTTGCCGCCGAACGCGCCCGCGTCGCGCCACGGGACGACGTTGCCGAAGCTGGCTGCCTCGACGCCAGGCAGCTCGGCGATGCGGCGCGCCGACTCGCGGAAGAAGGTGGTGCCGTTCTTCAGCGGCACGCCGAGCGCCTCCGAGGGCACATCGATCACGAGCACGCGGTTCATGTTCGCGTAGCCCGTCTTCGCCGTCTGTGTGGCGACCAGCGTCGTCAGCAGCATGCTCGCGCCCGCGAGCAGGACGAACGAACACGCAATCTGCGTCGTCGCAAACAAGCGAAGACGCCGATTCGCGCCAGGCGTGATGCGCACGCTCCCGCTCGAGAGGCCGAGACCGGGCGCGTGGGATGAGGGCAGCCTCGGCACGTACGCGAGCAGAATCGCTGCAGCGATGGCGAGTCCCGCGCCCACCCACAGCACGGTGCCGTCGACGCCGACGTCGAGCGCTCGAACAGAGAAGCGGGCGGCATACCGACCGACCATCGCGACCAACGGCTTGGCGAGCGCGATGCCGAGAACCGCGCCGGCGCCGCAGAGCAGGAGGCTCTCCGCCAGCAGCGTGCGGCGCAGCGCACCGGCGCCGGCGCCGAGTGCCGCGCGCACGGCGAGCTCGCCTTCACGCCGCACCGAGCGCGCGAGAATGAGGTTGGCGACGTTCGAGCACGCGATCACGAACACGACGGCCGCGGTCAGCAGCAGCACGAGCAGGACGGTGCGCGCGGGCGCCGCGATCTGATCGCGCAGCCGTGCGACCGTCAGCTGCGTGGGCCGCTTCGTCGAGTAGGCCTCCGGATGCTCGCGCATCATGCCGGCATGCACCGTCGTCAGCTCGGCGCGAGCGCTTTCAACCGACGCGCCTGACGCAAGGCGGCCAAACAGCTCCGTCATCCGGTGCGTGCGTCCCTTGGACATCGTCGCGCCGAGGTGGTGCGGGCTCGTCACGATGTTCGCGATGATTTCCGTATCCGCCGGGTAGGGCACCGACGGCTCGAGGACGCCGATGATTGTCGCGGGCGAGGGACCGAGACGGATCTTCTTTCCGATGACGCTCGGGTCGCTGTTGAGCGCTGTCGTCCAGAACCGATACGTGAGGACAGCCGCGCCCTGCGCGTTCGGTCCGTCGTCGCCCGGATCGAGCAGCCGTCCGAGGACGGGCCGCAGGCCCATCACATCGAAGAAGGTGCCGCTGACGACGCCCGACTTGACGGAACGGGGTTCGCTGCCAAGTCCGATCAATGTGAAATCGAGCGTGGAGAAGTCGCCGAAGGCGCGGACGCTCTTCACGCGCGCCTTCAAATCGTCGATCTCCGGCACGGAGAAGGTCATGTTTTCGACATCGGGCCGGCTCTGACGGATGTAGATGAGTCGATCCTCGTCGCGATTGACGAGCGGCCGCAGCAGAACGCCGCGGACGACGCTGAAGATCGCGGCGTTGGCGCCGATGCCAAGCGCGAGCGTGACGACGACGGTCGCAGCCATGCCTTTGACGCGCATGAGCGCGCGCAACGCGAAGCGGAAGTCGCGGACGAGCGCCGCGGCCTGTTCGATCCAGAGCGGGCGCCATACCCCGCGCACGGCCTCACGCGTGAGCGTGACGTTGCCGAATTCCCGCAGCGCCGCCAGGCGCGCGGATTCCGGATCTTCGCCCCGCTCGATGCGCTGTGTGATGCTGATCGCCAGATGCCCGCGGATTTCATCGTCCAGCTCGTCGTTGCCGGGGCCCATTGGTTGCTACTCCTTGCTTGTGGGTGCCGCATTCAGGATTCGACCGATGGCGTGCACGAGCTGCGACCAGCGATTCTGCTCGCGCAGGAGCTGCGCCTTGCCGGCCGCCGTGAGGCGGTAGTACTTCGCGCGCTGGTTCGCCTCGCTCTGGTCCCATTCCCACTTCAGCCACCCGCGTTTCACGAGGCGGTGCAGGGCCGGGTACAGCGATCCCGTTTCGACCTTGAGCAGGTCGTCGGACTGCGCCCGGATCGCCTGGCCAATGCCGTGGCCATGCTGTCGTCCCCACTGGAGCGTGCGGAGGATCAGCATGTCGAGGGTGCCTTGCAGGAGTTCGAGCCGCTCGTCGTCGCGTCTGGCCATAGTCGTAGATAATCTACGGCCTTAGACGTAGAAAGTCTACGTCTTGTTCCGAGGGGGATGTTTCGCCCGATTCAACGGTTCGTCAAGCTTCAGTACGAAGAAAAATGGCGCCCTATGGCGAGAAGCGGGGGCGCACTATGCGTGAGGGTGCTGCCTTCTCGTGGGATCCTACGAGTTGTGGCAGACTGAGCCCAGTGGCTCATAAGACCATGTTCGTTGGCTTTCAGCCAATCCGGAATGGTGCCCCACTATCGATTCCGGTTTCCAATGATGGAGCCAGCTGGCGGTATCGATGGGCTGATCTCTGCAAGCTATTCGCATTTCAACGCCGTCCATCGGATCCACTCGCGACGCACGGTGCGCGGGGATGAAGCCGGCGCATAGCGCGACCAGGGCGAGCGCAACGGCCGAGAGCGCCAACACCGCCGGATCGGCACCGGTCATCTGAAAGAGAATCGACTGCGCCCCTTTGCCGACGCCGAGCGCGCCGACAAGGCCCACGAACGCTCCCACGAGCGTCGTGATCGCAACCTGACGCAACACCATGCCGCGAACGCGGTCGGGCGCGGCTCCAAGCGATACAGCGGTTAGACGAGCCTAGGTAGTGCGGCGTTTAGCGGCTCAGACGTAACGCGCGCCTCGCCACGAGTTGCCGCCACGAGAGGGCTGGGAGGCCTACCGCCCCACCACTAAGTGCGTCGCCGCCTCGGTAAAGGCGTGCTCCTTCACTCTGTAGCCGAGCGCGGGAAGGTCGATGCCTTCGAGCAAGGGCTCGCCTCGTCCGAGCAGAATCGGCGAGATGGCGAGGTGTATCTCGTCGAGTAGTCCGGCCTGCAGATACTGGCGGATGGTGGCTGCTCCGCCGCCGATTCGCACATCCTTACCTCGAGCGGCCGCCCGAGCCTGGTCCAGCGCCGCCTCGATCCCTTCGCTGACGAAAAGGAAGACGGTGCCGCCTTCCATCTCCAGCGGCGGGCGCGCATGGTGGGTCAGGACGAAGACCGGCACATGGTACGGTGGATTGGCGCCCCACCAGCCTTTCCACTCATAGTCCGGCCAGGGTCCGCGCACCGGTCCGAACATGTTGCGGCCCAGAATCCAGGCGCCGAGATTCTCGAACGACCGTACCGCGAAGTCGTTGTCGATGCCGGTCGTCCCGTCGTCTCGCCTCAGGACTTCCCGCTGGAAGGTGCGGGTTGGGAGGAACCATTGATGCAGTTGTTCGCCGCCGCGGCCCAGCGGTTGGTCACGGCCCTGGTCGGGGCCGGCGCCGAAGCCGTCGGCCGACACGGTAAAAGCGTTCACGCGAAGCTTGGACACGGGCGTCTCGTTGACGTTGCGGCATGGAATTCTTGAGTCGTGATGTCACACCAGTGGAGTGCCATCCTCACGTGACCATAGCGCCGCCGCTAGTGCGGATGTCAAATGCTTAGTCATTCGCCTTCTCGACCTTGGCCCATGCTTCCTCTGGGCAGCGGCGATCTTGGCTTTCGCTTTTGGCCGACATGAGATATGAAATCAGTCGATTTAGCTTACAGCCGATTGCATCACGCAATCAGCGCCGCGGGGATGCGCCGCGTGAGGAAAGGAAGTGGTATGGCTGCTAGGCTCGTGTTCGGAATGAACCAGTCTCTGGACGGATACGTCGACCATATGGCGTTTGCACCAGGCCCCACGCTCTTCCGCCACTTCATCGAGCAGGCTCAGGGGCAGGCGGGCAGTGTCTACGGTCGCCTAATGTATGAGGTCATGCGTTACTGGGACGACGATCATCCTGAGTGGGATGCAGAGGAGCGCGCCTTCGCGGTGGCGTGGCGGAACCAGCCGAAATGGGTCGTCTCGCGCTCGTTGAAGTCGGTCGGCCCCAACGCCGGACTTATTGAGAGTGATCTTGAGGGCGCGATCCGCGGGTTGAAGGCCGAGCGCCACGGGGACATCGAAGTTGCTGGCCCGAACTTGGCGCAAAGCCTCACCGAACTTGGGCTGATCGATGAGTATCGAATCTACCTGCACCCCGTCGTGCTTGGTCACGGAAAGCCATATTTCGCCGGGCCTCGGCCGCGGCTCCGACTTATGGCTAGTGATCGAATTGGCGAGGATGTGATCAGGTTGGCCTACGTTCCTGCTTAACCTTGCGACTCGCCGGATGGAAATCGCCGCTGAAGTCTGGTCT
>DATATJ010000079.1:0-10478 GCA_036268855.1 Vicinamibacterales bacterium
CCGCGCGCGTCGCGCATCCTCCGATCGGATTTTCAGGCTGCGCACACGTCGCTGAAGTTCCGTGCGTTCGTCGGTTGTCAATGTCAGCGCCATATGGCGCGACAGCGTACCAGTACTTCATCCGTGAGTACAGGCCACTAGGCTTGGCGCCGCTACGCACACGCGCGTTCCGGAGCGCCTCGTGACCACCATGACCCGTTCGCGGATCGATCGCCGTAAACCAGACCGCCCGGCCGAAGGGGCGCGGCGTCCATGCGATTCCTGCTCCGACACGATGCGCTTTTTCGAGCGCTATACGGTCGCCTACGGACGGCGATCGTTCGCGCTTCCGGCGTGGGTCTGCGCGTGTGGCGGCGAGGCGTTCGTCCGCGCGCCCTCGGCCGTACGGCCATGGCGGGCGGCCGGCCAGGTGGATCTCGACAGCGACCGGCACAGAGAATTGCGCCGTTGTCTCGACGCCGTGCGCTCGCACGCACGCATGCTGCCGGCTCCCCAGGAACCGCCGCCCGGGCACGCCCGGGCGCTGGTGCGGAACGAGGGCGCAGCGTTGATCAGTCTGGTCGCGATCGACACTGGCGGGCGCTATCTCGCAGCGAATGATGCCACCTGTGCGCTGCTCGGCTATTCGCAGGACGACCTCCTCGACCTGACCATCTGGGATGTGTCGGCACCTCCGCTGCACCCGCACCATGAGCAGGTGTGGCGGAAATTTCTGGAGACGGGCACCGCCGAAGGGCGATACCGCCTTCGCCGATGCACGGGCGAGCTGATCGCGGTGCACTACGCCTCGGCCAGCCACGTGCTGCCCGGCGTGCACGTCGCGGCGATGGCGACTCGCGCGCTGTTGCAGCACTTGTAACAGCGGATACGATTGTCACGTGTCCTCGCTGCTCGCGTTCGATCACCTGCTGCGCTCGTGGATTGTCGTCCACAGGATTGGCGCCATGAACGGCGTCATGTGGACGCTGAGCGCCGCCGGTCGAGGCGGGATGATTTGGGTCCTGCTGACGCTGGCTTTCATCGCGGTCCGGCGTCTCGGCGCGTCGGCGCTGATTGCCGTGCTGCTCGCGCTCTTGCTGGCCTCGTTCGTCAGCGATCATGTCCTCAAGCCAATCGTCCAGCGACAGCGGCCGTTCATCAGTACGCCTGGCGTCCCAGTGATCGGCGGGCGGCCGGGCGATTCGTCATTTCCTTCGGGACACGCGACGAATGCCTTCGCGGGTGCTTACGTCCTGTCTGCCGCGGGCGCGGAGCCGGCCATCGTGTGGTGGGTGCTCGGTGTCGCGATCGCATATTCGCGCGTCTACCTCGGTGTCCACTATCCACTTGACGTGATCGCGGGCGGCCTGGTCGGCGTGGCATGCGGAGCGAGCGTCATGGCGGCGATAGGTCGAACCCGGTGGAGCGGACGCCCGCGGAGTGGCTGATCTCCGGAGGCCGAGCTGGCGCTTGCCGCGTCTCAGGTCAGTTCGGCTTTGGCGAATGCCTCGAGCGTCTGCTGCTCGGAGGGTGGCTGCAGAATATTGCGCGCGGCAAACTCCTCGGCCTGCGGATAGCTGCTGCGCCGAATCGTCTCTGCCGCGGCGATCAGATCGTACGACGTGTGCCGCAGCTGAATATCGGGCCCGAGCAGGAGCCAGTACGCGCCCGGCTCCTGGAACGGCATGCCGACACTCCCGGCGTTCACGACGCGCCGGCCTCCGACCACGCGATCGAACTGCATGTGCGTGTGCCCGCAGACGACCACGCGCGCGGTGACGCCCTCGAAAACAGGAAGCAGCCGCTCGTCGCGCGTCGTGCGGATGAAAATCTCGGTATCGTTTCGGGGCGTGGCGTGGCAGAACAGCACGTCGCCCAAACCGTCAATTTCGATGTGAAGAGTCTTGGGCCATCCAGCGAGAAGCGGCTCGTGCTCGCGACCGACCTGCTCGGCCGAGTGACGAATCAGGCCGCGAACGTGCGCAGGCACCGTCGTGGTCGCGAGACCTGACCATTCTTCCAGAACAGCCCGGTCGCCATTCCCGACGATGAACTGCGTCGGAATGTCGAGAGCGAGCAGGCGATCGAGCGTCTCCCGCGGCATCGGCCCCGGCATGACGTCGCCGCCGACGACCACGCGGTCGACGCCCGCGTGACGAATGTCCTCGAGCACGGCCTCGAGGGCCGGGAGGTTGCCGTGCACGTCGTAGACCGCCGCGACTCGCATCACAGCCTTTCGATTGCGGTTTCGCGCGACACCGAATCGCCGGCACCTTCGAGAGGCCGGGGCGCCCACGCGAGCACGTCCAGCCGCTTGGCAAAATGCAGCACCGGCGGCGACGAGGGCAGCGGGACGCCGATCGCGTCTGCCATCGTATTGCATTCGAACATCGCGGTCGCGGGCTGCAGCGGCCATGGTTGATGGTGGATGTCGAGGCGACGTGGACCGCCGCGTCCTCGCACGGTATACAGGCAGTAGCGTTCGGTCAGGAAATAGTCGAGCGACGATGGGTCGGCCGACCTGGCCGGTCCTGTGGGCGCGTACGTGGCTGTGAACGCCGCCCGCGTGGAAAACGACGTGCGGCGGCTTCGATAGCAGATGCGGCTGCCATCGCGCTCCACTGACATGGCGGCCAGCCGATAGGGCAGGTGAAGCAGTGCACGGGCAATCATCACAGCCTCGAGATGCGCCGCGTCGAGGCTGAAAAAATACACGCCGGGCGCACCCGCGGCACGAACATAGGTGCGCACGTTCAATTCCGGAAAGGCGGAGAGCCGCCGGATCGCGGGCACGCCTCGGGGCGTGACGTGGGACATGCGAAACGGGACGACGCCGAGCCACGCCTGGCCATCGTGCAGATCCAGTTCGAGTCCGCGCGGAATCTTCGACGCCAGCAGCGCCCGGTCTACCGGCCAGTGCGCGAACAGCAGATCGTGCCAGGTCTGCGTCATCATCCACGGCCGATTCGGCAGCGGCCACGGACGGTGAGCGACGTCGTCCAGGATCCCGTAGTTGAAGCTCACCGCCACTCCGGATCGCGATCGCGGCGTCGGGTCCGCTCCTCGACGCTGAGGCTGATCATGAAGAGGGCGAAGACTTCGAACAGGGCGATGAACGCGTAGATCGCATAGCGCACGAACGCCGCTGGCTCGGGCCAGCAGACGAATCCGGCGTCGAGGCACCGCTGCGCCAGCTGCTCGAGCTCGACGTGTTCCTTGAGGATCAGGGCGATCGCGGTGCCGAAGATCACGGCCGTCCCGGCGAGATTTCCCAGAATCATCTGCGTCTGGCGCCAGCAGGGCGAGGCGGCCAGCAGGCTCAGGGCGGGCGCCACCGTCAGCATCAGCACGATCGAGACCCAGTGGAGGCCAATCACCGGCGCATTCTACGGCTGAATTGGAGTGTGGCGCGCCGGTGTATCCTACGCATGCTCTTTTCAGGAGGCTTCATGCATTCGAGATTGTTCTTCGGCACCGTCTGCGCCGTGGCGCTGACGGCCGCTGCATTTGCTCAGCGGGGCGGGCCGGCCCCCATTTCCAGCGCCGTGGCGCCGCTGCACTTCCAGTATATGGGGCCCGAAAGCGCGGGCCGCATTTCGGCCGTCGCCGGCGTTCCCGGCGACGCGTCCACGTACTACGCCGGCGCCGCGTCGGGCGGCGTCTGGAAGACCACGGACGGCGCCAAAACCTTCGAGCCGGTGTTCGACGATGAGCCTGTGCAGGCCATCGGCGCGCTGGCCGTCGCCGCGTCGGACCCGAACATCGTGTGGGCGGGCACGGGTGAGGCGTGGACGATTCGCGACAGCGACATGATCGGCGACGGCGTCTACAAGTCCACGGACGCCGGGAAGACGTGGACGAACATGGGGCTGCCGCAGTCCGGCCGCATCGGGCGCATCATCGTCGCGCCCGCCGATCCGAACGTCGTGTACGTCTGCGCGCTGGGCCGGGCCACGGGGCCGCAGCCCGAGCGCGGCGTGTTCAAGACGACCGACGGTGGCCGCACGTGGCAGCGGTCGCTGTTCGCCGATCCCAACACGGGCTGCTCCGGCCTGTCGATGGACGCGCACGATCCCAACGTGCTCTTCGCAGGCATGTGGCAGGTCGAGCTCCACACCTGGGCGGAGACCAGCGGCGGCCCAGGCAGCGCTGTATACATGACGCACGACGCCGGCGCCACATGGAAGAAGCTCGCCGACGGCCTTCCAAAGTCGCCGGTCGGCAAGATCGACGTCGCCGTTGCGCCGTCGGATTCGAAGCGGGTCTACGCGCTCATTCAAACCGCCAATCAAGGGTCGTTGTGGCGATCGGACGACGGCGGCGGCGCGTGGAAGACCGTATCGTGGGATCGCACGCTGATCGGCCGCGCCGGCTACTACATCCGCATCGAAGTGAACCCTGCCAACGCCGACGAAGTACTGGTGGCGAACAGCAGCTTCCACCGGTCGCTCGACGGCGGCGCAAACTTCACGATCAACACGGGCGGCGGGTGCGGCGACTGCCACGACATCTGGATGGATCCAAAGAACCCGGACCACTGGATCGCCACCGGCGACAGCGGCATGGGCATCACCACCGATCACGGCAAGTCCTTCAACCAGATCGGACTGCCGATTGGCCAGATGTATCACGTGGCCACCGACAACCAGGTGCCGTACTGGATCTACAGCAATCGCCAGGACGACGGAACGATGCGCGGACCGAGCGATTCGCCGGTCGCGGTGACGAACGTGCCGTCGTACGCGGGCGTCACGGGTGTCGGATCGGGACGCGAGGGTGAAGGCGGACGCGGTGGCCGGGGCGGTCGCGGCGGCCGTGGTGGCCGCGGGGGCATAGGTATGACACCGTGGCAGCCGAATCTCGGCGGCTGCGAATCCGGTTTCACCCTGCCCGACATCAGCAACCCCGACGTCATCTGGGCGAGCTGCTACGGCAACGAGGTGACGCGGTGGGAAGCGCGCACGAAGCTCGCGCGATCGATCAGCCCGTGGATGCACACGCTCGACTCGCCGCCGAACCTGGTGAAATATCGCTGCCACTGGACGCCGCCGCTCGCGACCGATCCGTTCGACCACAACACGGTGTACTACGGCTGCCAGGTGATTTTCTCGACGTCCAACGGCGGCCAGAGCTGGAAGGTGATCAGCCCCGATCTCTCGACCAACGATCCCAGCCGCATCGTGTCGTCCGGCGGCATCATCGAGGACAACCTCGGGCAGTTTTATGGCGAAGTCGTCTTTGCGATTGCGCCGTCCGACGTGCAGCGCGGCCTGATCTGGGCGGGCACCAACGACGGCCAGGTCTGGTACACGCGTGACGCCGGAACGAAGTGGAACAACGTCACGAAGAACCTGCCCGGACTGCCGCCGTGGGGTACGGTGCGCAAGATCGAGCCGTCGCATTTCGACGCCGGCACCGCCTACGTGACGGTGGACTTGCACCTGGTCGACAATCGCGACCCGTTCATCTACAAGACGAGCGACTTCGGCGCGACGTGGAAGAAGATCAGCGGCACGCTGCCGACCGGGCACCCGCTCGATTTCGCGATTGCCGTCGCCGAGAACCCGAACCGCCGCGGCATGCTGTTCGCGGGCACCGGCCACGGGTTCTACTACTCGCTCGACGATGGCGGCTCGTGGACCCAGTTCAAGGAAGGGCTGCCGGCGGCGCCGGTGACGTGGATCACGGTGCCCAAGCAGTGGCACGATGTCGTCATCTCCACGTACGGCCGCGGCCTGTTCATCCTGCACGACATCACGACGCTGGAGCAGGGCGACAAAGTGCCGACCGACGCGGCGTCGTACGTCTATGACCCGCGGCCAGGATTCCGGCAGCCGCGCAGCGGCCGCGCCGAGTTCCTGTACAAGGTGAAGGCGGGTACTGCCGAGCCCACGAAGGTCGAGGTGCTCGACGCGGCCGGCAGCGTGATTCGCACGCTCGAGGCGCCGGCGGTGACCGGCCTGAACCGCATCGTGTGGGACCTGCGCTATGACCCGCCGAAGCAGGTGGCGTTTCGCACTACGCCGCCCGACAACCCGCACATCTGGGAGGAGCCGCGATTCAAGGGGCACGACACGCGGCCGGTCATTCACTGGGGGATCGAGGGCGCGCAGGTGACCGGGCCGATCGCCACGCCTGGAAAATACTCGGTGCGGGTCCACATCGGCGGCCAGACGGTGACGAAGGCGTTCGAGGTGATCAAGGATCCGGCGATCGACGCGTCCGACGCCGAGCTGAAGACGTCGACGGCGATGCAGATCCGCGTGCGCGACGACATGAACGCCTCGGCGGACATCGTCAATCACGTCGAGGTGCTGCGCAAACAGATCCAGGACGACCTAGCGGCAAACGCCGGCAAGGCGAGCGCGGTGCAGGCGCTGAACGTGCTCGACCAGAAGCTGGAGGCGGTCGAGTTGCGCATCGTGTCGAAGACCGACATGTACAGCGACGACAAGTGGTATGTCGAGCCGTACAAGGTCTACCAGAATCTGGTCTGGTTCAACGGCGCGGTGAACAGCGGCGCCGGCGACGTGGCGGGCGGGGCCGATCACCGGCCGACCGACGCGTCCGTCCTGATCCTCGAGAACATCGAGCGGGATCTGGGCTCCGCGAAGGAAGCCTATCGCGCGGCGCTCGATCGCGAGCTGGCGACCTTCAATCAATCGTCGGCGGGGCTCGGGTTGAAGCCGATCACCGCCGGCAAATAGACGATGCTGATCGGGTGACGCGATCCCTGTCGCGCGTGCGCGCTGCGGGGATCGCGTACTCATCCGGTCGCCTCACACGCGTCAGCGGTAGGGAATCCAGACAGCCATCTCCCCCTTGCCGCGATTCGCCCAGGCGTAGTACGGCACGGCGGTGAGCGTGGTCGCGCGGGTCGTGCCGGACGCGGCGACCTGGGTCGCCGTGCCGGTGATCACTTCCACTCCGCCCAGCAGATCGGGCCGGAAGTGGTGCTCCAGGCGAGCGCCGAGCGGAAGCCGCAGGCCCGCCAGCGATGGTCCGTTGTCCACGCTTTCGATGCTGTACACAATTGGACCGCGTTGAATGGCGGCGGCGTTGCGATCGTCTGCGACGGCATCGTTGGCGAGGACACGCTCGGTGGGCATCGGCAGCACGAGCTGGACCCGGTCGCCGGCCTTCCAGACGCGGCGGACGCGCGCGTAGCCCTTGTCCATGGCGAGAGGCACGATCCGGCCGTTCACGCGCAACGACGGCTGCGTTGGCGGGCCGTCCGACGGGGAGGTGTCAGCGAATCGATACAGGCCGTCCGTCGCCGCGGCCGGACGCTGCGCCCAGCCGGGAATGCGGACAGCGAGCGTGAGTTCCGTCTTGCGGTCGGGATCGACGCGGATGGTGACGGTGCCGTCCCAAGGGTAGTTTGTCTGTTGAGCCACCCGCACTCGCGTGCCGCCGGCCGTGATCGTCGCGTCGCTTCCCACGAACAGATTGACGAAGAGTGTGGACGCGCGCTGCGCGTAGACGAGCCCGGGAATCTGTTCCATCAGCCGCGCCAGGTTCGCCGGGCAGCAGGCGACGTCGAAATACGCGCTCCGCTCGACGCTCCCGTCCGAGACGAGCGGGTTCTGATAAAAGAAGGTATCGCCGGCGAGCGACACGCCGGAGAGATAGCCGTTGTACAGCGTGCGCTCGAGCGTGTCGTAGTACTTCGCGTCGCCTTCGCGCCGGAACATGCGCGCGTACCACAGGATGCCACCGACCGACGCGCACGTCTCGGCGTACGCGTGGTTCGGCAGAACATAGTCGCCGCCGAACGCCTCGGTGCCCCTGTTGGCGCCGAGGCCGCCCGTCACGTACATCTGCTTCGTGCTGACGTCCTGCCAGAGGGCGTCCACGGCCGACGCGAGCGGCGCGCTGTCGAGCAGCGTCGCGGCGTCGGTCATGCCCGCATATAGATACATCGCCCGAACCGCGTGGCCGATCGCGCGCGCCTGCTCGGTGACCGGCGCCTGATCCTGCCGGTAGGCGAGGTCGTTATACATCGCGAAGCGCGAGCCCGGCTCGAACGTCTGCGGGGGTGCCGTGTGTGGACGTCCGCGCTCGATGAGGAAGAAATGCGCCTCCTCGAGATACCGCCGGTTGCCCGTCGCATCGGCCAGCTTGACGAGCGCCAGCTCGATCTCCTCGTGCCCCGGCACATCATGCCGGGCCTGCGGGCCGAACACCCGGCAGATCAGATCCGCGCTCTTGATCGCGACGTCGAGAAACGTGCGCTTGCCAGTCCCGCGAAAGTGCGCGACCGCGGCTTCGATCATGTGGCCCTGGTCGTACAGCTCGTGGCTCGTCGCCAGCCACGACCACCGCTCGGGGCCCGCGCCGGGCGCCGGATGTTCGGGATCGACGGTGCGGGGCGTGTACAGATAGCCGTCCGGCTCCTGCGCCCTGGCGACGATGGCGATCAAGGCGTCGAGCTGGGTATCGAGCTGCGGATCGGGCGCCTGCGCGAGCGCGTACGAGGCTGCCTCGATCACTTTGTAAACGTCGGTGTCGTTGTAGCGCTGGCCTTGATACGCGCCCGATTCCGAGTGGGCGGCTTTGAGGAAATTCGCAACGCGGCCTGTCAACTCGTTCTCCCGCATGATGTGCGGGATCGTGACGCGGCGGTTCGTATCGAGGCGCGGCCGCCAGAAGCTATCGGTGAGCCGGACCGCGGTGACAGGGACCGCCTGAATCGGATACCCGGCAGTCGCGGGGGAGTCCGCAGGCAGAAGGCCGCGCGACGAGAGCGGCCGCGCGCCCAACGCCACTCCGCCGATCAACAGCAGCGACAGCAGGCGGCGTCTGATCATGGCCGGTTCACGAACGTCACGGCGTCCATTAGCAGCCAGGTGTTCGGATCGAAGGTGACGGTCGCCGGCTCCGTCTCCGCGGCAATGGTAAAGACGCTCTGTTTCTTCGTCATCTCGAGCCGCTCGATGCGCGTCGCCGGCGTCGCGCCGCCGTCGGTGATGCCAATCTCGAACGGCATCCGGTACGGATCGCCCGGCTGCGTTTGCGCCAGATCGACGACGACCTGCTTCGCGGCCGCATCGTAGCGCCAGCCGCCGTCGAAGGAGGGAGACGTCGGCCGCGTGAGCCACTCGCTGAAGAACCACGAGAGGTCCTGCTTCGACACCGATTCCATCACGCGGCGGAAGTCGGCCGTGGACGCATTGGTGTCGCGGTACTCGCGGTAGTACTGCCGGATGCCGGTCCAGAACGTCTCGGTGCCGATCACGCCGCGCAGCATGTGCAGAACCCAGCCGCCCTTCTGGTAGACCAGCTGATTCAGCACCTTGCTCATGTCGGCGAGGTTGTCGTGAATCACGCTGATGCCCGGCAGCGAATGCTCAGTGGCGATCGCGCGTGTCCGGCTCGCCTTGAGCCCGGCGACGAAAGCATCGCGTCCGGAGTCGTGCTCCGTGAAGAGCAGCGTGAAATACGTCGCAAACCCTTCGCTCAGCCACACATCGTCCCAGTCCGACTCGGTGACGGCGTCGCCGAACCACTGGTGCGCCACTTCGTGGGCGACGAGCGCCGTGGCGGGCGCGGCCTTGACGCCGCGCTCGCCGTAGAAGATCGCGCTGGCGTGCTCGGTGCCGCCGTTGATGCCGGCCGCCGCGACGTTCGCGAGCTTCTCGTAGGAATACGGGCCGATGTGCTCGACGTAGAACTCGAATGCGCGCCGCGCCGGTCCCTCGAAGTACACGCGCCCCGCTTCTGCGTCCTGGTGCGCCACCCACGTCTGCAGCTCGACGCCCTTGACCTCGCCGGCGTGGTGGACGTCGAACTGTTCGACGCCGATCGCGTTCAGCCACGACGCGATCGGCACGGACTGCTTCCAGTGCGTCCGCCGCCGGCCGTCGCCGAGGTCCACCTCCTCCTGCAACAGGCCGTTGGCCACCACCTGATACTTCGCCGACGTGGTCACGATGAACTCGCTCGTCGCCTTGTCGAACGGGTGGTCGATCATCGGCAGCCACTCGCGCGCGCGATTCGGCCAGTTCTCGCTGAAGGCGCTCCACTCGCCGTACTTGTTCGTGATGAGACGCAGCCCGTTGGCAGGCGTGCCGTGATAGGCGATGTCGAAGACGACGTGCTGGCCCGTCTTGGACGGAGCGGACAGCGACAGCGTCAGCACGTTGTTCTGGTGCACGAAGCGCACCGGCTGGCCCGCGCTCGTCACCGACGTGACCGTCATGCCCTTGCCGTTGGCCGCCGACGCCAGGTCCAGGGCGGCATGGTCGATGCCGTCCTTCGTGAAGCGCAGATCGACGGTTGCGTCGCCGGTGATGTCGGCCAGCGCATCGGAGAGCTCGAGCCGGAACACGTAGTGCCAGGCATCCACGCCGGCCTGGCGCGGGTACGTGTCGGCCCGTGCAGCCGCGACGACTGTCGCGATCGCCACCAGCGTCAGCGCTGCGTGCCGCGCCGCCCGCATCATAGCGTCACCTCGATTGGCGTTCCCGAGAAGACCACGTCGCGTTCGGCCTGCGTGC
>DATATJ010000080.1:0-9898 GCA_036268855.1 Vicinamibacterales bacterium
TTCAGCTCGATTGTCGCAACGCCATCGAGGGTGGTGTAGCGGATCTTCGAATAGGTCATATCAGCATCTTTGAACCACGAAGACACGAACGCCACGAGGATTAGCCAGAACAAATTGGCTCTTCGTGTTCTTCGTGCCTTCTATGTTGCGGGTCGGCGTCAAGCTCCCATACGCGTATCCGATGAATGACTCTCCGTTCGCTCGAGCGTGGCCCGCCGCCGAGCAGACCGCCCACCCCTCAGCGGTCCGCGCAGGCGGCCGCCGAACTCGCTCGTGTTTCCTGGCGTGCGCACGCGCCGTTCGGCTGTGAGGTGCGAGTCGATGCTCGCCCTCGCCTTCTATCCGAGCGCGCGCGCCAGGCGCGGCCCCCTGAGACGGTCCAGTCTCAAGCCGAACACGACGGCTGCGGTACCTTCTTCGTGACGGTCGCTCTCGGCGCACCCGGCACACACCGTACGCGCAGCACGCGTGCGAGAAGCCTCAATGCACTACGCCGCTTTCACCACCGCACCGGTCGGGAGGACGCCGGCGGTCGCATATCGCCAGAGCGCGATCAGCAGCTTACGCGCGAGGGCGACAATCCCGACACGACGCGCGCGTTTCCCCCGGCCAAAGCGCTCCTGAAACCACCGGGTCAGCGCGCTCTGACGCTGCCAATGCACCCAGCCCCACGCGAGCTGGACCATCACCGATTGCAGCCGTTTGTTCCCGGCCCGGGTGATGCCCTGATCGCGTTCGGACTCGCCGCTGTCGTATTTCGCCGGCGCGAACCCCAGCAGGCCACCAATTTGCCGCCGATTCTGAAACGCGCGCCACACCACGCCTTCATCGAGCAACACGGACGCGCTCGTGGTCGCGACGCCTTTGAGCTGCACGAGGCGCGCGAGCGCGCTCTCCGCGTCGGCCTGCTGCCCCGTCGCCGCCTGACTCGCGGCGATCGTCGCGATCTGTTCCGCGACGACCGCCAACCGCGCCTCCGCGCGCGCGATCCGCGCTTGCACCGGCGGCGGCAACGGCGCGTCGGCCCAATCACGGGCGCCGGTCCACCAGGCGGCCTGCTGGCGCGTCCGCGCGGTCACGCGGCAGCCGCACGTCGCGAGCCAACTGCCGATCTGATTGCGCAGTCGCGTCTGCTCCTGCACCAGCGCGGTGCGCTCGCGACTCCGATGCCGCGTCGCCTCGGCCTCCGCCGACGGCACGCGAACCTCGGCGAAGACGCGCCGCTCGCCACCGCACGCGCGGACGAGCATCATCACCAACTTCAGCGCATCGATCCGATCCGTCTTCGTCCGACGCGCGCGACGATTCACTTCGATACTCGCCGAATCGACGACCCGGTTCTCGAGGCCCAGCGTCAGCAACGCCCGGTGAATCCAAAACCCGTCGCGCCCGGCTTCATAGCAACTGAGCCCGCGCGCCGCGACCGGCAGCCCCCACCGCTGCCGGCCCTCGCCAACGGCGCGTTCGACCGCCCCCAGATCCCCGGCGGCCACGGTCCGCAGCCACGGCTGCACGCGGAACCCCGACGTCATCGCCAGCTTCCAGTCTTTCTTGCCGAGCTCGAATGCCACATACAGCACCGATTCGTTTACACTCACGTCAGAGCGGGCCGCTGCGATCATCTGTTTCCTCCTGGCTTCAGAACCTAGGGGGAGCTTACTCGCGACGACCCGCTTTCATAGTCTCTTCGTGGTTTGGAGGCCTACGAAGCCGTCTCTCCGGGTTTCAATTCGAGCACCTGGACGCCCTTCGGCTCCACCAGCGCACGCAGCCGCGCCGGTGTCCCGGTGAGCGCCGGGAAGGTGCCGTAGTGCATCGGCACGACCTGCGTCACGGCGAGAAGCTCGCAGGCCTTCGCGGCCTGTTCCGGCCCCATCGTGTAGAGATCGCCGATGGGCAGGAACGCGATCCGCGGCTGGTACATCTCGGCGATCAGCCGCATGTCGCCGAACACTGAGGTGTCGCCGGCGAAATAGACCGTCAAGCCGTCCTCGAACTTGATGACGTATCCCGTGGCGACCCCGAGGTACACGATGCGGCCGTCCTCGATCGTCGAGCTGCTGTGGCGCGCCGGCACCATCGTCACCGACAGGCCGAGCGCCTGCAGCGTGCCGCCCGGGTTCATGCCGGTGACCTGCTGCAGCCCCTTCTGCTGCAGCCACACCGACAGCTCGTACGGCGCGACGACGTGCGCGCCCGTCTCGCGCGCGATGCGCACCGCATCGCCGATGTGATCGTCGTGTCCGTGCGTGAGCAGCATCAGGTCGACGGCGCCGACTTTCTTCGCCGCCTCCGGCGTTGAGGGATTGGTCGTAATCCATGGATCCAGCAGCAGACGCTTGCCGCCGGGCGACGTCATCTGGAACGTCGCGTGGCCGAGCCAGGTGTAGGAGAGAGTCGACATGGACAACCTTAAAGAATTGAGAATTTGAGAATTTGGGGATTTGAGAATTGGGATTTGTGGATTTGTGGATTTGTGGATTTGTGAGCTTGTGACCTTCCTCAGTTCTTCAAATCCTCAAATCCTCAAATCCTCAAATCATCAAATCCCCAAATTCTCAAATCCCCAAATTCCTATCATTGTTCCGTTCTCACATATTCGAAATCGAGCGGCTGCTGATTCACGCCGCGGCGCGGCGGCGCGATGTAGTTGGCGAATTTGCCGCGTTCGTACACCGGCGTGGCCATGATGCTCAGCAGATACTCGCTGTCGGCGGCCGAGGGCAGCCATTCGTACTTGCGGCGCTCCCAGGTCTCGCTCGACAGCGGGACGCCGTCCGGATCGAAATGGAAGCCGGTATACATCCCGATGCCGCGATTGAACTTGCGATCGGGCAGCCTCAGCCGCTCAGACAGGCCGTAGCGCTCCAGGATGCGGTTCCAGCGCTCGACGCCCGCCGCGCAGTCGCCGACATACCAGTCGCGCAGCACCTCGTTCATCGCATTACGCATCGACACTTCCCTGGCAACCGACCGGCCGTCCTCGACGAACTCCATGTTGTAGATCGCGTTCTTCGCCACGTGCTCGTCGTAGGTCTCTTCCTTCGCGCGTCCCTTCAGGCCATTGGCAAAGTATGACGCCGCGTTGCTCGACACTTCGCTGCCGTGCAGGTCGAGGCTCAGGCTGAACCACTGGTTGAGGTGCCGCTGGATCATCGGGATGTCGATGCCGCCCAGCTTGCGCACGTCCTCGGAAAACCCCGCCTCCTTCATCAGCTGGCAGGTGCGCTCCAGGATCCGGGCGATGCCCGTCTCGCCGACGAACATGTGATGCGCTTCTTCCGTCAGCATGAATCGCGTCGTCCGCGACAGCGGGTCGAGCGAGCTCTCCGACAAGGACATCAACTGCGATTTGCCGTCGCGGTCGGTGAACATGGTGAACATGAAAAAGTCGAGCCAGTTGTCGATCGGCTCGTTGAAGGCCTCCAGGATGCGCGGCTTGTCGCGATTGCCGCTCTGCCGCTCGAGCAGCTCCTCGGCCTCGTCGCGGCCATCACGGCCGAAGTACGAGTGCAGCATGTACACCATCGCCCACAGATGACGTCCTTCCTCGACGTTCACCTGGAACAGGTTGCGCAGGTCGTACAAACTCGGGCAGCGTTGGCCGAGCAGCCGCTGCTGTTCAACACTGGCGGGCTCGGTGTCGCCTTGCGTGACGATCAGCCGCCGCAGCTGGTTGCGGAACTCGCCTGGCACTTCCTGCCAGACCGGCTGTCCGAAGAAATCTCCGAAGCCGATCGTGCGATCTTTCACGGGATCGGCGAGGAAGATGCCCCATCGGTATTCCGGCAGCTTCACGTACTCGAAATGCGCCCAGCCCTCGGGATCGACACTGATGGCGGTGCGGACGTACACCTGGTGGTAATCCTGAAACCCCTGCGGGCCCATGTCTCTCCACCACTGGATGTACTTCGGCTGCCAGTGCTCCAGCGCGCGCTGGAGGCGCTTGTTGCTCGAGAGGTTGACGTTGTTGGGGATTTTCTCGGCGGAAATCATGCCGGGACCTCACAATTTCAGATTTCAGATTTCAGATTTCAGATTTCAGATTTCAGATTTCAGAGTTCAGATTTAGGTTCTTTTCCAGTCGAACTCCGGCCGATCCTGTTGTCCGTAGACCTGCAGCGCGCCCTTTTCGCCGACCGCGTTGGGCCGCTGGAAAATCCAGTTCTGCCACGCGGTGAGCCGCCCGAAGATCTTCGTCTCCATCGTCTCGGGCCCCGCGAAGCGCAGGTTCGCCTCCAGGCCTGTCATCGCATCGGGCGAGAACGCCGCGCGCGCCTCGACGGCGAGGCGGACCTCATCGTCCCAGTCGATCTCATCCGGCGCGAACGTCACGAGACCTGCCTCTTCGGCCTCGGCCGCATTGAACGGACCGCCGTGCGCGAGCAGAACTGCCGGCTTGCCGGGCTCGCCGAGAAATCTCGTCTGCAGCCGCGTGAGGCCGTTGCTCATCGGCAGCAGACCTCCATTCATCACGGACAAGGCGACGGCGTTCTCCTCGTTGTCGTCGTGCAGCATGTACGAGCGATCGGCGGCGAGCGCCAGCTCGAAGAGCGATCCGGCAAACGCCGATCCAGGCTCGATGAAGGCGAAGAACGTCCGCGCCGTGAGGTCGAGCCGCTTCAGCGTGCGCTTCATGAAGTGGATGATCTCTCGTACGAGCCAGTCGGACTGATGCGCCACGAGCGTGCGGTCGACGGCGAGCACCGCTTCCCGATCGCCTTCGGTCCGGAGAACGATCGTGCCGATCTCCGGTTCGGCGACGCGCAGGCGCAGCAGCACATCGTCCAGCTCGCGGAACGCGCGCAGCGGCCAGAACTGATCGCCGGCCTTTAGAATCGCCGTCGGGGTGGTCGGCTGCGGATCCGCCGGCGCATGAACGGTGAGCTCCGCCGTGCGCTTCTCACGGTTGATCGCAAGCGAGACAGCCGAGTAGGTGATCGCCGAGTCGGTGATCGTCGGGTTCAAGGGATTCAGCCTGATGCCGGGACCCCGACCAGGCCGGTCGGAGGTGGCCGCGAGCTCGCGCGCGCGCGTCTGGACGGCGTCCTTGAACTGGCTCGTCGGGTACACGGCGTCCACGAACCGCCACTCGACGGCCCGCTTGCCCTTGATCCCTTCGACGAGCGTGCTGAAGAAATCCGCCAGATCGCGGCGCACGTGCCGCTTGTCCACGACACGCGTCAAGCCGCCGGTACCCGGCAGCACCGCGAGCAGCGGCGCTTCGGGCAGGCTCACCGCGGAATTGCCATCGTCGACCAGCACGATGTCGTCGCAGGCGAGTGCCAGCTCGTAGCCGCCGCCGGCGCAGATGCCGTTCAGCGCGGCGAGGAACTTCAGCCCGGAGTGCTCGCTGGCGTCCTCCATCCCGAGGCGCGTCTCGTTGGTGAACTTGCAGAAGTTCACCTTCCAGTTATGCGTCGAACCGCGCAGCATCATGATGTTGGCGCCGGCGCAGAAGATCCGCTCTTTCAGCGAAGTGACGACGACGGCGCGGACTTCCGGATGCTCGAAGCGCAGGCGTTGGATGGCATCGGCGAGCTCGACGTCTACGCCGAGATCGTACGAGTTCAGCTTCAGCTTGTAGTCGGGCGAAAGGCCCGCATCCTCGCGGACGTCCATCGACAGCGTCGCAATGGGGCCGTCGAATGTGAGCTTCCAGTGGCGGTAGCCCGCCGGGTCGGTCTCGAATTCGACGGTGGGGTTCGCGGCATGAGCCATAAAGATGGTTGAAATTGAACGTCCGTTCAAACTACTTTAGGACGATGGGAACCCGGGAGTCAACTTCACGGGCGCCGGCCCAGCCGCCCGGTGCGCGGCGCCGCCGTGCGCGCCGCCCGCGCAATGCGGATCCTAATGCCTCCACGCGCGTGGAGATTCTCAAAAGCGCGGCCGCGGCCTTCCGCCGCCTGGGCTATCACGGCGCGACCGTCGAGCAGATCGCCGCCGCCCTGCACATGAAGAAGGGGAACCTCTACTACTACTTCAAGAACAAGGAAGAGATTCTCTTCGCGTGTCATCAATATTCGCTCGACCGGTTGATGGAGCTGCTCACCACGATCGAGCACGCCGACGCCACGCCCGACGAGAAGCTGCGTCAGCTCATTGTCGCCTTCGTGCGCACGATCCTCGACGAGCTGCACGGAACAGCGCTGTTCCTCGACCTCGAGGCGCTGTCGCCGGCGCATCTGAAGGCGGTGATCGTCCGCCGCGATCGCTTCGATCACGGCATGCGGCAGATTGTCGAGCAGGGAATTTCGTCGGGGCTGTTCGCCGCGAGCGACGCGAAGCTGCTGTCGTTCGCCATCCTCGGCGCGGTGAACTGGATTCCGCGATGGTTCAATCCCGAGGGCCCCGCCACCTCGCAGCAGATCGGCGACCGGTTCGCCGATTACCTCATCGCGGGGTTGAAACAGACGTAGCTGAGCGCGCTCTACTGGCGCAGCGCCTTGATCGGGTTCAGCCGCACGATGCGCAGCGACGGCACCAGTGCGGCGACCGACGACACGACGAGCACCGCCGCGCCGGCCGCGGCGAAGGCGAGCGGATCGCCGACCGACACGCCCCACACCATATGCTGCAGCAGGCTGGCCATCAGGCGTCCGGCCGCGAGACCGGACGCGACGCCGACGATGGCGAGGATCACGCCTGGCGCCGCCGCGGCCGCGACCGCGCGCCGCGTGCTGGCCCCGAGCGCCATGCGGATGCCGAGCTCGCGCGTCCGCTCGACCACCGAGCTGGCGACCAATCCGTACAGGCCGACGCCTGCAAGCAGCAGCGCGAGGCCGGCGAGCGCGCCGAGCAGCGCGGCCTGCGCCTGCTGGGTCGCGACGGCCTCGCTGCGCAACTCGTCGATCGTGCGGAACTTCGAGAACGGCAGCAGCGGATCGACCGCCTGCATCGCTTTCCGCATCTCCGGCACGATGCCCAGCGGCGGTGTGGTCACGCGCACGAACCAGCTGGGCGAGAACCACGTGTGCACGAGCTTTATCAGCGCATCGTTGGTTTGCGCAGCGGGAACGTAGGTCGCCGGCATCGTGCCTACGGGTCCGTAGTTGCCGAAGCCCGCTTTCTGTTGAATATCGCCCACGATGCCGACGATGCGCCGCGGCACGCCAAACGACGCGATCTCGCGGCCGATCGGATCCTCGTCGGGTGAGTTCACACGCACGAAGGTCTGGTTGACGACGACGACGGGGGACGACGCCACCGTGTCCGATTCCTGCAGGTATCGTCCGCGGACCAGCGGAATCCTGAGCGTCTCGAAGTACGGTCCCGCCACGTACGTCAGGTTCATGAGTTGCAGCGGCGGCGCGCCTGGCTTCGCGCTGACCCACCGCCCGCCGATGTTCAGCGCGCGCTCGTAGGGCAGGGTGAGACACGCGGACGCGCTTTCCACGCCGGGCAGGCTGCGGATTCTCTCCAGACTCCGATCGAACAGCTGGTTCACCTTCTCCGCCGACTGATACCGCGCGTCCTGCAGGGACAGCGTGGCCGTCATCACGTGCGTCGCGTCGAATCCGGCGCGTTGGCCGACGAGATGATCGAACGTCCGGATCAGCAGGCCGGCCGCCACGAGGAGCACGACGCCGAGCGCCACTTCGACCGCCACCATGATGCGGCGTGGCCAGCTGCGCGCGCTCCCGGCGATCGACGGGCTGCCCGCTTCCACCAGCGTCTGCCGCAGGTTCACCCGGCTCGCCTGCAGCGCAGGCAGCAGGCCGAACACGACGCTGGTGAGCAGTGCGGCGGCGCCGGTGATCAGCAGGACCCGCGCGTCGAGCGCGATGAAGCCGTTGACGCCATCGCCCGACATGTTGCCGCCGACGCCGATGGCATGTTCGAGCAGCGCGGACGCGACTTGAATGCCGGCATATCCGATCGCGAGGCCGAGCAGTCCGCCGCAGGACGCGAGCAGCACGCTCTCGGTGAGCAGCTGGCGCACGATCGCCGCGCGTCCACCCCCCAGCGCGATGCGCGTGGCGATTTCGGGCGCTCGCGCCGCGCTCCGCGCCAGCAGCAGCCCCGCGATATTCACGCAGCCGATCAGCAGGACGACGCCGACCGCCGCCCAGACGATCATCAGCGGCTCGCGTACGTGATTCGCCTGCCCTGTCTGCAGCGGCACGACGCGAAGATGGACATCGACGGCGCCGCTTCGGTCACGGCTGTAGCGATCCCGCACGATCTGTGCCGTTGACGACGCAACGGCCGCATTGGCTTCCGGCCAGCCGACGCCGTCCCGCAGCCGCCCGACGATCTCGTAGTTTTCGCCGCCGCCTTCCCCGACGGGCGACGGCCGCAACGGCGTCCAGAGGTCGACCGGTTCGGTCGGCTGAAAGGACGCGGGCATGATCCCGACGGCGGTGTACGCCTCGCCGCGAATCGTGAGACGCCGGCCGATCACGGCAGGGTCGGCCTGGAACGCGTGCGCCCAGAAGGCATGGCTCAAGATCACGGCCGTGGGTCCGTTCGCGCGGTCCTCCTCCGCGCTGAATTCGCGTCCGGCTTCCGGACGAATGCCGAGCACGCGGAAATAGCCTGCGGAGACTCTCTGCTGCTGCACATACTCGGCGTGCTCGCCGGCGACGAAGTTGACGCCCTGCGCGCCGCCCGCGGTCGCGGCGATGTCGAGCGCCCTGGCCGCTCCCTCCTGCAGCGCAACCCACGTCACGCCGGCCTGCCCCGGATCGTCCTCGGTGGTGCCGGCGCCTTCGTAATGCCGGACGACCATCGCCAGCCGATCGGGCCGCGGGTACGGCAGTGGCCGCAGCAGAACACGGTCCACGACGGTATAGATCGCGGTGTTCGCGCCGATGCATAGCCCCAGCGTTGCGATCGCCGTCAGGGCGAAGAGCGGACTCTTTCGGAGAACGCGGACGGCGTACCGGACGTCGCGCGCCAACGAATCGAGAACAGGCATGGGCGGCTCCTCCGGCGGATTAGACGGACAACGGCGGTGAATTGTTGACGGCGAGCGCTCGCAACCTGAACCGCTGAATCTTGCCGGTCGCCGTCTTCGGCAGCTCGGGCACGAACACGACCCAGCGAGGGCGCTTGTACTCGGCGAGGCGGCCGCGGACGAACTGCTGCAGCTCGACTCCGAGCGCCGCCGTGGCCTCGACGCCGGTGCTGACGACGACGAACGCCAGCGGCTTCACGAGCGTGTCGTGATCCGCGCAACCGACCACACCGCACTCCTGCACGGCTGGATGTTCCACCAGCGCATTCTCGACTTCGATCGGGCTCACCCAGAGTCCGCCCACCTTCAGCATGTCGTCGGTGCGGCCCGCGTACCAGTAATAGCCGTCGGCGTCCTGCGTGTACTGGTCGCCGGTCCGAATCCAGTCGCCTTCGATCGTCGCCTTGGTCTTCTCGTGCTGATTCCAGTAGCCGGCGCAAATCGAGTCGCCGGAGACCCACAGGTCGCCCAGTTCCCCAACCGCCGCGGCCCGCTTGTCCTCGTCGAGAATCGCCGCGCGATAGCCGGGAACAACGAGCCCGCTCGATCCCGGCCGAATCGCGCCGGGGCGATTCGAGATGAACATGTGCAGCACCTCGGTCGAGCCGATGCCGTCGATGATGTCGATGCCGAACCGGTGCTTGAACCGTTCGTACAGCGCCGGCGGCAGCGCCTCACCCGCGGACACGGCGAGGCGCACGCTGGACAGATCGTAGTCGGCGGCTCCCCCATCGCCCGAGGCGCGCGCATCCGGCGCCTGCGCGAGCAGCATGCCGTAGCTGGTTGGCACCGAGAACAACAGCGTGGGCCGATGGCGTTCGATCGCCGCGTACACATGGGCGGGCGACGGCGAACCGGGCCACAGAATGCTGGTCGCGCCGACGGCGAGCGGAAAGTACAGCGCATTGCCGAGGCCGTACGCGAAGAACAGCTTCG
>DATATJ010000081.1:0-4209 GCA_036268855.1 Vicinamibacterales bacterium
CTGCGCGACTTCGCCGCCAGCGGCTTCGTGAACATCGTCGGCGGCTGCTGTGGCACGACGCCGGAGCACATCGGGGCGATTGCGCGGGCCGTGGAAGGGTTGCCGCCGCGTCCGGGGACAGGTTTCCCGGCGTCACGCGGAGACCTGTCCCCATCTTCCCCCGTGTCCTCTGTGGTGGAGCGTTCACGGGTGGAGAGCTTTACTCAGTTAGCGGGCCTCGAGGTCCTCACGATCCGCCCCGATTCGAACTTCCAGATGATCGGGGAGCGCACCAACGTCACCGGGTCGGCGCGCTTCGCCCGGTTGATCAAGGCCGGCAACTACGCGGAGGCGGCGTCCGTCGCGCTCGAGCAGGTGCGCGCAGGCGCCAACCTGATCGACGTGAACATGGACGAGGGCATGCTCGACTCCGAGCACGCCATGACGGAGTTCCTGAATTACATCGCCACCGAACCCGACATCGCGCGCGTGCCGACGATGATCGACAGCTCGAAGTGGTCGGTGATTCTCGCCGGCCTGAAGTGCGTGCAAGGGAAGCCGGTCGTCAACTCGATCAGCCTGAAGGAAGGCGAAGCCGACTTTCTGCAGAAGGCCGCTCTGGTCAAGCGCTACGGCGCGGCGGTCGTCGTGATGGCGTTCGACGAGCTGGGGCAGGCCGACACCGTCGAGCGGAAGGTGAGCATCTGCCAGCGCGCGTATGCCCTGCTGACCGGCGGCGCCGGCTTCGATCCGACCGACATCATCTTCGATCCGAACATCCTCGCCATCGCGACCGGCCTCGAGGAGCACAACGCGTATGCGATCAATTTCATCGAGGCGACGCGGATTATCAAGGCGACCTGTCCGGGCGTGAAGATCAGCGGCGGCGTGAGCAACCTGTCGTTTTCGTTCCGCGGCAACGACACGGTGCGCGAGGCGATTCACTCGGCGTTCCTGTACCACGCGATTCAGGCCGGCATGGACATGGGGATCGTCAACGCCGGGCAGCTCGTGGTGTACGCGGACATTCCCAAGACGCTGCTCGAGCACGTCGAGGACATCATCTTCAACCGGCGGGCCGATGCGACCGAGCGCCTCGTGGAGCTCGCCGCGACGATCAAGGGCGGCGGCGCGAAGAAAGCGCAGGACCTCGCGTGGCGCGACGCGCCGGTCGAGGCGCGGCTGTCGCACGCGCTCGTACACGGGATCGTGGACTTCATCGAGACCGACGTCGAAGAGGCGCGGCGCCAGTACCCGCGCCCGCTCGACATCATCGAAGGGCCTCTCATGGACGGCATGAAGGTCGTCGGGGAGCTGTTCGGGTCGGGCAAGATGTTCCTGCCGCAGGTGGTCAAGAGCGCGCGCGCGATGAAAAGGGCGGTCGCGTACCTCGAGCCGTTCATGGAAGCGGAGCGCCAGGCCCGCATGGCAGCCGGCGGCGCCGCGGAGGTGGCCTCGCAGGGCAAGATCGTCCTCGCCACCGTCAAGGGGGACGTGCACGACATCGGGAAGAACATCGTCGGCGTCGTGCTCGGCTGCAACAGCTACGAAGTCGTCGATCTCGGCGTGATGGTGCCGTGCGACAAGATCCTCCAGACCGCGATCGACGAAAAGGCCGACCTCATCGGCTTGAGCGGCCTGATCACGCCGTCGCTCGACGAGATGGTCTTCGTCGCCAAGGAAATGGCGCGCCGGAACATCCGGCTGCCGCTGTTGATCGGCGGCGCCACCACCAGCAAGCAGCACACGGCGGTGAAGATCGCGCCCGTGTACGACGAGACGACCGTGCACGTCCTCGATGCGTCGCGCGTCGTGGACGTCGTGTCGAATCTGCTGAACGACGCCGCGCGCCCGGCGTACGAGGCGGAGAACCGCGCGCTGCAGCAGCAGCTTCGCGATCAGCACAGCGCCCGGCGCGAGCGTCCGCTCCTGCCGTACGGCGCTGCGCTGCAGAATCGCTTGAAGATCGACTGGGCGAAAGAGACGCTGCCCGAGCCGTCGTTCCTCGGACGCCGCGACGTATGCGCGCTGCCGCTCGAGACGCTGGTGCCCTACATCGACTGGACGTTCTTCTTCGCGGCGTGGGAGCTGAAGGGGCGCTTCCCGGCGATCTTCGAGCACCCGCAGTACGGCGCCGCCGCGCGCGAGCTGTACGACAACGCGCGCGCGCTGCTCGATCGCATCGTCGCCGAGAAGGGACTGACGGCCAACGCGGCGTACGGATTCTGGCCGGCCGCCAGCGAAGGGGACGATCTCGTGGTCTTCAGCGATGGCTCGCAATCGGGTGAGCTGGTCCGCTTCAACATGCTGCGGCAGCAGGAGGCGATCGCCGACGGCAAGCCGAACCTGTCGCTGGCCGACTTCGTCGCCCCGCGCGAGAGCGGCCGCGCCGACTATCTCGGGGCGTTCGCCGTTACGGCCGGCCTGGGCGCCGACGACCTGGTCCGCCGATTCGAGCGCGAGCACGACGACTACAACGCGATTCTCGTCAAGGCGCTCGCCGATCGGCTGGCGGAAGCGTTTGCCGGCTACCTGCACGCGCGAGTGCGCGACGAGTGGGGCATCGACGCAAACGCGAGCCCCGAGCAGGTAATCGCGGAATCGCATCGCGGGATCCGCCCGGGCTTCGGATACCCCGCGTGCCCCGATCACAGCGAGAAGTTCAAGCTGTTCGATCTCCTCGAGGCGCGTCGTGCCGGCATCGATCTGACCGACCATGCCGCGATGACGCCCGCCGCCAGCGTCAGCGGCCTCTATTTCGCACATCCGCAGTCGCGCTACTTTACGGTCGGCCGGCTCGGCGAAGATCAAATCGCCAGCTACGCGAAGCGGAAGGGGCAGTCGATCGCCGAGGCGGAGCGCTGGCTGTCGTCCAACATCGCCTACGAACCGGCGCGCTGCTGAAGGGCGCGCCCGGTCGTCGACAGCCCGCGAAACTCCCGCCAGACCTGACAGAAATACCGTTTTGTAACGCTGATACGACGACTTTGTATGACAGTAGACGCACTTGCGTGCTCCATTTTGATATCTGTGCTCTGAGATAGAACCCGCCCGAAAATCGGCCGATTTACCGCTGTTTTTTCAACGAACGCGCGAGTCTGCCGCTTCCCACGTGTGCTGCAACGGAACAGGCTGGCGATGTCCAGGTTTTCCGTGGTAATCCAGGCGAGCTCGTAACTTCAAGACAGTCGGCGCTTTAGCGCCATGGCATTGGCCCCGCTGAATGGCTGTGCTCTTGCTGTTTCGATGACCGCCATGAATATGAATCTGTGTTTGAGCGGCACGCGACGCAAGGCGGTCTGGGGACCAGGCCGAGTGCTCGCCGCCGCTGTTCTCTGTTTAGGGATCGGGGCGACCAGCGCGATCGCGAAGGGCCATGGACAGGACGCCAAGATATCGCCTGCTGGCGGCCCGAACTCGAACGCGGTGCATGCCACGCTGGACAAGCCGCTCACCAAGAAGTCGAAAGATCTGTTCGGCACCTCCGACGTGATCCTCGTGCTCAAGCCTGGCCATCCGCTGCCGGGTGAGCTCAAGGCTTACGCGAAGAAGAACGGGCAGCTCGACATCATCAACGGTCAGGCGATTCGCGTGCCCAACAGCATGTTGAAGGCGTTGGCGAAGAACCCGTCGGTGCTCGAGATGCACATCGACCGTCCGCTGGGCGAGGAGAACTACCGCACCACGCTCACGACGGGAGCGCGCGCCGTGCAGCAGTCGCTTGGCTTCACCGGCGCCGGCATCGGCGTGGCGGTGATCGACTCCGGCATCGCCACCTGGCACGACGACCTCACCAACCAGTCGAGCAAGGTGTACCCATACGGCAACCAGCGCGTCAGCGCGTTCGTGGACTTCGTCAACGGCCGCACGTCGCCGTACGACGACGAGGGGCATGGCACGCACGTGGCGGGCATCATCGCCGGCAACGGCTACGACACGCAGGGTCAGAAGGCCGGCAGCGCGCCGAACGCGAGCCTGGTGTCCTTGAAGGTGCTCGACGCCAACGGCCGCGGCTCGGTGAGCAACATCATCGCGGCTCTCGGCTGGGTGCTCGCCAACCACACGAAGTACAACATCCGCGTCGTCAATATCTCGGTCGGCGCGGGCGTCACGGAGTCGTATTTCACCGACCCGCTCACCCTGGCGGCCAAGCGCGTCGTGGACGCCGGCGTGGTCGTCGTGGCGGCAGCGGGCAACGCGGGCAAGAACGCCGCGGGCCAGCAGCAGTAC
>DATATJ010000082.1:0-10087 GCA_036268855.1 Vicinamibacterales bacterium
CGTTCAGCGTGAAGACACGGCCCAGAACCAGTGGATCGGCACCGAAACGTCCCCGCCACACCGCGTCGCTCAGCACCGCGACGTGGTCGAATCCTGGTGTCTCGTTCGCGCGCTCAAAGAAGTGTCCGATCTCCGGGGCGACCCCGTGTGCCGCGAAGAAATCTCCCGTCGCCTCGATCCCGTCGAGACGCTCGGGGCTGATGACGTCGCCGGCGTTGAACGAGCCGCCCCGAAATGCGGCGAGCGCATCGCGAATCACGCGGGCAACGTTGTCCATGGAGAACGATCCGCTTGATGACACCTCGCCCATGCCACCGGCGCCGATCTGGGCCGTCACTTCGTCGACGCGGAGGCGCGCGCCGGAAGTGAGGGCCATGGGAAGTGTCCGGGATTATAGGGCATGAAGGCGAACGCCTTCGTGCATCCGGATTCGCGGTATCGTGTGCGTGAAATGGAGGAGGAACCATGAGGATTCGTTACGTGCTGCCGCTGCTGCTCGTCCCGGTGTTGATGTCGGCGCAACAGGCGGTGCACCGGCACCTGCAGTCGAAGCTCGCGGCCGAGCAACACCTGCCGTTCAGCAGCGGTGTGCTGGCCGGGAATACGCTCTACATCGCGGGCACCATCGGCGTCGAGCCAGGCGCCAAGGTTGCGCTCTCGTCCGAGGAGGAGGCGCACCGGGTGATGGACCAGGTCAAACAGGTCGTGCAACAGGCCGGCATGACGATGGACGATGTGGTATCGGTCCAGGTCTTCTGCACGGACCTGGCGAACTACGACGCGTTCAACAAGGTGTACCAAACCTATTTTCACGGGAACTACCCCGCGCGCGCCTTCGTCGGCATAGCCAGCCTGCTTTTTGGCGCGCGATACGAGGTGATGGGGATCGCGGTCCGGGCCGGTCAGTAGAACGTTGTGGGAATCATGGCGGCCTCGAATGCCGGGCTCGCGATGGGTTGACGCGCCCGGCCGATTCCCCGACACTCGCGAGGCGCCGCGATTTATTCCGGTACCGGAGACTGCTTGCGTGGCCCTTTTCTTGCCCTTGGGTGCAACAAACGGCGGCAAAGCCAGCAGGCGTCTTCGAGCGCCGCACGTGAGTAATGGACCGTTGCCGCGCAAAAGGCGTTTGCCGTATCCGCACGCCCGCGGCCTCACGTGTCTAGGCAACTGCCGCTCACGCGTGTTATCGTTTTCGTCCTCACGTCATCAACACGGAGCTGCACCATGAAACGCGGTTCGCTCTGGCTCACGGTCTGTCTCGGTTCTGCCCTCGTCGTTTCGGGGCTTCGCCTCACGGCACGCGCCGTGGCGCAGGTGTCGCCATCGGCGATCGAGGCCCCTGCCGTCGATGCCGCTTATCTGCACCTGCTGGGATGGCGCATGGTCGGGCCTTCACGCGGCGGTCGCGTCGTCGCCGTCGCGGGTGACCCGGTCAACAAGATGACCTTCTATCAGGGTGCGACAGGCGGAGGCGTCTGGAAGACCGACGACGGCGGTCTCAACTGGCGCAACATCTCGGATGGTTTTTTTCATACGGGATCGGTCGGCGCCATCGCAGTCGCGCCCTCGAACCCGGGCATCGTCTACGTCGGGATGGGTGAGGCGTGCATCCGCGGCAACGCGTCGTACGGCGACGGCGTGTACAAGTCGATGGACGGCGGAAAAACATGGACGCACCTCGGTCTCGATGCGACGAAGCAGATTGCGCGCGTGCGGATCAATCCGACGAACCCCGATCTCGTCTACGTCGCCGCGCTCGGCGATCCGTGGGGACCGAGCCCGGACCGTGGTGTCTACCGGAGCAAGGACGGCGGCCGGACGTGGGAAAAGGTGCTGTTCCGCAGCAATGACGCGGGCGCGATCGATCTGGTGATGGATCCGACGAACCCCGACGTGATGTTCGCGTCGACGCTGGATTTACGGCGCTATCCATGGGGTTTCCGCAGCGCGGGGCCCGGCACGGCCTTGTACAAAACGACCGACGGCGGCACGACGTGGAAAGACCTGAGCTCGAACCCCGGCCTGCCGCCCGGCACGAAGGGGCGCATCGGCGTCGCGATCGCCCCGTCGCAGCCGAACCGCGTCTGGGCGATCATCGACGCGGAGATTGGTCAGAAGGGCGTCTACCGCTCCGATGACGACGGCGCCAACTGGAAGCACCTGACCGACGACGCAGATCTCACGCAGCGGCCCTGGTACTACGATCACATCTTCGCCGACCCGAAGAACCCCGACGTCGTCTGGGTGTTGAACGTCGATTTCTGGAAGTCGACCGACGGCGGCGAGAAGTTTGTCCAGGCGCCGGTGCCGCACGGCGACAACCACGACCTCTGGATCGATCCCGGCGATCCGCAGCGGATGATCGAAGGCAACGACGGCGGCGCGACGATCACGTTCAACGGCGGCCGGTCCTGGTCGACGCAGCTCAACCAGCCGACGGCGCAGCTCTATCACGTGGCCGCCGACAATGCGTTCCCATACCGCCTCTACGCCGCGCAGCAGGACAACACGACGATCTCAGTTCCGGGCCGGTCCGACTTCGGCCGCATCACGCTTCAGGAATGGGAGACCGTCGGCGGCGGCGAGGACGGCTACGTCGCGCCGAGCCTGAACGATCCAAACATCGTCTACGCCGCTGATCATCATTTCCTCGACCGATATGATCGGCGGACGCACCAGACGCGCGACATCTCGCCGAATCCCGAGACGCATTACGGGTGGGGCGGCGCCGACATCAACTACCGCTTCTGGTGGACGTATCCGGTGATGGTCTCGCCGCACGATCCGAAGACGCTGTACGTGACGTCGCAGTACGTCCACCGGACGACGAACGAGGGACAGAGCTGGGACACCGTGAGCCCGGATCTGACGCGCCACGATCCGAAGACGCTCGAGCACACGCCGTCGTATTCGCATCCGGAATCGGGCGAGTACTGGGGCCCGATCACGCGCGAAGCGTACGGGCCCGAGTGGTACGCGACGATCTTCGCGTTCGCCGAATCACCTGCGAAGGCGGGCCTGCTCTGGGCCGGCTCCGACGACGGCTGGGTGCATGTTTCGCAGGACAACGGGAAGACGTGGACCAAGGTGACGCCGCCAGACCTGCCGGAGTTCGCACTGATCAGCATCATCGATCCGTCGCCGCACGATCCGGCGGTCGCGTACGTCGCCGCGACGCGATACAAGCTGCAGGACAGCAAGCCGTATCTCTACAAGACGGCCGATTATGGGAAGACCTGGACGAACATCACGACCGGGATCCCCGACGGGGACTTCACGCGCGTGATTCGCGAGGACCCGCAGCGCCGCGGCCTGCTCTACGCCGGTACGGAGACCGGTGTGTACGTCTCGTTCGACGATGGAGCGCACTGGCAATCCCTTCGATTGAACCTGCCGATCGTTCCCGTTCACGATCTGTTGATCAAGGATGGCGACCTGCTCGCGGCGACGCACGGACGCTCGTTCTGGATCCTCGACAACGTCGCGCTGCTGCGCCAGTTCGACCACGCCGCGCTGAGCGAGCCAGTGCACGTCTTCAAGCCGCGTCCGACGGTGCGGTTCCGGCAGGCGGGCCAGCTCGCCAGCGGATTCGACCAGGCGGCGAACAGCAACGCCGGCCAGAACCCGCCGAACGGCGTCGTCATTCCCTTCTACGTGAAGGACAAACCGGTCGGACCGGTCACGGTGAAAATCGTGCATGACAAGGGCGGCTCGAGCGAAGAGATCAGGACAATCACCCTGCAGCCCGCCGACGCGGCGGCTCCCGCTGCCGCGGAGCAATTGGCGTCGCCGTTCCGTCGGCGTGCGTCGCAAAGTCCGGCCGTGCACCCTGGCGCGAACACGTTCATCTGGGACATGCAGTACCCGGGTCCCGAGGTCGTGTCCGGAACGGTGCATCAGGGACGCGCCGCCGGCCCGCTCGCGGCGCCGGGTGACTATCGTGTCGAAATGACCATCGACGGGCACGCGTACTCGCAGCCGTTCACCATCGTGAAGGACCCGCGCGTCACCTACAGCGACGCGGATCTCGAGCAGCAGCTCTCCTTCCTGCTCTCCGCGCGCGACAAGCTGTCGGCGACCGAAGGCGTCGTCAAGGAGATCCGCGCGATGCGGAGCGACGCCGAGCAGAAGGTTGCGGCGGCCAAGACAAGCGCCGACAGCGCGCGCCGCATCGCACAGCTCGAGAAAGCGCTGAAGGATCTGAACGACAAGCTGTATCCGCTCGAGGAACGGCTCGTGCAGTACCGCGCGAAAGCGGGTGAGGACTTCATCAACTATCCGACCGGGATCGATAGCAAGCTCGCGCGGCTGATGGACTTCGCGTCGCAGGCCGACGCGCCGCCCACCCAGGGCGAGCAGGATCTGTTGAAGCGGCTCTCGGACGGCGTCGCCGAGCGCGAGAAACTGCTGCAGCAGGTGAAGGGTCAGGAGTACGCGAACCTGGTGAAGCTCACGAGCCGCAAACGCTGACGACCGTCAACGCCGTCGCCAGCTCTCTCGACGAGGGAGGACGACATGACGAAGTGGATTTACAGCTTCAGTCTCTTTACGCGCCATATCGCGATTGCGGCGGCGTGTCTGCTGCTCGTCGCATCCTTCAGTCGCGCGCCCCAGGCGCTCGTTGGGCCCGGCCTTTTTCAGACCGGCACCGTCGAGTCTACGCGCCTGGACGCGAGTTTCCTGTCGGCGCTCCAGTGGCGGCTCGTCGGTCCTTTCAGAGGCGGCCGCGCACCGGCGGTGGTCGGCGATCCGGATAACCCGGCGGCGTTCTACATGGGGACGGCGCACGGCGGCGTGTGGAAGACGACCGACGCCGGCGCCAACTGGCGCAATGTCACCGACAGATTCTTCACGCTCGCCTCGGTGGGTGCCATCGACGTGTCACGCAGTAACGCGAAGATCGTCTACGTGGGCGCAGGCGAAGGCAACGCGTACCAGCACACGACGCCGGGTGACGGCGTGTGGAAGTCCACCGATGGCGGGGATACCTGGGCCCATGCCGGCCTCGAGAGGACGCGGCACATTGCCCGGGTCCTCATCCATCCCACCAATCCCGACATCGTTTATGTTGCCGCGCGCGGAGACATCTACGGCACGAATCCCGAGCGCGGCGTCTTCCGCACGAAGGACGGAGGCAAGACGTGGGAGCGTGTTCTGTTCAAGAGCGACAAGGCGGGCGCGATCGGCCTGTCGATGGACCCGGCGAACCCGAATCTGCTCATCGCGTCCCTGAACGAGTACGCGAGGCTTCCGTGGGATGAGGTCAGCGGAGGCGGCGACTCCGGCATCTACAAGACCGTCGACGGAGGGACTACGTGGACCGAGATCACTCACAATCCGGGCCTCCCGAACGGCGTGATCGGCAAGAGCGTGCTGGCGATCTCGCCCGCGCGTGCGACCCGCTACTACGCGATGATCGAGGCCGGCGATGGCGGCCTGTTTCGATCGGATGATGCGGGAGCGACCTGGACGCGCGCATCGGCGGACGTGGCGATGCTGTTCAATCCGATGATGTACTTCCAGATCGCCGCCGACACGGGCGACGCGGATACGGTGTACGTGCTGTCGCAGGCGTTGTACAAATCGACCGACGGCGGCAAGACGTTCACCGTGCTGCCCATGCGGCACGCCGATCACCATCAGCTGTGGATCGACCCCGGGAACCCGAAGCGCATGATCGACGGCGGCGACGGCGGCGGCACAATCACGCTCGACGGCGGTTCGTCGTGGTCGACGATCGACAATCAGCCGACCTCGGAGCTGTTCAGCCTGGCCGTCGACGATCAGAATCCGTACTGGATATACGCCGCGCAGAACGACAACTCGCACATCGCCCTTCCCAGCCGAACCCGCAGCGGCGCGATTGGCTGGCCTGACGTGATCGACCCCGGCGGCGGCGAGGGCGGCCGAACGGCTGTGAAACCCGACGGCAGCGTCGTGTATGCCTGCGATCGCACGGCGATGGTTCGCTGGGATCGAAAATCGCGGCAGACGCTCGACATCAGCGTCTGGCCCGAGAACGAGTTCGGCGCGCCCGTGAAGGACGTGAAGTATCGCTTCTACTACACGTTCCCCGTGATGGTCTCGCCGCACGATCCGGACGTCATCTACACCGCGGCCCAATACGTCTTCAGATCGGCGAACGAAGGCATGTCGTGGGACAAGATCAGCGGGGATCTCACGCGCAACCGTCAGGACAAAATGCAGGACCTGATTGGCCGCCCGCTGACGACGATCGAGTCGTCGCTGTACTACGTCAGCACGATCCGCACGATCGCCGAATCGCCGTTGAAAAAGGGGGAGCTGTGGATTTCCACCGACGACAGCACGGTGCAAATGTCGCCGGATGGGGGCAAGACCTGGAAGAATGTGTCACCGCCGGACCTTCCCGAGTGGTCGACGATCCTCGCGCTCGATGTGTCGCATCACGCTCCCGGAACCGTGTACCTCGCGGCCGAACGACACCGGGTGAGCGACCTCGAGCCGTACCTGTACAAAACGACGGACTACGGGAAGACCTGGCAGAAGATCACGAATGGAATCGCCGCGCCGTCGTTCACCTACGTGATTCGCGAGGATCCGGTCAAGCCGGGATTGCTCTTCGCCGGCACCGAGACCGGCGTCTATGTGTCGTTCGATGATGGCGCCGGGTGGCAATCGCTGCGGCGCAACATGCCACCGGTATCCGCCAACAACATGCTCGTCAAGAATGACGATCTCGTGGTGGCCACATCTGGTCGCGGCTTCTGGATTCTCGACAACATCAGCGCCCTTCGCGAGATTACGCCCGCGATCACCTCGGCTTCCGTGCACCTCTTCACGCCGCAGCCGGCAGTCCGTGGGGAAGGAGGACGTGGTGGCGGGTTCGGCAGGGGGGGCAGCTTCAAGGGACTGGAGTACGGGAATGGTTCTGGAATGAGCGTGGCGTACGAGAACCTGCCGGGTCCTGACGGAGTCGTGCGGCCGGCGTTCCTCGACGGCGGGCAGAACCCGTCCGCAGGCGCCGTGCTCGAGTACTACATCAGGCAAGTCCCCTCCGGACCGCTGGCGCTGTCAATCATCGATGCCACAGGCCAGGAGGTCCGGCGTTTCTCGAATCAGTCCGGGGGCGGTCCGGCGCTTCCTGTGCACACGGGAATGAACCGGTTCGTCTGGGATCTGCGGTACGCGGCTGCCCGCGCCGGCGACAGCACCGTGCCGTTGCCGTCGATTTCGTCCCCGAGATCCGCGCCGCCGATCGCTCCGCCCGGAAAGTACACCGTGCGGCTGGCGGCAGGATCCGAGACGTACGAGGCGCCGCTCGTCGTCCGGCGGGACCCGACCGGGATCGCGACCGACCGAGACCTGCAGGCGCAGTTCGATCTGGCCGTGCAGATCCGCGACAAGCTTTCAGCCGTGAACGATGCGTTGAGGAAGGTGCACGAGGCAGAGCAACAGCTCGCGAAGATGCCGCAGCGCGACGCCGCGTCGCCGCAAATGAGAGCCGTCAGGGAGAAGCTGCAGTCGATCGAAGGAGAGCTCACTCGCCTTCCAGGGAAGAATCCGATGTATCTCCCGCCGAAGGCACTCGACAACAAGCTGTCGGCTCTGTCGTCGGTCGTGTCAGGGCGCGAGGCGCGGCCTACGAAACAGATGTACGACGTGTTCCAGTACCTGTCTCAGCGTGCTGACGGCGTCGTCGCGGATCTGACCGAGGTCGAGAAGAAATTGGCGAGTCCGGCACCATCGAAGAGATGAGCGTTCCGGGAAAATGATGTAGGCTCCTGGTCCATGAGTAAGCGATCGTCGTGAACCGCATACACCTCGCACTTCTATCCTTCGTCGTCATCGTCGCCATTGCGGTGCTCCCCGAGGGGACGCTGGATCGTGTGCTGCGCGCACAAGGGGGAAAGGCCGTCCCCACGTTCCGTGTGGATCCTTCGTGGCCGACGCTGCCGTCCCAGTGGACGCTGGGCCAGGTTGCCGGCCTCGCCGTAGACGCACGGGATCACGTGTGGATCATCCAGCGCCCATGGTCGCTGACGGACGAGGAGACGGCGAAGAATCCGGGCGCGGCCTGCTGCACGGCACCGCCGCCGGTGATGGAGTTCGACCCGCAGGGCCACTACGTGCAGGGATGGGGCGGCCCTGGCGAAGGCTACGAATGGCCGGCCGACGAGCACACGATTCACGTGGACTACAAGGACAATGTCTGGATATCGTCGGCGGGCGGACCGCGCCTTCCCACCCGGAAAGAGAATTTCATCTTGAAGTTCACGCGGCAAGGCAAGTTCCTGCTGCAGATCGGCAAGCGCGGCGCCAGCACGGGCAGCCTCGACACGGCGAATTTCAACAACGCCGCCGATATCTACGTGTATCCGAAAACGAACGAAGTGTTCGTTGCCGACGGCTACGTCAACCGCCGTGTGGTGGTGCTCGACGCCGATACCGGCGCGTTCAAGAGGATGTGGGGCGCTTACGGCAAACCTCCAGACGATGCCGCATCGAAGGAACGTCTCTACGAAGGACCGGCGCCGCAGCAGTTCAATTTGGTCCACGGCGTGCGCGTGTCCGACGACGGACTCGTCTACGTGGCCGACCGGATGAACAATCGGGTGCAGGTATTCACGATCGACGGCGCATTTCAGACGGAGCTGTTCGTCGAGCGGCAAACCAAGCTGCTGGGCACCGCGTTCTCCGTCGCGTTCTCCGCCGATCCGCAACAGCGCTACCTCTATCTGGCCGACGCCGGCAACGGGAAAGTGCACATCTACGAGCGGAAGAGGCTGGAGGAGGTCGGATCCTTCGGGCGGATCGGACGATACGCCGGTCAATTCATTTTCCTGCACAACCTCGCCGTCGATTCGAAGGGAAATCTCTTCACGGCGGAAGTCGGCGGCGGGCGCCGCGTGCAGAAATTCATTCGCACGGGGCCGTGACCATCGGCGTCGGACCCGCTGATCCGAAAAAGTCTCACTCGAGCGTCATCACATTCCCGGACAAGCTTCCCGCCAGACGCAGGACGGTTCCGTCGCTGCCCACCAGAATTGATGCCACCGTCCATCGGTGATCATCGTGGCCACGCCGCGCAGGGGACTCCTTTTCCCCCGAACCAAAGTGGTCATATCCGATCAGCACGAAGCGGTCGTTGTAATGAACCACCACGACGCGCTACAAGTATCGCAGGCGCGGAAACCATCAAAGGCCGTTGAAATAAAAGCTCGAGCGCAATATGCGAAACGCAGCGAGGAACACGATCGTCATCCTGGGCCTGGCTTTGCTCTGTCTCAGTGTCGGTGCGTCTGCGCAGCGAGCGGGGACGTCAGGAGCACCGCCAACCATCGCATCCATCATGAGTCAGCAGCTCGGCATCGTTGAGCAGCAGTTCGTGTCTGCCGCCGAAGCAATGCCCGCCGACAAATACGCCTTTGCCCCGACTGGCGGCAATTTCACGGGCGTGCGGACCTTCGCGCAAGAGGTCAAGCACGTGGCGACCATCAATTATGCGTTCTACAGCGCGCTCCTCGGCGAAGCCCCGCCGGCCGGTGTCACAGCCAACAAGGAGATGAACGGCGAGGATGCCATCCGCACGAAAGAACAAATCATCACGTACTTGAAGGCGTCGTTCACTTTCGCTCACCGTGCGATTGCGACCATCACCGCAGGCAATGCCGCCGCGGTGCTCGGCGAATCACGCACACCTCGCGCAGGCGTGCCGTTGTTTCTGAACACGCGCCTCGCCCTCGCCAGCTTCGGGTGTGCGCACGTCTTCGATCACTATGGCCAGATCGTCGAGTATCTGCGGATGAACGGGATCATTCCGCCAGCGAGTCAGGGGCAGCCCCCGGCGAATCCTCAGGGTTGAGGACTTGGAATCATCAGAGCGTGGAGGTCTCGTGGTGAGTGAAAGCGGAACAACAGGAAGCGATGAAGCCGAGATTACTCGTCTGATTGAGGATTGGGCGCGTGCGGTTCGACACAAGGACTTCACGGGGATTCTCGCCAATCACTCTCCGGACATCTTGATGTTCGACGTCCCGCCGCCGGTGCAATCCAAGGGCATCGACGCGTACAGAAGCACGTGGGACCTGTTCTTCTCATGGTC
>DATATJ010000083.1:0-2626 GCA_036268855.1 Vicinamibacterales bacterium
CGACTCGGCGGACTTGTCGCCCGGATTGACGTCCGGATGGTGTTTGCGCGCCAGCTTCCGGTACGCCTGTTTGATCTCTTTCTCGGTGGCGGTTTTCGCCACGCCCAGAGTCGAGTAGTAGTCTTTGAAGTCCATCGTCTAATCGAGCCCCAGCATCCGCACCAGCTCGTCCACCTCGTGCGCCAGACGCCGCCGCGCGTCGCGGGCGGAGAACGCGTCGTCGCGCATCAGCGGGCGCATGCGCCGCACGACTTCGCCGATGGAGAGCAGCCGCTGCACGCCTGCGAGATTGATCCCGCCGTCGTCGACCAGGCGCTTGATCACCTTCAGCCGTTCCAGCTCGGCGCGCGAGTAGAGGCGCATGCTGCCGATCGTCCGGGTGGGACGGATCAGGCCCAGACGCTCGTACTTCCGGAGCGTCTGCGGGTGCATCCCGAGCAAGCGTGCGGCCATGCTGATGAAATACAGGTCGTCGTCCATGAACTTGCGCCGATCCAAGTGTAGGTATTGATACGACTCGTGTCAACTTCATCAGTAGTATTCTGAGAGTCCGTGGTAACGCCTTCCGATCTGCTGACCATTGGCCTGCTCGTCGCGCTCGAAGGGCTGCTGAGCGCCGACAACGCGATGGTCCTCGCGGTGCTGGTGCTCGGCCTGCCCCGACCTCAACAGAAGAAAGCGCTGCGCTACGGCATCCTCGGCGCGTTTGCGTTCCGGACGGTCGCCGTGTTGTTGGCGGTCTTCCTGATCAAGCTCGGCTTCGTGAAGCTGGGCGGCGCCGCGTACTTGCTCTACCTGAGCGCGCACCATTTTTTGGGCGGCGGCGACGCCGAGCAGCGCCGGGCGGTCCCTCCTGCGAAGCCGGCGTTCGGCCTGTCGGCGTTCTGGGCGACGGTCGTGAAGGTCGAGTTGACCGACATCGTCTTCGCGATCGACTCCATCCTGGTCGCGGTCGCCATGTCGCCGAAGACGTGGGTGATTCTCACGGGCGGCCTGCTCGGCATCGTGATGATGCGCCTCGTGATCGGCAAGCTGCTGTCGATCGTCGAGCGCTATCCACCGCTCGTGGACGGTGCATTCATCATCATCGCGTGGGTGGGCGTCAAGCTGCTGCTCGAGTTCCTGCACACCGAGGGCTATATCGCGCTCGAGATTCCGAAGTGGCTGTCGCTCGGCCTCATCGTCGTCATTTTCAGTGCGGCGTACATCTATGCGCGCATCGAGGCACGCCACACGCAGCGGCGCGCCGAGCAGGAGGGCGCCGCCTTGCTGCGTGAAGAGGAGGACCAGCCCTGAGGGCGTTCCGCCCACGGACGCTGTGGGACTGGGCCGCGACGGCGCTGCTGGTCGCATTCATCGCGGCCGGCGGGGTGTCGGCGTGGTGGCTCTCCCGGTACGCCGTCGCGGTGCATCGCCTGACGCGCGGCATCGGCGACACGATGTTCTACAGCGGGGACGGCCAGCCGTGGTTCCGGCTCGACGAACAGCGGCACGACGTCGCCCTGGCGGACATCTCGCCCGCCCTCCAGCACGCCGTCGTGGCAATCGAAGACCACCGCTTCTATTACCATCCGGGGATCGACCCGATTGGCCTCGCGCGTGCGGTCGTGCAGGACGTGCGGCACGGCGGAAAAGTGGAGGGCGGCAGCACGCTCACGCAGCAGTTGGCGCGGACGCTGTTTCTCTCCAACGTCCGCACGTACGGCCGCAAGCTGAAAGAAGCGGGCATCGCGCTGCTGATCGAAGCCCAGCTGACCAAGACGCAAATCCTCGAGCTCTACCTCAATCGGGTCTACCTCAGCGCCGGCGTCTATGGCGTCGAGACGATGTCGGAGCACATGTTCCGGCGGCCGGTGAAGTCGTTGACGCTCCCGGAAGCCGCGCTCGTGGCCGGGCTGATTCGCGCGCCGTCCACGCTGTCGCCCTGGTCCAACTACGACGCGGCGATCGAGCGGAGCCACGTCGTGCTCGCGCGCATGCGCGAGCAGGGCTTCATCACCAAGGTTCAGGAAGAAGCGGCCAGGCGCGTGCGTCCGCGCATCCAGACGTTCCGTCAGCCGAGCGACAGCCGCGCCGCCTGGGCGAAGGAGCTTCTGCGGCAGCAGTTCCGCGCCGAGTTCGGTGGCGATCATCCTCCCGACTGGCACGTGCACACGGGGTTCCTCCCGTCATTCCAGGACGCCGCGGAGCATGCGGTCGCGGCGGGACTGCAGCGCCTGAACCGGCCGGGCCTGCAGGCTGCGCTCGTCGCGATGGATCCGTCCACGGGCGATCTGCTCGCCGTTGTCGGCGGCGGCGACTACACCACGAGCACCTTCAACCGGGCGATGCGGAGCAAGCGGCAGCCCGGCTCGGCGTTCAAGCCGATCCTGTACGCCGCAGCGCTGGCGCACGGCTACTCGCCCGTGTCGGTGCTGGCGAACCTCCAGTCGGTTTCCGCCCCGGAGAATCCGGAGTGGGCGCCGCGCAATGCGCACGGCGAGCAGCCGGATGCGATGACGCTGCGGGCGGCGCTGATCGAATCGAACAACGCCGCCGCTGCGGACCTGCAGCAGCATGTCGGCGTCCACACCGTGCTCCATGTCGCCGGGGACGCCGGGCTCGAGGGGCTGCCGGAAGTGGGCGC
>DATATJ010000084.1:0-2739 GCA_036268855.1 Vicinamibacterales bacterium
CACTACTTCGAGGATCCGAGCGTCACCGTCGTCGTCAAGCAGATGAACAGCCACAAAGTGTTCATCACGGGCGAAGTGGCGAAGCCGGGGCCGTATCCGCTCGTCGGACCGACGACGGTGCTGCAGCTGATTTCGATCGCCGGCGGGCTGCGCGACTACGCCGACAGCAAGAAGATCATCATCGTCCGCACCGAGAACGGCAAGCCGGCGAGCTACCCGTTCAACTACAAGGACGTCGTCTCCCGCAAGAACCTGCGGCAGAACATCGAGCTGAAGCCCGGCGACACGGTCATCGTCCCCTAAGAGAACAGCGAGCTTATTGTGAATACACGTTCTCTCGTGCCGTCGTGTCGCTCGGCTGAAGCCTTCGCGCTACGTGAGGCAAGGTCGCTGTCAGCCTTCGCGCTACGTCAGGCAAGGTTGCTGTCAGCCTTCGCGCTACTGATGCTGACGCTCGGCGCGGCGACGCCGGCGCTGGCGCAGCGCGCCGATGGTCCCTACTCGGGGCTGTTCGGCGGTCAGCCGGACGAGAACCGCTACCAGGGGCTCGACCTGCGCGCCTCGCTGTTCGGCGCGTGGGATCAGAACATCTTCCCGGCGTCGGATGCGTCCGCGCAGACCGATACGCGCCTGAGGGAGAGCGGCGCATCAGGCGGCGCGTCGGGCACCCTTCTCTACGATCGCCGCGGCGACCGTGCGGTGTTCCTGCTGAACGGCACCGCGAACGCGCGCGAATACGCCTCGGATCCGACGCTGGTCACGGCCTACGAGGGCGGCACGCAGCTGACGGCGAAGCTCACCGACCGGGTGATCTTCAACGCCGGCGGCGCGGCGTCGTATTCGCCGTTCTTCCAGTTCGCGCCGTTTCTCGACCAGGGCGCCGGCGCGACGACGGTGACGCCCGTCACCGGTAACTTCGGATACGCGGCGCTCGCCGAGCGGAACCTCGGGTTGAACGGCACGCTCGGCTTCACCGACAACCTCACGCGCCGCACGAGCCTCTACATCACCGGCAACGGGTCGAACTACCAGCTCCTCGACGATCCCGCGAACAACATGCGGTCGATCGGCGGGCGCGCCGGGATCACCCATCAGCTGACCCGTGCGCTGGGCGTCCACGCCGCGTATGGCCGCGATCAGTTCACCTACGCCGGCAGCTCGCCTTACATCAACGAGACGATCGACGTCGGCGTGGACTACGGCGACACCTTGTCGTTCGCGCGCCGCACGGCGTTGACGTTCTCCACGTCCACGTCTGCCATTCGCTATCTCGGCGACACGCACTACCGCCTGAACGGCACCGCGCGGCTGACGCGCGGCTTCAGCCGCTCGTGGAGCACGTTTGTCGGCTACGACCGCGCCACCGAGTTCCGCATCGGGTTCCGCGCGCCGCTGCTCACCGACTCGGCGAGCGCCGGCCTGTCCGGGCAGCTGGCGACGCGCGTCCAGTGGTCGGGCGGGGGCGGGTACACGCGCGGCAACATCGGCTTCGACTCGAGCCACTTCAGCTCCTACAGCGCCTCGTCGCGCCTCGACTTCGCGCTCACCCGCGCGCTGGCGCTCTACGGGCAGTACGCCTACTACCACTACGAGGTGCCGCCCGGATCCAGCGTGCTGGACTTCGTGCCTCGCTTCTCGCGCCAGGTGGCGACGGTCGGCCTCTCGGTGTGGGTGCCGCTCGTGAACGACGTCCGGCCTCCGAAAGAACCCAGACCATGATTCCAGGCAAACGGTACACGCCCGAGCTGCTGCTGCAGATCGCGTGGCGGCACAAGTGGCGGATCGTCGTCCCGTTCGTGCTCGTCCTGGCCACCGCCACGGCGATCACGCGGTATCTGCCGAACCGGTATCGGTCGGACACGCTGATCCTCGTCGTGCCGCCGCAGGTCCCGGAAGCCTACGTCCGCTCGACGGTGACGACGCGCATCGAGGATCGGCTGCAGTCGATCAGCCAGCAGATCCTCAGCCGCACGCGCCTGGAGCGGATCATCCAGGAGTTCAACCTCTACGCCGACCGCCGCAAGACCGAGATCATGGAGGACGTCGTCGAGCGGATGCGCACGGACATCGACGTCGAGATCGTCAAGGGCGACGCGTTTCGTGTGAGCTTCACCTCGACCGAGCCGCGCACGGCGATGCGCGTCACCGAGCGGCTGGCGTCGTTCTTCATCGACGAGAGCCTGCGCGACCGCGAAGTGCTGGCCGAGGGGACGAACCAGTTCCTCGAATCGCAGCTCGAAGACGCGCGCCGGCGGCTGATTGAGACCGAGAAGCTGCTCGAAGACTACCGCCGCAAGCACGACGGCCAGCTCCCGACACAGCTCGAAGCGAACATGCAGGGGCTGCACAACACCGAGATGCAGCTGCAGCAGCTGCTCGACTCGCTCAACCGGGATCGCGATCGCCGGCTGCTGCTCGACCGCCAGGTATCGGAGATCTCGGTCCCCGAGACGCCCTCGGTGATGGCCACGCGCCCGCCCGCGGGATCCATCGACGATGGGACGCAGACGGGAACGGCGGCCGAACAGCTGAAGAACGCGCAGGCGGCGCTGCAGGCGATGCTGCTGCGGCTGCGCCCCGAGCATCCCGACGTCGCGCGCATGAAGCGGACGATCGCCGAGCTCCAGCGCCGTGCCGACACGGAAAGCGCCGAGCGTCCGGTGTCGGCCGACGTGCCGCTCAGCGCGGCCGAGAAGGCGCGCCGCAGCCGGCTGCAGGACACGAAGGCGGAAATCGACA
>DATATJ010000085.1:0-47909 GCA_036268855.1 Vicinamibacterales bacterium
TGCCTCCTGCAGCGCCTCGGCGATGCGGGTCCACGCCGCGGCTGGCGGATCGACCGGCGTCAGCGTGGCGGCCGCGCTCGCGATCGCGCGTAGATCGTCCACGAGGCCGCGGCACGCGGCGCAGGCGGCAAGGTGCCGCTCGACGTCCGCGCGCGCCGCCCCGGTCAGCGCGTCGTCGGCGTACTCGTTGAGCGTCAGTTCGTCCGGATGCATCACACTGTTTCGGCCCGGCTCTCGCCGGACTCTACCTCTCTAGCAATGCGCGCAGCTTCATGCGCGCCTTGAACACCTGCGACTTCGACGTTCCTTCCGCGATGCCCAGCATCTCGCCGACCTCTTTGTGGTCGAATCCTTCGACGTCGTGCAGCACGAACGCCTCGCGGCAGCCGGCGGGCAGGCGATCGATCGCCCGCTCCAGATCGATCCGCACGATTGGCGTCTCCCGCCGAGCCGACGGCACAACCGACGCGTCGGCGTCGAGCGTGTCGGTGACCTTGTCCATCCGCGCGTGCTTGCTGCGGACGAAGTCGAGACAATGGTTGAGCGCCAGCCGGTAGAGCCACGTGCCGAGCGCCGCCTTGCCATTGAATCCGCCCAGCTTCCGGAAGGCCTGCAGGAAAATCTCCTGCAGGAGGTCTTCGCCTTCGTCGGGCGACCCGGCCATCCGCTTGGTCAGGGCGTAAAGGCGTGGCGCGTGTGCCCGGTAGAGCCGCTCGAACGCTGCCACATCTCCCGCCTGACACCGTGCCACCAAATCCGCCTCCTCGGACGGTGCCGATCCTCCCGTCAACTCGTTAGACGGGAAGGGCCGAGGGGGACGTTGCTTTGACACGCTCACGTAAGGAGATACGAGGGAAGGCGCACGGAATGTTCAGCGTTTCCGCGTGCGAGCGGGGCGCCACCGCACCCGATCGAGCTCGCGGATCCGCGATCCGGAGACGAGAATGCCTTCGGCGGTCAGCAGTGCGCGCTTCAGTGCGATATTGCCGCCGTAGCCGCCGACACGGCCGCCGGCCGCGATCACGCGATGGCACGGCACGTCGCGGCGGCTGCACCCGCGCATCACGTTGCCGACGGCGCGCGCCGCCCGCGGCTGCCCGGCGAGCGCCGCCACCTCGCCGTACGTCGCCACGCGTCCCGGTGGGATGCGCCGCACGATCGACAGCACGCGCGAGGAGAACGGGTAAGCGTTCGGCTTCGATTTCTGCGGCATCGCTCGCCCTGCCGTTCGACCGTCAGTGCGGTGGCTGACCGCCACTGGTGGTTCGCCGCGGCGCGGCACGCAACGCCTCTGTGAGCGCATGTCCATCCGCCTGCAGGAGTGTGATGCCGCAGACCGCTGCCAGCGTCGGCGCGACATCTGCCGGTGTCACCGCCTGCATGTACGCGCCTGGTCGAATTCCAAAGCCAAACAGGAGAATCGGCACGCGCTGATCGTCGGCCGTCGCCGTGCCGTGCATGGCGCCCGACGTCGAGAATTCCCAGCCTGGCTTGGGGACCAGAATCAGATCGCCGCTGCGGCCGGGAAAGTAGCTCAGGGCCGCCGCGCGCTCGAAGCGGTCGGACGAATGCGCGGCGCCGCGGATTTCCTCGGCTCGATACACCTTCGCGATCCCTGGTGTCGCGAGCAGCGCGTTGACGACAGCTTGCAGCGCTTCGGGTTTCGCGGCGAGCTTCGCGGACACGCCTGGCGCCAGATAGATGTCGTTGTAGTTTTCGCGGGCGACGTACGTGCCCGACCCGAGCGCGGCCTGCGCGGCGTTCTGGACCGCGTCGCGCACGGCCGTCTGGCTGATTCGTCCGCCGTCCTGGCCCGCCGCGGTCAACTGCTCCGGCAGCGGCGTCACGCCATGATCGGCCGTGAGCGCGACGACGTACTGACCTTTGCCCACCACGACGTCGAGGCGATCGAGCAGCGTGCCGATCGTCGCGTCCAGACGCATATACATGTCCTGCATTTCCTGGCTGCGCGGTCCGAACCCGTGGCCGACCAGGTCGGGCGACGAGAAGCTCACGCTCAGCATGTCGGTGGTGCCATGCTTGCCCAGCGCCAGCGATTCGGCCAGCGCCGCCGCAAAGCGGCCCAGGTACGCGTCTGCGTACGGGCTGTGCATCCATTGCTGGCGGAAGTCCGCGTCGGGCGCGCCCGTCGTGCCCTTCAGCTCGTGCGGAAATGTGCGCGTCCATCCTTTCGGCGGTGCCTCACCGACCGCGTCGTCCGGCCCGCTGTAGCGCGCGGCCGGAAGCGCGCGCGTCCACGTCTTGCCGAAATCGTCGTCGAGCGGGTTTGCGTCGATGAAGGCCTTCACGGCCGGCACCGGCTGCTCGGCAAATGCCGACGACGTGGTCCAGCCATCTCCCGCGTCGTCCAGCCAGGTGACCGCGTCCCCGCCATGGCCGGCCGGCATGATCGCGCTGCGCGCCTTGAGCGAGAGCGTGACGACGTGCGCCCTCCGCTGGGAGCGCAACACATCCGCAAACGTCGGCATCATCAAATGAGAGGCTGAATCACCGCCGTCGACCGAGACGCCGTAGCCGATCTCGTGCACGTTGGCGTCCTGCGTGCAGGTGGTCAGCTGCTTGTGCTCGCGATCCCACCACGTGTTCTGGATGATGCCGTGCGTCCGCGGAAACGCCCCGGTGCCCACGGTGGCGTGGCCCGCACACGTGACGGTCGTGAGGTAGGGATAGGCGGCCCGCCGGAACCACGCCCCCTGCGTCACCAGCCGCTTGAGCCCGTGCGTCCAATCGTTCTTGAAATGCTCGACGTAATCGGCGCGCATCTGGTCGACCATGATCAGCACTGCGAGCTTGGGTCGCTCCGGCAATGTCTCGACGCGAGCCGCGCGCGCCGTGCGCGTCCGCGCAGTGGCCGCCGTCCCAGAGCCCTGAGTGGCCGAAAGCCCGGACGCCGCGAGCAACGTCACGGCCACCGACACGGCGAATCCAAGATTGTTACGTTTCAACGTTTTGCCTCTTGCCCTTTGCCTTTTGCCTTCTAACTCCCATAAACCCACCGCCCCCCAATCATCGTCCTGACCGCCGTCGTCGTCGGGATGTTCCTGACGGGCTCGGTCATCACGTCACCGGACAGGACGACGAGATCGGCGAGCTTGCCCGCTTCGAGCGTGCCCAGTTCTTTCTCGAGGTGCGCGGCATAGGCCGCGTTGATCGTGAACGACTTCAGCGCCTCCATCCGGGTCATGCGCTGGTCGGGCGCCCAGCCGCCGGGCGGGTTGCCCTGGACGTCCTGCCGCGTGATCGCCGCGTAGAGGCCGAGCATCGGATTCGGCTGCTCGACGGGGAAATCCGAGCCGCTGGCCACGACGACGCCGCTCTTCATCAGTTTCTGCCAGACGTACGCGCCCTCGGTCGTGCGCTTCGGTCCGATGCGCGTCGGCACCCACGGCATGTCGGACGTGCAGTGCGTCGGCTGCATCGAGGCGACGATGCCGAGCTGCGCGAAGCGCGGAATGTCCTGCGGGCTCAGGATCTGCGCATGCTCGTCGCGCATGCGGAGGCTCTTTGAGCCGGGGACGTCCTTCTGCACGCGCGCGAAGACGTCGAGCACTTCGCGATTGGCGCGATCGCCGATGGCGTGAATGCAGGTCTGGAAGCCAGCCTTCGATGCGGCGAGCGCCTGGGCGTACACCTCGTCGGGAGGCGTCGTCAGCAGCCCCTTGTTGCCCGGCTCGTCGCTGTAGTCCTCGAGCATCGCGGCGCCGCGCGAACCGAGCGCGCCGTCGGCGATGATTTTGATGGCGCGGACGATCACGTGATACTCGTGATAGTTCGCGATCGGTCCCGCCTTGAAGAACGGCGCCAGCTCCGCGAGCGATCCGCGCGCCATCGCGTAGATGCGCGTCTGCAGCGTGCCGGCGTCGGCCAACCGCTTGTAGGCGTCGATCGCCCGCTTCGTGTTGCCGGCATCGTGGACCATCGTCAATCCGAGACGCCTGCACTCCTTGTCGGCGAGCAGAATCTGTTCCTCGAGCTGCGCGTCGGATTCGGCCGGGATCTTCTCGCCGATCAGGCGCTGCGCGCCGTCGATGAAAACGCCCGACGGATTGCCTGCCGCGTCGCGAATGAGGCGTCCGCCCGCCGGTGCCTCTGTCGCGCGCGTCACGCCCGCCAGCTGCATCGCCTGCGCGTTGGCCAGACCCGCGTGCCCGTCCACGCGCGTGAGGTACACAGGGTTGTTCGGCGCCGCCGCGTCGAGCTTCTCGTGAGTCGGAAACGACGTGTCTTGCCAGAGATTCTGATCCCATCCGCGTCCGAGAATCCACTCGCCTGGGCGTGCCGTCGCCGCCCGCTGCTTCACCAGCGCAACGACCTCGTCGTAGCTCCTGAGGCCGCGGAAGTCGAGCCGCTGCAGGCTCGATCCGAGATTCGTGAAGTGGCCATGCGCGTCGGTCAGGCCGGGGACGACGGTGCGGCCGGCGAGGTCGAGGACCTGCGTGGCAGGACCCTTGAGCGCGAGGATCTCCGCGTCGGAGCCGACCGCGACGAGCCGATCGCCGCGGATGGCGAGCGCGGCGGCTTCCGGATGGGCATCGAGCCCGGTGTAGATGCGCGCGTGGTGAAGGATGAGGTCCGGGGCGGGCGCCTGCGCGCCGGCCCGTGCGGTAAGCGCCACGGCCAGAGCGGCCAGGGCGATGAGCGCGCGGCGGAGCATGCGCGAAGTTTACATCAGCAACAGCGGATCGATTTGGAACTCTGCCGGATCGAGCGGCGCGACGATCGACACCGGCGCCTCGTGATCGGCGTTGTCCCACAGGTTCAGCTCGTAGCCGAGATCGAGCCGTTTCGCGTGACGATCGAACAGCACCCGGACGCGGGGCCGGTACGGGTCGGGCGCGTACACCTTCAGCACGACGCCGACTTCGCCCGTGTTGAGCCGCACGAGATTGCCGGCGGGGTAGATGCCCACCAGCTGCACGAAGCGCCGCACCAGGTGCTGATCGAACTGCGTGCCGTCGTTGCGCTTCAGGACGGCGAGAATCCGGTCCGTCGGAAATGCCTGCTGGTAGAGGCGCTGGGATCGCATGGCGTCGTAGACGTCCGCGATGCTGCAGAGCATGGTCCCGACGTTCAGCGATGCCCGCTTGACACCCAACGGATAGCCGGTGCCGTCAATCCGCAGGTGATGCTCGAACGCGATCACCGGCGCGAGCGCCGGAATGTCGGGCGTCTGGCGCAGGATCTCGGCGCCGTCCACCACGTGGCGCTTCATGATCGTGAACTCGTCGTCGGTGAGCTTGTCGGGCTTGTTGAGGATCTCGATCGGCGTGCGCACCTTGCCGATGTCGTGCATCAGCGCCGCCATGCCGAGCTCGCGCAGCAGCGGGCCGTCGATGCCGAGCCCGCGCGCCTGGCCCATGGTGAGAATCGACACGTTCACCATGTGCGTGAACGTGTAGTTGTCGTAATTCTTCAGCGTCGTCAGCGCCAGCAGGGCGGTGCGATTTTGAGCGACCGCCTGGGCGAGGCCGTCGATCAGGTTGCGGGCCATGGTGGCGTCCGGGATCGACTCCGTGGAGGCGCTCTCCCAGACGCTCGCGGCGGCGGTCACGGCGTCGTGATAGAGCCGCTTAATCGTGGCCATATCGGCGAGGCTGCCCTCGCTGCGCGACGCGACGCTGACGCGTCCGACACGGATGTGGGGCAGGGTGGGCAGCGGCGGGGGCTGGCCGCTGGCGTCCGGCGTCGCGTTCACGAGCGCGTAGACGAAGGTCGCCAGATCGTCGCGCGCGACGCCTCGTTCCAGCGTGATCCGTTCGACGCCGCTCTGCTGAAGGCGGCGAATGAGGGGCGCCAGGGTGTCGGCCCGGGCGATGGGCACCTCGTCCACGATCACTTCGTCGCCGACGAAGCCGATCACGATGGCCGGCTGCAGACCGTGGACCGTCTGCGTGGCGGTCGCGAGCGCGTCCAGATTGCGTCCGATGATCGGATGGCCCTGGGAGTAGAGCTGCGTCGATCGTACGGCGGCGGCGAACCGGCGCATCAACTCGTCGGCGAGCAGCGCGCGGGACGTCGTCATGAGGCTCCCACGCCAGGCTGGCGCCGCGAGCGGCCGGCTTCGACCTGCGCCCGGGCGGCTGCGCGCACGCCGCGAGCGGCGGTGGCCGCCGCCTCCTCGAGGACGGCGTGGGCGTCGGGCGTGCCGATGCGCGCCAGCGCGGCGGCCGCCGCCATCCGCATCGTTCTCGTCCGGCGGGGCGCCCACCAGGTCCCCTCGTAGAGCGCCTCTCTCAACGGCTCGATCCCTTCCGGATCGCGGAGCGCCCCGAGCGACTCGATCGCCCGCAGATACACGGACGCCAGCGGCCCGCGATAGCCGACGTGCCGCAGAATGTAGGCAAAGAGGGGCGTCACGCGCTCGTCGCGAATGGCGCTGAGCGACTGCATGATGGCCTCTCGCGACTGCGGCGTGCCGCCTTCCATCGCGGCTTCGAGCACGCGGTATGCCTGGTCGGTGCCGATGTTGAGGATGGCGCGCACCGCTTCGCGCTGCACGAGCGGCTCGGCATCGCTCAGGAGCTCGGTGAGGTCGGGGAGCGCTTCGGTGCCGCCGAATTCGCGCATCAGATGAATCGCCGTGCGCCGCACCGCCGCGTTGGGGGATCCCTTCAGCCGTTCGACCGTGCGCCGGCCGATGACGCCGAAGCCGAGGAGGATCGCGGTCAGCCGTTCGCGCGTCCGCACACGCTCCTCGGCTGAAAGCGCCTCGGCGAGCGGCCGCACGAGCACTTCGCCGAGCGAGACGCACAGCGTCTTCACACGCTCGAAATGCGCGTCGTCGATCGTACCCAGGTGGGCCGTGATGTGACGCAGCATGCTGCCGGCGATCAGCATGTCGATGCCGATTATCGCGTGCTGGCGCCGCGCCGTCGTGCGCCCCGGCGCCGTTTCGTCCACCAGCACGGCCAGCAGCTCGATCGCCGCGTCGAAGTCGCCGACGAGCAGGAGATCCTCCACGAGCGCCACGACCGGCGTGATCAGCTCGCCCCAGCGGTTTTCGTTCTGCTCGATCCGCAGCAGGTCGAGCAGCAGCGTCAGGTCGAGGGTCCGCAGCGCGCTGGTCGCGACGCTGTTGAGCCAGGTGCTGACGCGCTCCGGCGGATCGTCGCTGACCTGCTCCACCTCGATCGCCTGGCTGCGCGCGCTGGAGAGCTCGCGCCCGTATTCCGACGAGACGAAGGTCTCGTCCGTGTACTCGGCCAGCAGCTTCTCAGTGGTCTCCTTCCATACGGATTCGAAGCCGGCCGCGTCGCCGAGCGGCGACGCCGCGACATCGTCGTGCGCGAGCGCGAGCAGCCGGCGGCGCTCGTCGCCGTCCTGCACCAGCGTCTGGAACGCCTGCACCAGGCGATCGGTCGGCGACGTCTCCGCGATGACGTTTCTCGAGACGAACCCGGCGATGGTGCCGTCCGTCATCCGGCCGATCACGGCGCTCATGAGCCGCGGACCTTCTTCCGCGTCGCCGGCGGTGGACAGCAGGCCCATGAGCGTGTCGGGCGAGAGCTGCGCGACGGCGCTCGCCATGTTCTGCAGCACCGGATCGAGGCGTTCCGGCGCCTGCTTCGACACCACGTCGACGATCCCTTTCAGCATCCGCAGCAGCGCGGCGGTCTTCGCGTTCAGCCCGCCGCCCGCCTCGTCCGCGCGGCGCTCGAGCGTCGCGACGATCTCGGCGAGCTTGTCCGCGTCGCCGGCGAGCCCGATGAACTCGCGGATCGCGTCCTCCGTGAGGTCGATCACATCGCCTTGCAGGCAATTGGCGATCACCTGCTCCCAGACGGCCGCCTGGCCGGCGTGGCGCTCGCGCAGCACCTCCGCGTAATCGATCTCGCGCAGGCTCAGATGGCGATAGCCCATCGCCGTCCACACTCGCGAGATCCCGCCCTCGCCGCGGATCGTCTCGGGCGCGCGCGCCAGCAGCAGCAGAAACTGGCGCCAGGCGTCGGCCGTGCCGTCGGGCAGCACCGTGATCTCGCCGATCAGATGGCTGTGCAGCAGCACGGCCAGCTCGCCGATGGCGCGATCGGCTCGCGCGGCGCCGCGTCCCTCGATCCGCAAATCGTCGGGCAACACGGTCATCGTCACCGGGATCGGCTGATTCGCCGCCGCCGTCACCTGGACGATGCGACCGAGTGTGGAGGTGATAGCGGGGTGGCCGTCCGGATAGAGGACCACCGCGCGCGCGGCGGCCTTGCAGGCGCGCGCGAACTCGGTGACGCGGACGGTTTCGTCCGGCGTCAGGGGCGGCGGGGCGTCGCTGGCGTCCGCCATGTCAGAGGTGCGCGCGGGGATCCCGGCCGGGCCGCGCAGCGGCGTTCACGCCGACCTCCCGCCGCGCGTAGTCCCCGCGCCGGTCGTGGTGCCACGGATTGGCACGCTCGGAAACATGGGCCATGAATTCCCGCAGTATACTGCCCGCCGAATGCGCGCCGTCGATATCATCCTCAAGAAGCGGGACGGCGGGGCCCTGAGCCGCGACGAGCTCCGATGGTTCGTCGCCGGCGTCACGGCCGGGACGCTGCCGGATTATCAGGCATCCGCGCTCCTGATGGCGATCGTCTGGCGCGGCATGACGCCCGATGAGACAGCGTGGCTCACTGACGCCATGGTGCACTCGGGCGAGCGGGTGGATCTCGCGGACGTGCCCGGCGTCAAGGTCGACAAGCACAGCACCGGCGGCGTCGGGGACAAGACCTCGCTGATTCTGGCGCCGCTGGCGGCCGCCTGCGGCGTGCCGGTGCCGATGATGTCCGGCCGCGGGCTCGGACATACCGGCGGCACGCTCGACAAGCTCGAGGCAATTCCCGGCTTTCGCGTCAACCTGACCCTGGACGAGATGCGCGCTGCGCTGGCCCGAGTCGGCTGCGCCATGATCGGCCAGACGTCGCGGATTGCGCCAGCCGACAAGGTGCTCTATGCGCTGCGCGATGTCACCGGCACGATCGAGAGCATTCCGCTGATCAGCGCCTCGATCATGAGCAAGAAGATCGCCGAGGGGATCGACGCGCTCGTGCTCGACGTCAAGACCGGCGGCGGCGCCTTCATGAAGACCGAAGCCGATTCACGCCGGCTGGCCGAATCGCTCGTGGCGATCGGCAACGCCTCGGGCGTGAAAACCGAAGCCGTGATCACGGCGATGGACGCGCCGCTCGGCCGGGCAGTCGGCAACGCGCTCGAAGTCGTCGAGTGCCTCGAGGTATTGAAGGGAAGCGGACCGGCGGATCTGATCGCGGTGTCCCTGGAACTGACCGCCCGGATGCTGGTGCTCGGACGCGTCGCGTCCGATCGCGCCGATGGCGAGCGTCGCGCCCGCGCCGCGCTCGGCTCCGGCGAGGGACTCGAGCGCTTCCGGCAAATCGTCCAGATGCAGGGCGGCGACCCGTCCGTCGTGGACGATCACGCGCGGCTGCCGGCGGCGCCGCATCGCCACCTCGTCAAGGCCGCGCGCGACGGGTTCGTGACGCGCGTCGATGCCGCGCGGGTCGGCCGCGCCTCGGTGGCGCTCGGCGCGGGGCGGGATCGCGTCGAGGACCCGGTGGATCCGGCGGTCGGCATTCTCGTCGAGGCGAAGCCGGGCGATGCGGTGCACGCCGGCGATCCGCTGCTCGAGCTGCATTATCGCGATCGTGCCCGGCTCGAACGCGCGCTGGCGCTGGCCGGCGAGGCGGTGACGCTCGGCGATACCCGGCCGGCCGTGCCGGCGCTCATCGTGGGAGAGGTGCATTGATGGCTGTGCGCGTTGATCCTCCGCCGGCCAGCGGCATCGTCCGGCGCACGCACTCGACCGACCTCGCCATTGCCGGCGGCGCGCTCCTGCTCGCCCTCGCGGCCGCTGCGGCGGCGCAGATGGGCGTCCCGCAGGCGCAGCCGCTCGTCGGCGCAATCGTCATTCTGGGGATCGCATTTGCCTTTTCAACGGATCGGCGGGCCATCGATCTCCGGACGGTCGGCTGGGGCCTGTCGCTGCAAGTGGTGTTCGCGTTGATCGTGCTGAAGACCACGGTGGGCCAGCGCGTCTTTTCGACCCTCGGCGCCGGCATCAACAGGCTGCTCGGCTTTGCCGGCGTCGGTGCCGCCTTCGTCTTCGGCCCGCTCGGCGACAGCAGCGTCTGGACGCGCGCGATGAACGGCGCGCTGGGTCCGGAGGGCGCGCGCTACGGTGTGATCTTCGCGTTTCAGGTGCTCCCGACCATCATCTTCATCGCGGCGCTCTTCGCGGTGCTGTATTACTTCGGCGTGATGCAGGTCGTCGTGCGGCTGTTCGCGATCCTGATGAACAAGGTGATGAAGGCGAGCGGCGCCGAATCGTTGAACGTGGCCGCGAGCATCTTCATGGGCCAGACCGAAGCACCCCTCACGATCCGCCCGTACCTGCCCGAGATGACCGAGTCGGAGCTGATGACCGTCATGACGTCGGGCATGGCGCACATCTCCGGCGGCATCATGGCCGCATACATCCTGTTCGGCATCGAAGCCAAGCACCTGCTGACGGCCGTCATCATGACCGCGCCGGGAACCATCATGATGGCGAAGATGCTCGTGCCGGAAACGGAAGTCCCAAAAACGATGGGGACGGTGCGGCTGGAGGTGGAGCGCACCGACGTCAACGTGATCGACGCGATGGGTCGCGGCACGGGCGAAGGGCTGCAGCTCGCGATCAACGTCGGCGCGATGCTCATTTCGTTTCTGGCGATGGTGGCGCTGATCAACTACGTGCTCGGCTTCGCGCACCTGAGCCTGCAGCAGATCTTCGGCTGGGCCTTCGCGCCCGTCGCGTGGTCGATGGGCGTGCCCTGGCACGACGCGCCGACGATCGGCAACCTGCTGGGGACACGCATGGCGCTGAACGAGTTCGTGGCGTACTCCGAGCTCGGCCCCCTGAAGGCGGCGCTCGATCCGAAGTCGTTCACGATCGCCACGTTCGCGCTCTGCGGCTTCGCGAATTTCAGCTCGATCGGGATCCAGATTGGCGGCATCGGCGCGCTGGCGCCGAACCGGCGGCACGATCTCGCGCGGCTCGGCCTGCGCGCGATGTTCGCCGGCACGCTGGCGAACTTCATGACCGCCACGATCGCGGGATTTCTGCTTTGAACGAGACGGAAACCGCGACGACCGACGACGAACCACTTCGTGACCTTCGTGGCTTATTACGGTGATATGAGCTACTACGATCACGTCAAAGAAGCCGCCGATGCGATTCGCGCCCGCGTGCGGGCCGTGCCCGACGTGGCAATCGTCCTGGGGTCGGGGCTCGGCGAGTTCGCCGGCAGGCTCGGCGGCGCCGTGTCGATGGCGTACGGCGAGATCCCGCGGTGGCCGGTCTCGCGCGTGATCGGCCATGACGGCCGGCTGGCGATCGGTTCGGCGGGCGGCCGTCTGGTCGCCGCGCTGGCCGGACGCAGTCATGCCTACGAAGGACACGACATGCAGACGATCACGTTTGCCGTGCGCGCGCTCGGCGTGCTTGGCGTCAGGACGTTGATCCTCACGAATGCCGCCGGCGGCGTGAACACGACATTTCTGCAGGGCGCCTTGATGGTGATCGACGATCACATCAACCTCATCGGCGGCAATCCGCTGGCCGGCGCCAACGACGACCGCTTCGGCCCTCGTTTTCCGGACATGACCGAGGTGTACTCGTCGCGCCTGCGTGCCGTGGCGGACGAGGCGGGGCGCGCCATCGGCATGCGCCTGCCGCACGGCGTCTATGCGGCGTTGCTGGGGCCCAGTTATGAAACGCCGGCCGAGATCCGATATCTACGGACGATCGGTGCGGACGCCGTGGGGATGTCAACTGTGCCCGAAGCGATTGCCGCGCGGCACATGGGGATGGACGTGCTGGGAATCTCCTGTATTTCGAACATGGCGGCGGGCGTTCTGCCCGAGCCGCTGCGCCACGAGGATGTGATGGAGACGACGCGGCGGGTGCGCGGGCAGTTCATCGCGTTGCTGGAGGGCATCCTTGGCCGCCTCTGATCGTGGTCGCCTCTCCGTCGCGCTCGTGGACGTCGCCGACGGCCACGAAGACGACTTTCACACGCTGGCGAGGGAATTCGCCGCCGTGCTGCTGACGCGGGGCTACGGGCGCGCGGAGATGATCCGCGACGAGGGACACCCGCTGCGATTCTACGCGGTGCGTCACTGGGCAGACGCCGCCGCCGCGGAGCGGTGCCATGCCGACCCGGCGATTCAGTCGCTCACGGCGCGGCTGTTCGAGATTGCACGGGTCACCCACGTCGTCAACGGCGCACGGCGACCGAAGTCCGAGCGGCTGCTGGTGGACAGCCGGCGGGCGCATTTCGAGGCGGAACGGCGCACCGGTTTCGACCGCCGTCAGGTGAAGGCGTCCCAGCCCGATCCCGAGCGCCGGAAGCTCGCCAACCGGCGCGTCGGTCCGCGACGGCTGCGGCATCGCCCCGGGGAGATCGACCTGATCGACGCCGCCCGGCGCGCGCGCGAACATGCGGACGCGGCGTTCTCGCGCTTCAAAGTGGGCGCCGCCCTCGAGGCTGCCGACGGCACCGTGTTCACCGGCTGCAACATCGAGAACGCGACGTACGGCCTGACGATCTGCGCCGAGCGTGTCGCGATGTTCAAGGCAATCTCCGAAGGACACCGCGCCTTCACCCGCATCGCCATCGTCGCCGACACCAAGACGCCGACGCCGCCGTGCGGCGCCTGCCGACAGATCCTGTGGGAGTTCGGCGGCAACCTCGAGATTGAGCTGGCGAACCTCGAGGAGTCGAAGGGCAGCTACGAGCTGAAGGACCTGCTGCCCCTGCCCTTCGACGCACGGCTGTTGTAAGAAAGACTCAGAAATTAGGAATTTACAATTTAGAATTGGGAATTCGCTGTTCGAATCTCGAGCCGGCTTGAGCGTTCCCGGTACGAATTCCTAATTCCTCATTCCTAATTGTAAATTCTCATGCTGCCTACCATCGCCCGTGAAGCCGACGTGGTCGTGATGATCGACCAGCGAAAGCTTCCCTCCGAAGAGATCTACGTCCGCTGCAAAACCGCCGCCGAGGTGGCGCGCGCCATCAAGAGCATGGTCATTCGCGGCGCGCCGGCGATTGGCGTCGCCGCCGCGATGGGCATCGCGCTCGGCGTGCGGCGCAGCACGGCCACCGGCACGCAGAAGCTCGCCGCAGACTTCTACAGGATCTGCGAGATGATGGCCGCGACGCGGCCGACGGCCGTCAACCTGTTCTGGGCGATCGATCGCATGAAGCGCTCGTTTGCGGCCGGCGCCGAGGCGGGGGAGTCGGTGGGCCAGATCCAGGATCGCCTGGATCGCGAAGCGGCGCAGATCCACGACGAGGACGTCGCGAGCTGCCGCGCGATGGGCGCGTTCGGCGCGGCAGTCGTGCCAGCCGATGCGCGCATTCTGACGCACTGCAACGCCGGGGCGCTGGCGACGGCCGGGTACGGCACCGCGCTTGGCGTGGTCCGCGGCGCGGTCGAGGCGGGCAAGCAGGTGGTCGTCTACGCCGACGAGACGCGGCCGTTTCTCCAGGGCGCGCGGCTCACGGCCTGGGAGCTCGTCCGCGACGGCATCCATACCACCGTCATCACCGACAACATGGCCGGCTCGCTGATGCGCCAGGGCGGCGTCAACTTCGTCGTCGTCGGCGCCGACCGCATTGCGGCCAACGGCGACACCGCGAACAAGATCGGCACCTACAGCGTGGCGGTGCTCGCGCGCGAGCACAACATTCCGTTCTACGTCGCCGCGCCGCTGTCCACCGTTGACTTGCGCACCGCGGACGGAGCGCATATTCCAATAGAGGAACGTAACGCGAAGGAAGTGACGCACGTGAAGGGCGCGCAGATCGCCCCTGCTGGCGCACACGTCTGGAATCCTGCGTTCGACGTGACGCCGCACGAGCTGATTGCCGGCATCATCACCGAGCGCGGTATCTGTAGACCACCGTACGGCGAATCGTTGAGGAGGGCGTTTGAAATTTGAGGATGTGAGAATATGTTCCTCATATTCTCAAATTCTCAAATCCTCAAATTCTGACATCCTCAAATTTCAGGTTGCGATATGCGTATTCTCGGCATCGAAACCTCCTGCGACGAGACGTCCGCCGCCGTCGTCGACGAAACGGGCGACGCGGCGCGGCCGTGGGCGACGCGCGCCAATGTCATCGCGTCGCAGATCCCGATCCATCGCGAGTGGGGCGGCGTCGTGCCGGAGCTGGCCTCGCGCCAGCACATTCGTGATATCTGCGGAGTGGTCGATCGTGCGCTCGCCGATGCCCAGGCGGCGTGGAGCGGCCTTGGCGCCATCGCGGTCACCCAGGGGCCGGGCCTTGTCGGGTCGCTTCTGGTCGGCATCTCGTTCGCCAAAGCGGCGGCGGCCGCCGCCGGTCTTCCGCTCGTGGCCGTGCATCATCTCGCCGGACACATCGAATCGCTCGTGCTGGAAAACGGCGAGCTGCCGCTGCCGGCCGTTGTGTTGGTTGTCTCAGGCGGCCACACGAGCTTGTATCTGATCGAGCGCGCGGGCCACTACCGCCTCTTGAGCCGTACGCGCGACGATGCGGCAGGCGAGGCGTACGACAAGGTGGCGAAGCTCCTCGGGCTCGGCTACCCGGGCGGGCCGATCATCGATCGCCTCGCGAAGCAGGGTAACGATCGCGCCGTCGCGCTGCCGACGACGCGGCTCACGCATGCCGATCGCAACGCGCCGGAGCTGAAAGGCGACCTCGACTTCAGCTTCAGCGGCCTGAAGACCGCCGTCCTGCGTTACGTCCGCGCGAGAGAGGCGGAACGAAAAGGGGACGGACCGCTCTTTACGCAGAGTGAGATCGCGGATGTCGCCGCCAGCTTCCAGCGCGTCGTCGTCACCGTGCTGATCGAACGCCTGTTCACGGCTGCGCGCCGGTTCGGCGCCAGAAGCGTCGGCATCGCCGGCGGCGTGTCGGCCAACAGCCGGCTGCGCGCCGAGTTACAGGACTACGGCCGCAAGCGGGAAATCCCGACGTTTCTTCCGAGCCTGCAGCTGTCGACCGACAACGCCGCGATGATCGCGGCGGCCGGCCTCAGAAAGGTCCGCGCCGGCGCGTTCGCGTCGCTCGATATCAACGCCGATGCCGCGCTCGCGCTTTAAGACGGCCGCCTGAATTACCAACGTACCAACATACCAATTTCCGACGTGCCAATTTTCCAACCGGCAGCTCGATGATCGTCCACACCGACTACCTCTGGTTCAACACGAAGAAGCGGCAGGAATTCGTCCGCATCACCGACGAGGTGGCCGCCATCGTGCAGCGCAGCGGCGTGCACGAAGGCACCGTTCTCGTCTCCGCGATGCACATCACGGCTGGCGTGTTCGTGAACGATTGGGAGAACGGCCTGATCGAGGACTTTCAGGTGTGGCTGGAGAAGCTCGCGCCCGCTGGCCTCGACTACCGTCATCATCAGACCGGTGAAGACAATGCGGACGCGCACTTGAAGCGCACGATCATGGGGCACCAGGTGACGCTCCCGATCACCAAAGGCGCGCTCGACCTCGGCCCCTGGGAACAGCTGTTCTATGCCGAGTTCGACGGGCGCCGGAAGAAGCGGGTGGTCGTGAAGGTGATGGGTCTGTCGAGGGCTGAGGGTTAAGGGGCAGAGGTCAGAGGCCAAAGGGTCCAAGGGGGTGATGGATGGTTGACGAGCCCGGCCGGCGCCATCCAGATCGGCCGATCGTCGCCGTTGGCGCGGTGATCCTCGACGGCGAGCGCGTGCTGCTGATCCAGCGCGGGCGGGAGCCGATGAAGGGCGCATGGAGCCTTCCCGGTGGTGCGGTGGAAGTGGGCGAGACGCTCGATGCCGCGCTGGCGCGCGAGGTGCTCGAGGAGACCGGCTTGAGCGTCGAGGTCGGCCCCGTCGTCGAAGTCCTCGATCGCGTGCAGTTCGACGCGGACGGCCGCGTCGAGTACCACTACGTGATCATCGACTATCTCTGCCGCGTGTTCGCCGGCTCCGCCGCCTCCGGCTCAGACGCTCGGGACGTGCGGTGGGTGCGCGTCGATGATCTCGGTGAGCTCCGCGTCACCGCCAAGGCGATTGCCGTCATCCAGAAAGCGCTTGAGCGTGCCCGCGAAAAGCCGTAAGGTGCCTTTATGGGGATCATACGCGCGTGGCCGGCGCTTGCCGTTGCCTCGGTGATCGGCGCAACGCTCGTGGCGCGCGAGCCGCCGCATATGACCCCGGCCTCCGACGTCGCCGTCGACGTCGTCGTCGTGGATCGCAGCGGTCGGCCGGTGGACGATCTCAAGCAGGCGGATTTCCAGGTTCGCGAGGACGGCCATCCGGCGACGGTCACGTCGTTCGTTGGTCCGGCCGCCTCCGGCGACGATCACCAGACGCTCGGGCGATCGGTTGCGCTGATCCTCGACGACAGCGGGGTCAGCCCACGCTTGACCAGCCGCGTGCAGGATATCGCCAAACAGTTCGTGTCGCACACCGGAGTGGCGGACGAACTGAGCGTCGTGCGGCTCAGTAAGCGGCAGGACGAGCCGGTCGGCGATCGAAAAGAATCGTTGACGCGGATCGCCGACTACACGGCCGGATCCGTGCCGTTTTTTGGCCGTGAGACGATCGAGACGGCGCTCACGCGGATCGCGAAGATTTCCGGCGGCTTCGATCAGCTCAAGCCCGAGCGGCGGATCATCGTCGCCATCGGCTCGCCCAACGTCTTCGACATCGACGAGCCGTTCGATCGCGGCGCCAGCCTGATCTGGCCGTTCTGGATCCGCGCGATCACTGCGGCGGCGCGCGCCCATGTCAGTGTTTACGTCATCGATCCGACCGGCCTGAGCGGCCGTTTTCGGAGCGAGCGCAACGGCATCGTCGCGCGCACGGGCGGCGAGGAGTTCTACAACCGGAACGACTTCAGCGCGGCCGTCCAGCAGATCTGGCAGGACGCCGCCCACTACTACTTCGTGGGCTATACGGCGCCGGCGTCGAAGAAGGAACTCCACGACATCGACGTGCGAGTGGATCGCCCCGGCCTGCAGGTTCGGGCGCGCCGGACGCGCTGAATCCTGCTGTCAGTCCTTCGGCTTCCAGAGAAAATACACCGGCACGCCGAGCAGCACGATGATCAGGCCGGGCCACGTCGTCGCCGTGCGATAAACGAAGAGCACGGTCAGGATCGTGGCGGCGCCGACGATGTACAGGGCGGGCACGATCGGGTATCCGAACGCGCGGTACGGCCGCTCCGCATCGGGGCGGGTCTTTCGCAGGCGGAAGATGCCCGTGATCGTCAGGATATAGAAGATGAGCGCCGCCGAGATCACATAGTCGAGCAGGTTGTTGTACAGGTTGCCGTACACGTGCGTCACCGGATCATACGTGCGCGGCAACACGAGGAACGCCGCCCAGAGGCCTTCGAGCAGCAGACCCCAGCCGGGAACCTTCGCCGTGTTCAGCTTCGCCACGGACTTGAAGAAGAGGCCGTCGCGGGCCATGGCGTAGTACGCGCGGGCGCCGGCCAGGATGAGGCCGTTGGTGCAGCCGAACGTCGAGATCATGATGCCGATCGCCATCAGCGTCGGGCCGAGCCCCGGGAAGATGACGTTCAGTGTCGCCGTGGCGACGCGGTCGGCCGGCGCGTGCTGGATGGCGTCGAAGGGCAGCGTCACGAGATACGCGACGTTGGCGAGCAGGTACAGGCCGATCACGACGAACGTGCCGAGCGCCAGCGACAACGGGATGTTGCGCCGCGGATCCTTCACCTCGCCCGCGGTGAACGTGATGTTGTTCCACGCGTCGGACGAGAAGAGCGACCCGGTCTGCGAGACGCAGATCGCGATCAGCAGGCCGAAACCGGTGACGGCGGAGACGCCCGGCACGATGTCCACCGCGCCGCGCACCGCCCACACGCGGCCAAAGTTGTCGGTCACGGCGGCGTGATTCCACCCAAGCAGGAGGCCGACGACGATCAGCGCGAGGAGCGCGCCGGTCTTGGCCGTGGTGAAGACGTTCTGGATGATCTTGCCGTACTCGAGGCCGCGCGTGTTCGTCCACGTCAGCAGCGCGATCATGATGATGCCGACAAACTGGGTCGTCGAGAGCGAAAGCGCGTAGCCGGTGGTGAGGTGGATGGGGGCGACCAGATAATTGTCGTCGGCGATCCATGGCACGAGCGCGCCGAAATACCGCGCGAAGCCCACCGACACGGCGGCGATCGTCCCGGTCTGAATGACGAGGAACAGCGTCCAGCCGTAGAGAAAGCCCCAGAGCGGCGAGAACGCCTCGCGCAGGTAGACGTATTGCCCGCCCGCCCGCGGCATCATGGCCGCCAGCTCGCCGTACGACAGCGCCCCGACGACGGTGAGCGCACCGGTCAGGAGCCAGGCGACGAGCAGCCAGCCGGGGCTGCCGATGTTGCGCCCCATGTCGGCCGAGACGATGAAGATGCCCGACCCGATCATGGACCCGACGACGACCATCGTCGAGTCGAACAGGCCGAGGCCGCGGTGGAACTCGGTGTCGAGCCCCGTCGCGACGATGGAATTGGCCATCGAGCGCTCCTGCATTAAGATGCAGCAACTTACCATGAATCGAGACGATGCCTGGCAACTGCTCACCGAGTACACCAGAGGCGAAAGCCTGCTGAAGCACGCGATGTCGGTGGAAGCCGCGGTCCGCGGCTACGCCCGGAAGTTCGGGGAGGACGAAGAGGAGTGGGGCATCACGGCGCTCCTCCACGACTTCGATTACGAGCGGTGGCCCACGCTCGGCGATCATCCGAACAAGGGCGCCGAGATCCTGCGCGAGAAGGGCTATCCCGAGTGGATGATCCGCGCGATCCTGTCGCACGCGAAGGAGATCACCGGCGTCACGCGCGACAGCCCGCTCGAGAAGACCCTGTTTGCCTGTGACGAGCTCGCCGGCTTCATCACGGCCGCTTCGCTGGTGCGGCCGAGCAAGAGCGTGATGGACCTCGAGGCGAAGTCGGTGATGAAGCGGATGAAAGACAAGGCGTTCGCGCGCGGCGTCAAGCGCGAGGATCTGCACGAGGGGGCGGCCCTGCTGGGGCTGCCGCTCGAGGAGCACATCGGCAACGTGATCGGGTTCATGCGCGAGAGGGCTGATGCGCTCGGCCTGCGCGGGACGCTCTGAGGGGAGCGGTGGGGCGGACCTTTTACCGCAGAGTGACCGTATATCAAATCAATGGCTGATGCCGAGCCGGTTGTCACGCTCGACCGCGTCACCGTCGCCTATGGTGCGAACACCGCCCTGCGCGACGTGACGACCGTGTTCGCGGCCGGCGCCGTCGGGCTGCTCGGGCCGAACGGCGCGGGCAAGAGCACGATGATCAAATCACTGCTCGGCTTCGTCGCGCCGACCACCGGCCGGATGCGCGTGCTCGGCCTCGACGTTGCCGCGTCGCCGCTCGAGATCCGGGCGCGCATCGGCTATATGCCGGAGAACGACGCGCACATCCCGGGGATGAATGCGGTGTCGTTCGTCGCGTACTGCGGCGAGCTGGCGGGCCTCCCACGCGTAGACGCGATGCAGCGCGCGCACGAAGTGCTCTTTTACGTCGGCCTCGGCGAGGCGCGCTACCGCAACGTGGAGACGTACTCCACCGGCATGAAGCAGCGGATCAAGCTCGCGCAGGCCCTCGTGCACGATCCGGACTTGCTCTTCCTCGACGAGCCGACCAACGGCATGGATCCGAGGGGGCGCGACGAGATGCTCGAGCTCGTCCGCGACCTCGCGCACAACAAGGGCGTCAACCTCATTCTGTCGTCGCATCTGCTTCCCGACGTGGAATACACCTGCGACTCCGTCGTCGTCATGGATAAAGGCCGGATCGCCGCGCAAGGCGGCATCGCGGCGCTGAAGCAGCCGCGCGGCCGGGTCTTCGAGCTGCGCGTGAAAGCGCCGGCGGCCGACCTCGAGCCGTTTTTCGAACGGCTGCGCGCGGCCGGACTCGATTGTCACGCCACCGACGAGGACGTGATGCGCGTGTTCGTGCCGGGAGAAGGGGGCGCGCAGCAGCTGTTCGCGATGGCTGCCGCCGACCACGTGCAGGTGCGGCATTTGCGGCCGAGCGTGCCGACGCTGGAAGATGTCTTCGCACATGCGGTGGGAGAACAATGACAATCGGCGATCTGGAGCGTGCGATCTAGCGTCGCACCGACATGCCAATTCATGACCAGGGCTATCGGCGATACGGAGGCGGACGGGCGCCGCGCGGCCGATCGTGGGCCGTCATCGCCGCAGCCGGCGTGCGGACGTTTCTCGCGAAGCGGATGTTCCTCGGGCTGCTGCTGATTTCCTGGGCGCCCTTTTTCGTGCGCGCGGTTCAGATCTACCTCGCCGCCAACCTGCCGCAGGCAGCGTTCCTGAAGCCGACCGCCGAGACCTTCCGGCAGTTTCTCGATCAGCAGGAGATTTTCGTCTTCTTCGTCACCGTATACGTCGGCGCCGGCCTCATCGCCAACGACCGGCGCGCCAACGCGCTGCAGATCTACCTGTCGAAGCCGCTGACGCGCGTCGAGTACATCTTCGGGAAGATGATCATCCTGATGGCCTTCCTGCTCCTGGTCACCTGGGTGCCGGCGATGGTCCTGCTGATCGTGCAGATCGCGTTTGCCGGCAATTTCACGTTCCTCCAGAGCAACTTCTTCCTCTTCCCGGCGATCACGGTCTTTTCCTTCATCAGCGTGACGATGGTCTCGGCGTCGATGCTGGCGTTGTCGTCGCTGTCGAACAGCAGCCGGTACGTCGGCATCCTGTACGCGGTCCTCGTGTTCTTCAGCGGGGCGCTGTTCAACGTGCTCCGATTCGTCACCGGCAACTCGGCGATCTCGTGGATGTCGTTCTCGGCCGACCTGTCGCAGGTGGGCGACGTCATCTTCCGCCTGCGGCCGAAGTACGACACGCCGTGGCCGGTGTCGCTGCTGATGGTCGTCCTGCTCGTCGCCGCCTCGGCGCTCGTGCTCGAACGGCGCGTCCGCGGCGTGGAGGTGGTGGCATGACCGATCAGGCCGCACCCGTCGTCGCCGCCGATCATCTGTCGAAGTGGTACGGACAGGTCATCGGCCTCAACGACGTCACGCTCACGGTCCCGCCGGGTATCACCGGACTGCTCGGACCGAACGGCGCCGGCAAATCGACGTTCATGAAGCTGATCACGGGTCAGCTCAAGCCGAGTAAAGGGGACATCCGCGTCCTCGGCGAGCCGATCTGGGGCAACCCGGCGCTGTACGTCCGCATCGGCTTCTGTCCCGAGCAGGACGCCTTTTACGAGCGCATGACGGGCCTCGAGTGGGTGAGTGCGCTGGTGCGCCTGAACGGCGTGGACGAGCGCGCGGCCGCGGCCATGGCGCGCCATGCGCTGGAGGCGGTCGATCTGATCGACGCCGCCGACAAGAAGATCGGCGCCTACAGCAAAGGGATGCGCCAGCGCGTGAAGATGGCCCAGGCGCTGGTGCACGATCCCGACCTGCTGATCCTCGACGAACCGCTCGCCGGCATGGACCCCATTGCGCGGCGCAAGACGATCCGCATGATTCGGGAGTGGGGGCGCGCCGGCCGGAGCATCATCGTCTCGAGCCACATCCTGCACGAGATCGAGTCGATGACGGCGAACATTCTGCTGATCAACCAGGGCCGGATTCTCGCCGAGGGCAACGTCCACCAGATCCGCGATCTGATCGACGAGCATCCCCACACCGTCCACATCAAGGCCGAGCAGACGCGCGCGCTTGCGCGCCAGTTCCTCGCGTACGACGACGTGCTCAGCCTCGAGTTCGAAGATCAGGCGGTCGTCGTGCAGACGGCCAGGCCCGATGCGTTCTACGCGCGGCTCACGGAGCTCGCGGCCTCGGGCGAGCTCGGCGCCATTCACGAAGTGACCTCGCCGGACGACAACCTGCAGGCCGTCTTCGAGTACCTGGTGAAATGACGATGCCGAGCCGTCCGCAGGCGCAACCGTCGGTCGCGGCATCGGCGCTCCGCATCTTCGATCTGTCGCTCGGTCAGATGCTGTGGTCGCGCCGGTCGGTGTTCCTTGGCGTCCTGCTCGGCGGCCCGGTGCTGCTGGCGCTGGCGCTGCGGATTGTCGGGGCGCTGGTGCGGTCGGGCGTCCAGATCAACGGCGCGCGCGTCGGCGGCGGCGCGATCTTCGGGATGATGATCTGGCTGCTCTACATCCGGTTCATCATTCCGGTGCTCGGCGTGTTCTACGGGACGGCGCTCATCGCCGACGAGATCGACGACAAGACGATCACGTACCTGTTCACGCGGCCGATTCCGCGCCGCGCGGTGCTGCTCGGCAAGTACCTCGCGTACCTCGGCTGCACGGTCCTGCTCGTGCTGCCGTCAGTGGTGATCGTGTTCTTCCTCGTCACGCCGACCGGCGGCGGATCGATTGCCGCCTCGTTTCCGTCGTTGGTCACCGACCTGGCGATGCTGGCCATCGGCCTGGCCGCCTACGGGGCGGTGTTCGCCTACGTGGGGACGCGGCTCAAGCGCCCGCTCGTCATCGGCCTTGTCTTTGCGTTCGGATGGGAGCCGGGGGTGCTGCTGTTTCCCGGTTACCTGAAGCACCTCACGGTGGCCTACTATCTCCAGGCTCTGGTCACGCACCAGATGCCGCAGGATTCGGCGGTCAGCATGCTGATGCAGGTATTCCACGAAGTGCCGAGCGTCGCGACGAGCCTGGTGACGCTGGCGCTGGTCGTGCTGGTTACGCTCTGGGCGGCAGGGCGCGCGGTCGAGTCGAAAGAATATATCCTGGAACAGTAGCCAACCTGCGTTCGTATAAGAAGTTGAGGCTGTCTTCCATGACCACGAAAACGCGCTATTTCGTCATCGTTTCGCTTCTCGTGCTGACGGTGGGGCTCGGGACGGGTCTGGTCGCGTATTACGTGGGTTTGCCGACCAGCGCCTTCGCCAATCGTGGCGGCCCGGACGAGCTCCAGTACGTGCCGCACGACGCCGCCGTTCTGGCGTATGCGAACGTTCAGGACGTCATGGCTTCCGATCTTCGGCGTCACGTCAAGGACGCGATGCCCATGTCGGAGAATGGCCAGCGCGAGTTCCAGGATCACACCGGCATCAACATCGAAACGGACATCGATCACGTCGTCGCGTGCCTCGACGCCGACGCGGGCGTCAGCGGGCCGCATTCGGGCATGGTCGTCGCCACGGGCCGCTTCGACGTCGCCAGGATCGAGTCGCTGATGCGCGAGCATGGCGCGCAGGTCGAGGAGTACAAGGGGGTGCGGCTGCTCGTGGGGAGCGGTCGTGCGATGCGCTCCCGCACCGGCGACACCGGCTCCAGCGATTCGTCGATGGCGCGGCCGTCCGGATCGGACGACAATTTTGCGCTCGCCTTCCTCAAGCCGGGCATCATCGCGGTCGGCAGCGCGCCGCTGGTGCACCGCGCAGTCGATCTCAAGGACGGCGGCGACAACGTCACGACCAACGACGAAGTGATGGCGCTCGTGCGGTCGCTCGACAGCGGCAACAACGCCTGGGCGCTGGGGCACTTCGACGCGCTGCGATCGAAGGCGAAGCTGCCCGAGAGCGTGGCGAGCCAGATTCCGGCGATTACGCTGTTCTCCGTCAGCGCCCGCATCGACGGCGGCCTGCACGGCACGCTCCGCGCGGACACGCGCGACGACGAGGCGGCCAACAACCTGCGCGACGTCGTGCGCGGCTTCCTGGCGCTCGGCAAGATGCAGACGGCCAGCCGGCCCGAGATGCAGGCGATGATGGAGTCGCTCGAGCTGGGCGGCACGGGCAAGACCGTGGCGCTCTCGTTCGCGGTGCCCGCCGAGCTGTTCGACACGATCCACTCGCGGACGCACAAGGCCCCCGGGCCGCACGGCCGCTAACTCGTAATCGTTTGTCTCGGCGGGGCCCGTTCCCTTGACGGGCTCCGGCCGAGCCCCTACACTCGCCTCCACCGCACACGCTCGTCGCGCGCCCGGCCTGAATCCGCACGCCAGGTCGCTCGGCGTGTGAGGGCTTCCCATGACCGATCTCGTCTTCTTTTACGGCACGCTGATGAGCGGCTTCAAGCGGCCGGGACGGTCGCGGATCGACCAGCAGCTCGAGATGGTCGGCCGAGGCTCGATCACCGCCGCACTGTTCGACCTGGGGATCTATCCGGCGGCGATTCCTGCCGCGGACGGCAAGGTCTGGGGCGAGGTCCACCGCATGACCGACCCCACCGCGGTGCTCGCCGCGCTCGACGAGATTGAGGGCTACCGCATCAACGAGCCGGACACGAGCCTCTATCTGCGCGTCGAAACGCCCGCCGTGCTCGAGAACGGAACCGCCGCCAGCGTGTGGGCCTATTTCTACAACGCCCCCCTGGGCCAGGCACAGCGCGTCGAGTCGGGCGACTACCTCCAACATCTGAAGGTGAAGTGATGACAGGGCGCACGCTCTCTCCTCGATGGCACCGCACCGTGCTGGGGGTCGGCCTCGCCGTGGCGGTCTGCGGCGTCAGCCGGCCGGTGTCCGCGCAGCAGCCGGATATCGATCCGCGCGTGGCGCAGCTCGTCGCCTCCATCAGCGCGGAGCATCTGGCCGCCACGCTCAAGAAGCTCGAAAGCTTCGGCACGCGCAGCACGCTGTCGTCCACCGACTCGCCGACGAAGGGCATCGGCGCGGCGCGCCAGTGGATTCTCGAGGAGATGAAGGGCTACAGCCCGAAGCTGCAGGTGACCTTCGATACGTACCAGGTGGCGAAACAGGGGCGCATCACTCGCGACGTGGAAGTGCGCAACGTGATGGCGATCCTCCCCGGCCGCAGTCCGCGCCGGATCTACGTGAGCGGCCACTACGACACGGTCGCGCGGCCGGGCGGGCAAGGCGGCGCCAACGCGACAGCCGCGCCGCGAAATCCGGCCGAGCCCGTTCTTCCGGCGGCCGCCGATCCGAACGCGCCGCTCGACAACTTCGCGCCAGGCGTCAACGACGATGGGAGCGGGACGGCGCTGACCATCGAGCTGGCGCGCGTCTTCTCACAGAGCCAGATCGACTTCGACGCCACGCTCGTGTTCATGTGCCACGTCGGCGAGGAGCAGGGCCTGATCGGCGCGCGCCTGCACGCGCAGCGAGCGGTGGCCGAGAAGATCCCGATCGAAGCGGTCCTCAACAACGACATCGTCGGCAACGACAAGGGCGGGAACGGCATCATCGACGGCGCGACGATTCGGGTCTATTCGGAGGGGCCGGAGGATTCGCCCTCGCGGGAGTTGGCGCGCTTCGTTCAGCGGTGGGGTGCGCGCTACGTGCCGTCGCACAAGGTGCGGCTGATGTCGCGTCCGGATCGCTTTGGCCGCGGCGGCGATCACTCGGCCTACAACCAGCTGGGATTCACCGCCGTCGGGTTCCGCGAGTCGCGCGAGAACTTCGACCGCCAGCACGACGTGCGCGACACGTTCGAGGGACTGTCGCCAGCCTATCTTGCGCAGAACGCGCGCGTGAACGCGGCGGCCGCTGCGACCCTGGCGCTCGCGCCGCCGCCGCCGGGCGTCCTCAGCGATCGCAATCAGCCGCTCATTACCCGGGCGCCGACCGGGTACGACGCGAACCTCACGTGGAAGGCCTCACCGCACGCCGTGGCATATCGGATCTTCTGGCGCGAGGCGTGGGGGCAGGACTGGCAGCACGATCTGCTCGTCGGCAACGTGACGAACGTCGTGCTGGCCAACATGCAGATCGACGACTATGTCTTCGGCGTTGCCGCCCTCGACGCGCAAGGGCACGAGAGCTTCCCGACGGCGTACGTCACGCCGGATCGCGCGAACGTGCCCGTCAAGACCGTGCCGTAGCGGCGGCGGGGACGGGACCAGCTGCGACCGGCGCGCGCTCAGGGCGCCCGGCGTCCGTCCTTGATCGCGCCGATGAAGTCGGCGATTACCGCGTCGACGGCCTCGGACGGCTCGATGAACTCCATGCCCGAGCGGTAAATCACCGCCTCCTGATCGACATCGCTGATGCTGCAATAGACGACGCGCCCCTTGACGATGACGGAGCGGTCGCCCAGCGTGAGCCGGAGATCGTGCAGGGAGTCGAGATGGAGGGGGAAGGAAGTTTCGACCTGCGCTCCGCTGCGGCTGATCTCCTTGATCGCCATCGGCTGGAACACCACGACCTCGCCGTGGAGGTCGCCGAGAATCTCGAGTCGCTCGGCGTCGCGCTTGTCGTCGGATCCGGCCATCCGGCCGCGACTATAACACGCGCCTCCGGCTAGTTCATGCGGACGGTCGCCGGCCGCGGCGCGAACAGCTCGACCTCCGACGAGTCGCCTTCCTCGTCTTCTTCGTCGCTGTCGTCGCCGTCGGTGGCGTGAGTGAGTACTGGGATGTCGCGCGTGTCCGGGTCGAGCTTCAGCATCGACAGCACCTGGAAGCTGTTCAAGTCCTCGACGTTTACGCACAGGATGACGAGGTTCGGCCGGACGCGCTTGATTTGCGAGTACGCGTGCTCGCTCGATTCCACGAACACCACGTCGTAATGCCCGGCGTCGAGCACCGTCTCGAGCAGGTCGAGGCTCTCGGTATTGCCGTTGACGATGACCACCTTCTGCGCGGTGGTCTCCGCGAGGGTTTCAGGCTCCCGAACGGCGATGGGCGGCGTAGTGGCGACGTTGGTCATCATCGTAGTCCGTCTCCCCGGACATCTCTCCCACTTCAGAAATCGTGCCACCGCCGGGCGGCCCGAACTGGCGCGTTTTGCTCAGAATTCTGCGCTCTTCCACCGCCACGAGCCGCGCCGACCACTCGAGGTGGCAGCCGGCCCGTGCGTGTAAGCCATTGTGTCGCCTGCGGTTCCCGGCTGACGCGTCGAGTGCGGCCGATGTCCACAGTACGGCACGCTCAAGCCATGCCGATCGACCACAACTTTATTGACGGCTGCCGCGTGCCTTCGGTTGCAGGTCAAATGTTCGAAGATCGAAATCCGTGGACACCCGCAACGTCATCGGTCGGCGTCATCGTGTCGGAGAAGCGGCGCCATCGTGTCGGAGATACGGTGCCGTTGTTCAAGAATGCGCACCTCGAGATCGGGCGGGTGAGCTGGTAATCGGACGACGATCATCGGATAATTAAGCGTCCGGCTGACCTTCTTCCCATTACCTGATCCCTTCGCCCTTACTTCCCCATGCGCATTGCAGTGATTCCCGGTGACGGCATCGGCGTCGAGGTCACCGCGGAAGCCGTCAGGGTGCTGCAGGCGATCGCGCAGCGCTTCGGACGCCGCCTCGAGATGGAGATGCTGCCGTGGGGCGCCGATCACTTCCTGGCGACCGGCGTCACGATCCCGTCCGACGGCTACGCGATGCTGCGCGATCAGTTCGACGCGGTCTTCATCGGGGCGCTCGGCGATCCGCGCGTGCCGGACAACCGGCACGCCCGCGATATCCTGCTGGGGACGCGCTTCGAGCTGGACCTGTACGTCAACTACCGGCCGGTCCGCCTGTTGCACGAGCGGCTCTGCCCGCTGAAGAATCGCAGCGTCGCGGACGTCGACTTCGTCGTCTTTCGCGAGAACACGGAAGGCCTCTACGTCAGCATCGGCGGGCGCTTCAAGGTGGGCACCGACGACGAGGTGGCGATTCAGGAAGAGCTCAACACGTACAAGGGCGTGCATCGCATCGTCCGGCACGCGTTCGAGTTCGCGCGTGCGGCGGGTCGGCGGCAAGTGTGCATGGCCGACAAGAGCAACGCGATGACGCAGGGCCACGCGCTCTGGCAGCGCGTGTTCCGCGAGGTGGCGGCGGCGTATCCGGACATCGCCGCGCGGCATCTCTACATCGACGCGCTCGCGCTGCTGATGGTGCAGGACCCCTCGCAATTCGATGTGATCGTGACGAACAACCTGTTCGGCGACATCATCACGGATCTCGGCGCGGCGCTGCAGGGCGGCCTGGGGCTGGCGGCGTCGGGAAATCTGCATCCCGGCCGGACGTCGATGTTCGAGCCGGTCCACGGATCGGCGCCGCCGCTGGCCGGGAAGAACGTCGCGAATCCGATGGGCGCCATTCTCTCCGCGGCGCTGATGCTCGAGACGCTCGGGATGAAGGACGAAGCCGCGTCGATCGAGGCGGCGGTGAAGGCCGCCGTGATGAGCGGCGACGGCACGAAGGAAATCGGCGGCGCGCTGGGAACGCAGGAGACCGGCGAGCACATCGCTCGGGCGATCGCGGCGCGGCGAGAGTAAACCACGAAGGCCACGACGCTCACGAAGACGGAAACGAAATCCAGACGGTACAATTGGTTTTCGTGTTCTTCGTGCCTTCGTGGTTGATGAGCGGGTTGCAGAAGCGATGACGAAGAAATTGGATGTATTCGTAGTCGGCGGCGCGCGGACGCCGATGACCGACTATGTGGGTGCGCTCAAGGATGTCTCCGCGCTGGAGCTCGGCGCGATCGCCGCGCGCGGCGCGTTTGCGAAAACCGGGGTGAAGCCCGAGTGGGTAGACCACGCGGTTTTCGGCAACGTGCTGCAGACCAGCTCCGATGCGATTTACGGCGCCCGGCACGTCGCGCTGAAGGCAGGCGTGCCGGTCGAGGTGCCCGCGCTCACCGTCAACCGCTTGTGCGGATCGGGCGTGCAGGCCGTCGTCAGCGGCGCGCAGATGATTCAGCTTGGCGAAGCGTCGGTCGTGCTCGCCGGCGGCATGGAGAACATGAGCCAGGCGCCCCACGTGATTCGCGGCTTGCGCAGCGGCCTGAAGCTCGGGCAGGGCAAGCTCGAAGACTATCTCTGGGAAGCGCTGCTCGATCCGTACTGCGGCTGCACCATGGCGATGACGGCAGAGAACTGCGCCGCAAAGTACGGCATTTCGCGCGAAGACCAGGACGCCTTCGCGTTGCGGAGCCAGCAGCTCGCCGATCGCGCCTGGCGGGAAGGGCGTTTCGCCGACGAGGTCGTGCCGGTGGAGATCAAGACGCGCAAGGGCGTCCAGGTCGTCGACCGCGACGACCACCTTCGCCCAGAGACGACGCTGGAGGTGCTGGCGAAGCTGCCGCCGGCCTTCAAAAAAGACGGCACCGTCACCGCGGGCAACGCGAGCGGCATTGTCGACGGCGGGGCGGCACTGATCCTGGCGTCGCGCGAGGCGGTTGATCGATACGGGCTGAAGCCGATCGGCCGGCTCGTCAACTGGGCAGCCACCGGCGTCGAGCCCACGCTGATGGGGATGGGGCCGGCGCCTTCGACGCGCGCGGCGCTGGGGCGCGCGGGACTGACACTCGCCGACATCGACTTGATCGAGGTGAACGAGGCGTTCGCCGGCCAGTATCTCGCGGTGGAGAAGGAGCTCGGCCTCGACCGCGACCGGGTGAACGTGAACGGCGGCGCGATCGCGCTCGGGCATCCGCTCGGGATGAGCGGCGCGCGCCTGCTGCTGACGGTGCTGTTGGAGCTTCGCCGCCGGGGAAAACAGCGCGGCCTGGCCACGGCCTGCATCGGCGGCGGTCAGGGGATTGCGGCGATTGTGGAGACGATGTGATGGCGATCAAGACAGTGGGGGTGCTCGGCTGCGGGTTGATGGGCTCCGGCATCGCGCAGGTGTGTGCAGCGGCAGGCTATCGAACGATCGTGCGCGAGGTGAACGATGCGTTCCTGCAGAAGGGCCTCACCCGCATCAGGAAATTTCTCGACGATGGCGTGGCGAAAGGAAAAGCGACGGCCGAGTCGCGCGACACGACGCTGGCGAACCTGACTGGCACGACGACCTTCGATGCGCTCGAGGAATGCGATCTGATCATCGAAGCCATCGTGGAGAACCTCGACGACAAGCGCGCGACCTACGCGGCGCTCGAACGGGTCGTCGGCAGCCACACGATCTTCGTTTCGAACACGTCGTCGCTCTGCATCACGGAGCTGGCGGCTGCGACGACGCGCCCCGACCGCTTCGGCGGCCTGCACTTCTTCAACCCTGTGCCGATCATGAAGCTCGTCGAGGTGGTGCGGGCCCTCACGACAAGCGACGAGACCTATCAGGCCGTGTTTGCCTTCGCCGGCTCGCTGGGGAAGGAGCCGATTACCGCGCCGGACCGTCCGGGATTCATCGTGAATCGACTGCTGGTGCCGTATCTCCTCGACGCCATCCGCGCGTACGAGCATGGCCTCGGCTCGCTCGAGGACATCGACAAGGGGATGAAGCTGGGATGCGGATATCCGATGGGTCCGTTCACGCTGCTCGACTTCGTCGGCCTCGACACCACGTACTACATCGCCAACATCATGTTCGAGGAGTTCCGCGAGCCGGCGTACGCGCCGCCGCCGCTCTTGAAGCGAATGGTGCTGGCCGGCCGCATGGGCCGGAAGTCGGGCCACGGGTTTTATAAGTACTGATCTTTAGCCACGAAGAACGCGAAGATCACGAAGATCACGACCATCTGACAGAGACAGAACTTGCTTCGGGGTTCACGCGGATCATCTGTGTGTCACGGTCGCTGGAGCAGTGTGCGCGCCTTCGCTTTGAACTCCTCATCCTCCGGCGTCCAGTCCGGATCGAGCGGCGCGTCGAGCACCTGTTGCAGCTCAGCGCGCGCCTCCGGCTTGCGGCCGTCGTCGAGCAGCACCTCGGCGAGGAAGAAGTGGGACGCCGTGCTGGCGGGCTGGTAGGTCAACGACGCGCGCAGGTGCTGCTCCGCCGCCTTGTGATCGCCGCCAAACAACCGCGGCACCTTGAAATACCATCGTCCCAGCGCGCGGTCCGCTGAGCCCCCCTGAAACGCGGGATTGAGGCGGAGCACGGTTTCGAGCTCCTCTCTGATCGGCGTTCGGTATTTCAGTCCCGCCCGGACGCCGAAGGATTCGGCCAGCGCGCCCATGTTGGCGGCCACCCAGAAATGCCCTTCGGGCCGCTTCGCATCCAGCGCGATCGCGCTCCGGCCGGCGGCGATCCCCTGTTCGAGAAACTGCCGGCGCTCGGCGTCGGGCGCGTGGCCGCCAAGCCAGTAGTCCGCGCGCGCCAGCTTCCAGGCCGCCTCGAAGCTGGCGGGATTCGCGGCGAGCTGCGACGTCCATGCCGCCGCGGCCTGGCGCGCGCTCGCCAGGTTGGCGCGGTCCGCATAGAGCGCGTCGGGCGACTGCGCCGCCGCGGCCGAGAGATAGAATAGGACGATGCAGGAGCTAATCAGGAAGCTGCTGGCGGAGCTCGGCGAGGATCCCGCACGGGAAGGTCTCGCGGATACGCCGAAGCGCGTGGAGAAGGCGTTGACCTTTCTCACGAGCGGATACGAAGCGGACATCGATCAGGTGCTCAACAACGCGCTGTTTACCGTCGATTATAGCGAGATGGTGATCGTCAAGGACATCGACTTCTACAGCCTGTGCGAGCACCACCTGCTGCCGTTCTTCGGCAAGTGCCACGTCGCCTACATCCCGAGCACGAAGGTGATCGGCCTGAGCAAGATCCCGCGGCTGGTGGACGTGTTCAGCCGGCGGCTGCAGGTGCAGGAGCGGCTGACGAACCAGATCGCCGACACGATTCGCGACAAGATCGCGCCGCTGGGCGTCGCAGTCGTGATGGAAGCCACGCATCTGTGCATGTCGATGCGCGGCGTCGAGAAGCAGAACTCGTTCGCCGTCACCAGCGCGATGCAGGGCGCCTTCCGCAACAACGCGCGCACGCGCATGGAGTTTCTCGAGCTGATCAAGCTGCGCAGCGCCGTCCCAGGCATTCGCGAGACGGCCGGATACGCGTGCGTTGGGGAGGATTGAGAAAGCGTGCTAGGTAGGTGTCTCGGCACCTTAGCATCCAGCCCCTTTCGGTCCGCCGTCCTGCGATAGAGTGGCCACTCTTCTCATCTTCCTCGCGACGTACGCCATCGTCGCAGTCGGGCGGGTGCCGTTTCTGCGGCTCGATCGCACGGGCGCGGCGATTGTCGGCGCCGTGCTGATGATCGTCACCGGTGCGATCGGTTTCGATCAGGCGGCGCGCGCCGTGGACTATCGCACGCTCGTGCTGCTGTTCGGCATGATGGTGCTGATCGCCCACCTCCGCCTCGCGGGCGGCCTCGCGGCGCTCGGCGAATTCGTCGGCCGGCGCGTGACGCATCCCGCCGCATTGCTGGCGGCGATTGTCGCGTCGAGCGGGATCCTGTCGGCGCTCTTCGTGAACGACACGGTGTGCCTTGTCTTCACGCCGCTCGTCCTCGACGTCGTCGCCGCCCGGCGGCTCCGGCCGCTTCCGTTCCTGCTGGCGCTCGCCACGGCGTCCAACATCGGCGGCCTGGCGACGATGACCGGCAATCCGCAGAACATGCTGATCGGCACCGCGTCGGGAATCCCGTTTCGCGCGTTCTCGTCGGCGCTCGCGCCGGTGGCAGGCGCCGGGCTCCTCATCGACGTGGCGCTGCTGTGGCTCGTCTTCCGCCGCGATCTGCAGCCGACGGCTCCGACTGCGACGCCGGCGTTGCCCGTGCCGGTGGACCGGCCGCAGTTGATCAAAACGGCCATCGTCGCGGTTGGCGTGCTGACAGGATTTCTGGCCGGCTACGACACCGCGCTCGTGGCGGCGTCCGGCGCGGCGGCGCTGCTGATCACCCGCCGTGTCCAGCCGGCGCAGATTTACGCCGCGATCGACTGGGATCTGCTCATGCTGTTCATCGGCCTGTTCGTCGTGATCGGCGCCGTCAGCCAGGCAGGCATCGACCAGCGGCTGTTCGCGCTGCTGCAGCCGCTCGGCCTGCAGACGGTGGCGGGCCTCAGCGCGACCGCCGCGATCCTGGCCAACACGATCAGCAACGTGCCGACGGTGATGCTCTTCACGGCGCTGGTGCCGAAGCTGCCGGACGCGGGTCGTGCGTGGCTCGTACTCGCGATGGCCAGCACCCTTGCCGGCAACCTGACGCTGGTGGGATCGATTGCGAACCTGATTGTGGTGGAAGGCGCGCAGCGCCGCGGCATCACGGTGAGCTTCGGCGAGTATGCGCGGGTCGGCGTCCCGCTGACGCTCGCGACCCTGGCGGTCGGTATCTGGTGGCTGTCCTGACGTACACGGCAGGGCGGACCCTTTCGGGCCCGCCCTGCGCGTCTTAGAAGCGGAACGACGCGCCGAGGCGCGCGATGCGGGGGCCGATGATGTTCGTCGGCGTCCCGAACTGCGGCACGGTGTTGATTGCGCCGGTCGGGGAGCCGCCCTGCCGGAAGTTCGACAGGCCGGTCAGGTTGCGCACCGCCCAGATGGTGTTCGCGTTCGTCACGTTGTCGACGGTGAAATACACCGACAGGGCATGGGCGCTCGAAAACGCGAAGGTCTTCGAGGCCTGCAGCCCAAGGGTGGTCAGCGCCGGCACGCGGTCGGAGTCGAACGGCTGCACGTTGATCGTGGCGGATCCTCCGAGCGTCATCGGGACCACGACCTGGCGGTTGAAGGGCGTTCCGCTCTGCGACCGGAAGTTCGCCGCCAGCGACACGTCGTACGGCAGGATGTAGCTGCCCGACAGCTTGAATTGCACCGGCACGTCGGTCGTGATCGGCCCCGTCTGATTCGTCAGGAAGTTGGGGCCGTACACGAGATTGGTGGCCGACGTGTTCTCGCTGATGTCGTCCTGACGCGAGCGCGAGAGCGTCAGTCCGGCGAGTACCTGCCACCGGTTCGACATCCGCTTGGTCGCGGTGAGCTCGACGCCCTTGTAGCTCTGCACGAGCGTCGGATCGTTGTTGATCACCGTTTGCGTCGCGCCGACGACGCGGTCGAAGTAGGTGATGGTGCTGTCGTCAGCCGTGCCCGTCCGGCCGTCCGGCCCCGGATCGATCGCCGTCCTCGTCGGCCACGTGCCGAACGGTGCAGCGGTGTTGAGGAAGGCCTGCTGATTCTTTTCGGTGCGATACGTGAAGATCGCGCTGACCTTCAGATTGCCCGGCACCTCGCGATCGACCCCGGCCGTGATCTCGTTCGTGTAGGGCCGTTTGAAGTTCGGGTCGAAGGACGTCTGCGCGGCGCTCGCCACCACCGGCGTGCCCGACTGCTCTCCCGGCTGAAACTGCAGATCGCCGTTCTTGTCGACCCAGGTGTACGTCTCGCTGTAAGTCGCGTTGAGATTCACCGGGTTGACCGCCGCCGAATTCAGCACGTAGTAATAGCGGGCCGCCGACGCCTTGATGGCGGTCTTGCCGTCGCCCGTGAGATCGTACACGGCGCTCAGACGCGGTCCGACGTTCCACCAGTCGATGATGTTGTTGCTCGCGCTGAACGTCCGCGGCAGCGCCGCGAAGCCGCCGATGCCGTCCGCCGCCCACTGCGTCGCCGGGCTCGCCTGATCCGGCAGATACGAGACGAGGCGCTCGACGCGCGCACCGGCCGTCACCGTGAGGTTCTTCACGATGTAGGCGTCCTGGACGAACAGCGACGTGATGTCGGTGGCCGACCGGGAGATGACTGGGGTGTTGAAGAGTTGGACCGTCGTGGGACCGGCCGGCGTCGTGCCGGAGGGCAGGCTGCGATAGTTCAACAGCGCATCGCCCCAGCGATCGGTTTCGGTCTGCACGGGCGCGTGCGCCTCATCGAAGCCGAACTTGAACTCGTGACGGCCCCCGAGCTTCTGGTCGATGTAGTAGTTGAACGTGGCGTTCGCTTCGAGCCGCCGGCGAATCGCCAGCGACTGAGACTGCTCGTTGTTCAGCAGGATGCCGGTCGATAGATCGTTCAACGGGGTCGCCGTGCCGTTGAACTTCAGCGGGAAGTTGATGTTGTTGAAGCTGATACGCGCATCCATGAACAACCGCTGCGTAATCACCGAATTCCACAGGCCCTGCACGACGTCGAACACATCGTCTTCGTTCGAGATGGAGTCCGACGTGAAATTCGTCGAGGGCACCGTGGTGCTCGTCAGGAAACGGTGCGGCTTCTTGTAGTACTGCCGGCTGTAGAACGCCGTGAACCGGTTGCCTTTGTTCAGCTGGTAGCTGACGTTGACCAGGCCGGACGTCATGTCCGTGTTGTCCACGATCGTCTGGGACAGCGCGGCCGGCGTGTTGACGTGGACGCGCCAGTCGCGGAACGAGGTGAAGAGGCGCAGCTTGTCCTTGATCACCGGGCCGCCAACCTGGAACGTGCCGTCGGAAACGAAGTTCACCGCTCCAGTGATCGGCTGGAATCCGAAGCCGAGCAGCGTGCTGTCCACGTTGCCGCCCTGGATCTGCTTGCCGGACCAGTAGTACGCGGTCTGGCCGGCCCACTTGTCGCCGCCGCTCTTGGTCACCATGTTCAGGAACACGCCTGAGGTCGGCACGGTGATGTCGTGGGCGCCGGTGGACACCTGGATTTCGTCGAACGCATCGAAGTCATAGTAGAAGCCCGCCGCGCCGATCGCCGACGGGTCGCCGACGTTCACGCCGTTCAGATATTGCGAGTTCTGCTGGCTGGTCGTGCCGCGCGCCGTGTACGTGCCCTGCAGGCCACCGGACGTGCCGCCGACGTCGGGACGGCTCATGACGAGGCCGGGCACCTTGAACTCCGTGAGTGCCCAGATGTCGCGGCCGCCCGGCGTCGACTGCAGCAGCTGCGACGACAGCGTGACGGCGACGACCGCGCTGGTCGTATCGACGGTCGGTGATTCGCCAGAGACCGTCACGGTCTCGGACAGCGTGCCGACTTTCAGCGCAAGATCCACGGGCGTCGTCTGCCCGACCTGGACCACGACGTCTTCGCGCTGCACGGTCTGGAAGCCCTGCAGCTCCGTCTTCACGGTGTAGCGCCCTGGCGAGAGCGAGGGAAAGCGATAGATCCCGCTGGCGTCGGTGACGCCTGTCATGGATCCGGCCACGAGCACCGGACTGGTGATCGTCACCGTGACGCCTGGCATCACGGCGTTCTGCTCGTCTATCGCCTTCACCAGGATGCTGCCTGTTTGAACCTGCGCGAGCGCTGGGGCGGCGATGCCGACCGCCGCCAGAACCGCTACGAACCTCAACATGCGAAACATGGAATCCCTCCTGAAACACATAGGCGTTACAGAGCGAAGGGGCTTCGTCGGGCCGATCCCTCAGCCACTCTGGATTTGATTCACGTACGAATCGTCACGAACTGTAACAAACCCCAGCCGCCGCGAGCGCCACTTTATTCATGAATTCCGGCCATATTTTGCGCGAGTCCGGAAACTTGGATTTTTCTGCTTCCTTACGTTCCGTCGGCAGACGTGGCTCGCCGTATACTGCGGTCCTCAGTCGAAAGGATTTGCCATGAAGTCTCTTCTCGCGTGTGTCGCCCTCTCGTTTCTCGCTGCCGGATGCGTCGCTCAGGGTGCGCCGCAGCAGTCGAGCGACCCGCATCGCATGACGATCGATCAGCTGATCGACATTCGTCACCCGTCGAATCCCATGTGGGCGCCTGACGGCAAACACGTCGTCTTCGTCTGGGATCGCGCCGGGGTCTCGAAGGTTTATGTGGCCGATGCCGCATCGGCGGCCGAGCCGCGCGAGCTGGCTGCCGCGGGCTCGTCGCTGACCGGCGCGTTCTTCAGCACCGACGGCGCCGCGCTGATGCTGCCCAAGGACGGCGACCTCTGGCGCGTGCCGATCGACGGCGGCGCAGCGGCGGCCGTCTGGACGACGCCGAAGAGCGAGTCGAACATCGTGCCGTCGCCCGACGGCACGAAGGTCGCGTTCGTGCGCCCGTCGGGCGCGCCGGCGTCCTCGCCGGCCCCGGCTCCCGCGGCCGGCATCGGCCGCGGACGCGGTGGCGCAGCCGGCGGCAGCGAGCTCTGGGTCCGCTCGCTGAGCGACCATCACGAAACGCTCGTCGCGCACGGTGACGACAAGGCGATCGGCGCGATCGGCTGGTCGCCCGACGCGGCGCATCTGGTGTTCACCGAGGGCGCACACCAGATTCGGCACGAGCAGACGCCGGCGTACTCCGGCTCGAAGATCATCTACACCATCACCGAGAACGTTCCTGGCGACACGATGGTGGTCGCGGCGACCGGCGGATCGCCGAAGGCGCTCGGCGTCAGTGGGGGCGGCGGCTTTGGCGGCGGACGCCGCTGGCTCGATGCGCGGCACTTCCTCGTCGATCGCACATCCGCCGATTTCAAGCGCCGGACGACGTCGCTTGTGGACATCAATGGCGGCGAGCCGAAGACGCTGCACGAAGACGTCGAGGAAAAATTCTGGAGCATGACGGGAGACGCGGGCGGCAACGCGCAGCCGTCGCCCGACGGCAAGTGGATCGCGTTCTTGAGCGACCGCGACGGCTGGGATCACCTCTACGTCATGCCGGCCGCTGGCGGCGATCCGGTTCAGATTACGAAGGGGCCATTCGAGTCGTGGCGCCCCACGTGGTCGCCCGACAGCACGCGTATCGCCTATGACGCGAACGAACCGGATCACTACGGCGATCGGCATCTCTATGTCGCGACGCTCGGCAGCGATCCCTCCCACGCGACGGTTGCCGCGCTGACGACGGGGCGGGGAACAGACATTGCGCCGATCTGGTCGCCGGACGGCACGCGGGTCGTCTATCAGCACACCGACGCGCAGAACTCCGCGGACCTGTGGGCGATCGACGCGAAGGCGTCCGCAAAGCCGCTGCGCCTCACCGACTCGATGCCGAAGACGATCGACAAGTCGGCGCTGGTCGCGCCTGAAATGGTCAGCTACAAGGGACCGGACGGCCAGACCGTCCCGGCGTGGCTGTTCGTGCCGAAGAATCTCGATAAATCGAAGAAGCATCCCGCGATCGTCTGGATTCACGGCGACGGCGTGAACCAGAACTACGACGGCTGGCACGTGCAGCGCAATTACGCGGTCTATTACAGCTTCCACCAATACCTGCTGCAGCAAGGCTACGTCGTCATCGCGCCCGACTATCGCGGCAGCATCGGGTACGGCCGCAAGTGGCGCGAGAGCGTCTACATGGACGTCGGCGGCAAGGACGCGAAAGACGCCTGGATGGCGGCCAACTATCTGAAGACGCTGGGATACGTGGACACCGATCGGGTCGGCGTGTGGGGATTGAGCTATGGCGGGTTCTTCACGCTGATTGCGGTGACCGATCAGCCGAAGCTGTTCCGCGCCGCCGTGGACGTTGCCGGCGTCGTGGACTACGCGATGTACTACGAGGATCCGTATCACGGCGGCTGGACGGCCAGCCGCATCGGCACGCCGGCCGAGCATCCGGACGTCTACGCGAACGCGTCGCCGATCTCACACATCGATCGTCTCGAGCGGCCGCTGCTGATTCTGCAGGGCACGTCGGATGTGAACGTGCCCTATCTGCATTCGGTCCGGCTGATCGACGAGGCGCTGAAGAAGGGCAAGGGCGGGCTCATCTCGTTCATGACCTATCCGGGCGAGTTCCACTACTTCACGCGCGAGCACGTGCTGCGTGACGCGTGGCATCGGGTCGAGGATTTCTTCGACGCGAATCTCATGGGCGGGACCGTGGCGACGCATTAAGAAGCACTCGCCGCTTTCGCTTCACAAGCCGCGATACACTCTGGAGATGCGACTCACCGCGATCACGATTGCGGCGTTCATCGTCGTGCCGCTCGGCGCGCAGGTGCGGCGGCCGGTGCGCAAACCGGCGCCGCCGGCACCCGCCGCACTGAAGCAGGCGGCGCCTGCGATGATCTGCCAGACGCCGCTCGGCGTCGGCGTCGAGAGCAAGCTGAACTTCTGCGACGTGCTCACGGGCCGGGATCCGGCGCAAGGCATTCTCATCACGCTGCCGCCGCACAAAGGTCCAGTCACGCTCACCTTCGACCTTCACAATCGCCAGACGTACTCCGAAGAGCAGGTGCAGGCGCATCGCGCCTACGCGCGCTACACCGCCACCATTGGCGTGTTCGCCATGGACAACACGCTGATCAGCCGCGCAGTGGTCCGGAACGAGTTCCGGACGGCCGGCGATCTCGTGGACCGCATCGCGGGCGGCGCCGGTCCGGGCGGCGTCAAGGCGGTCGCGCCGACCGGTACGGAGCCAGTGTCCATCACCATTCCGGAGAGCGAATCGGAGGTCAGCGTGCTCGGCGAGAAGCTGACGGTCGATCGCGCCGACGGAACGGCGACGTACTCGTCGGTCGGCCGTCCAATCGCCGTGCTCAGCCATGTGATGATCGAATACCGGCCGGGCCCGCCGCCGAAGCCGGTCAAGAAGAAAGTTCGGTAGAGCGGAGGCCATCCGCGTGAGCATCCGGGCCGACCTGGAACGCTGGCGGGCCGCCGGCGCGATCAGCGCCGCTCAGCACGACGCCATCTGGACGGTCGTCCGGACCGACCGCCTGTCGGTCTTCGACGAGCTGAATGCGCTGTTGTACGTCGGCGTGCTCGTCTTTGCCGCCGGCGTCGGCTGGACTGTCCGCGTGCACTTCGCGCGTCTCGGCGACGCCGCGATCCTTCTGCCGCTGACGGCGCTGCTCACGGCGTGCCTCACGTACTGCTTCAGGCGCGCCGCTGCGTACTCGTCGGCGGCAGTGCCGGCGCCAAGCCTCGCCTTCGACTACGTGCTGTACCTCGGCTGCCTCGTCTTCGCCGTCGAGCTGTGGTACGTGGAGTTCCGCTTCCATCTGCTGCAGGCGAACTGGGACGGCTATCTGCTGGCCTCGGCGGTGGCGTATTTCGCACTTGCGTACCGCTTCGACAACCGGCTGGTGCTGTCGCTCGCGCTCGGGACGCTCGCGAGCTGGTTTGGCATTCGCTCGTCGCACTTCGAGATGTTCGCTGGTTCGATGCGCGGCCCTGCGCTCGCGTACGGCGCCCTCGTCGCCGCTGCGGGAGTGTCGGCCCATCACGCCGGGGTCAAGCGACACTTTCTCGAGACCTACATGCACATCGCGGTCAACGTCCTGCTGCTGGCGTTGCTGTCGGGCGTGGTCGAGGATCGGTACCAGTGGTCATGGCTGGTCGGCCTCCTCGTCGCCGGCGGCACGGCGATCCGCGCGGGCGTCTGGTTCAGGCGTTTTGCCTTTGTGCTGTACGGCGTGATTTACGGCTACCTTGGGGTCACTATCTATGTGCTCCCGCACACCGGCAGCCTGCCGACGGCGCTCGCCTACGTCGTGATTTCGGGGACCGTCGTCATCGCGTCGCTCGTCATGATGTCGCGACATCGTGGGCATGAGTCATGAGGGCGTACGCGCGGGTGGACGAAGAACGCGTTCATGGCCAGGCGCAGGTGCGCCGCTGGATGCGTGCCGGCCTGTTGAGTCCTTCGCAGGGAGCAGAGCTCGAAGCCGACCTTCGCGTCGATCTCCGCCGCACGAATCGCGCATTGCGCGTGGGCCTTGCGCTCTTCACCGCCATGATCGTCGCTGCTTCGGTGCTCTGGGTGGTGACGTTCTTCGACATCGGCGGAAGGTGGGCGATCGCCGCGATTGACGCGCTGGCGGCGCTCGCCTGCGTGGCGATCGCCGAGCGCGCTGTGAGCGTGCTCCGCTTCTATCGCCACGGCGTCGAAGAAGCGCTGTTTGCCGCAGCCGTGGTGCTGCTGAGCATCAGCGCGATCGAGATCCCGGCGCTCGATCAGGATGGCCGCGCGGTCTGCGCGCTCGCCATCGGCGCCGCCGGCGGATTTCTGACTTATCGCCGCCTCGGGCTCGTCGCTGCCGCGATCGCCGGCATGGCATGCGCGGCCGGCATTCCCTTCCAGCTGCACCTTGCGCCGAATGCGCAGAGCGCGCTCGCCACCGCGACCCTCGTCATCGTCTTCAGGGTGATGCGCGCCAAGCGGCTGGGCGCGGTCGACGATGTACAGGGAGAGGAGTACGCGGCGCTGCAGGCGGCGTCGTGGTTCGGAGTGTATCTCGCGGTGAACATTCAGGCGATGCGAGCTCTGGATCTGTTCGGGCCGGGGGCCGCGCCGGTTCGCGACTGGTTCTTTTGGGGCACCTTCGCCGGCATCTGGATCCTGCCGGTCGTGGGTCTGCGGCTGGGAATTCGCGCGAAGGATCGTCCGCTGATCGACGTCAGCCTCATGATGGCGGTCGTGACGTGCGCGAGCGTCAAGCCGTATCTCGGATGGACCCGCGAGCCGTGGGATCCGGTCGTTCTCGGGACGCTGCTGATCGGTGGGGCGGTCGTGCTGCGGCGATGGTTGGCGAGCGGACCGAACGGCGAGCGGTTCGGGTTCACGCCGGTGCGGCGGCTCGAGTCGAATCGCGATCTGGCGACGCTGATCGGCGTGGCATCGGCCGGCTTTCAACCGCACGGCGCGGCGCCTCCCGCGGCGCCCCCCTCCGACTTTGCGGGAGGCCGCTCGGGCGGCGGCGGGGGCGGCGCCGGGTTCTAGAGCGGTTTCGATTCGATGTAGCGCGAAGGCTTTGGCCGAGCGCCGCGTGGCGCCGAAAACGCTCGGCTAAAGCCTTCGCGCTACGTCTGCGCTGATGTCGAAGCCGCCATACCCTGTGGACCGTGGTTCAGATCGCCGCCACGATCAGGCAGGCCCAGCCCGCCAGCAGGAGCAGGCCGCCGATCGGCGTCACGGCGCCGAAGACCGTGATGCCGCTCAGCGCAAGGATGTAGAGGCTTCCCGAGAAGAGGACCGTACCGGCGGTGAACAGCCAGCCCGCGGTCGAGAAGAGCCACCCGCCGCCGCGCGCGAGGATCGATGCGACCGCTAGCACCGCCAGCGCGTGGTACATCTGATAGCGGACGCCGGTCTCGAAGACGGCGAGCATGTCGGGCGTCAGCCGGCCACGGAGCGCGTGCGCGCCGAACGCCCCGAACGCGACGGCCAGAAAGCCGGCGAGCGCGCCGATGAAGAGGAAGGTCTTGTCCACCGGGACATCATAGCCTCGTACAACAAAAAGGGCCGGCGGTTACCCGCCGGCCCAATCTGAACTCTGAACTCTGAAATCTGAACTCTGAAATCTGCAGTCTGCAGTCGCCCCTTCAGTTTTTCAGACCGTAGGCTTGTGCAGCACCTCAGCCGGTTCGACCGCCTTCTTCTTGCCGCTCAGGCCGATGATCGACAGCGTCGGCTGCTCCTTGAGCACGTGCTGCGCATAGAGCTTGGCCATCTCGGCGTTGTGCGCCGCGTCCTTGGCCGCTTCCTCGGGCGTCTTGTGCTTGCGCGCCGCGGCCTTCTCTTCGCGGGCGTTCTTGGCGATGCCGAGATCGTCGAGGTCGGTCTGGGCGCCGGCGCGAACCGCCTCTTCGTTCAGCTTCAGCGAATGCGCCGCCGAGGTCATCGGCACCGACTTGTTGCCGGCGAAGATCTCGTGGCGGCCGTGCTCGTCGTACCACTTGGTGAGCGTGGCCGTCATGTGCATCTTCTCGATGATGTTGCGCCAGCCGATGCCGGTGTTGTAGGCGCAGAAGGAGATTTCGCCCTGCTGCGTCGCGTACGGAATGATGCACATCTCCGTGCGGCGGAAGTCGTAGTTGAACAGATCCTGGAACCACATGCCGGCGATGAAGAGGAAGTTCCAGCGGTCCGCGCGCCGCTTCTCGATGTCCGCCTTCGTCCGATCGCCCTCGACGCGGCCGTACTTGCCCTGCTCGGCCGACTTCGTCGCGCCGAACGTCTTGTCGAATTTCTTGAGCAGGTCGGTCAGCTTGAAGTGCGTCGGCGACTGGAACGAGTCGTAGTTGCGGATGACGGCGAGTGCCATCCCGACGTTCGACCAGAACCGGGTGCGGCCAGCGTCGGTGACCTGCTGCACGTCCTTGGCGAACCGCTCCGCTCTGAGGAACTTGGTGACCGGCACCGCTTCCTTCGTTTCCTTGTCGATCATGATCGCCATGCCGACGCCGCAGTTCGGGTGGCAGCCGCATGTCAGCTGGCCGAACTCCTTCTCGGCGCCGTGCGTCACGTCGGCCCAGTCGGTGAAGCTCCCCATGAACGAGATCGGGAACCAGTCGCGCGTCGGCTCGCCGATGCCCGTCTGGTTCTTCACGTCGTGCGCGAGGTGCGACAGCGTGTAGCGCTGCGCGTGCCGGCGCTCGTCGGTAATCTCCTCGTCGCGCCCGGTGAAGCTGACCGGCTGGAACGACAGGAAGTTGATCGTCTTCGGGTTGTCGAGCGCGAACTCGATGATGCGTCCCACCTGCTCGTTGTTGACGCCGTTGACGATCGTCACGACGGGGACGATGTCCACACCGTTGCTGTGGAGGTTTTCAATCGCGCGTAGTTTCACGTCGAACAGGTTGCCGACGCGGCGGTGCGAGTTGGCCGCGTTGCCGATGCCATCGAACTGGAGGTACGCGTAGCGCAGACCGGCGTCGGCCGCCGCCTTGGCGAACTCCGGGCTCTTGGCGAACTCGATGCCGTTGGTCGCGGCCTGGACGCTGTTGTAGCCGACCTTGCGCGCGTAGCGGACCGCGTCGAGGAAGTACGGCGAAATCGTCGGCTCGCCACCGGAGAACTGCACCGACATCTGGCGCCGCGGCTTGATGGTGATCGCGTTGTCGAGCACCGTCTTGATGTCCTCCCACGACAGCTCATGGACGAACCCGACCTGGTTCGCATCCATGAAGCAGGGGTCGCACATCATGTTGAAGCGGTTGGTGAGATCCACCGTGAGCACCGATCCGCGGCCGTGCTGAATCGTGCTGCTGCCGTGGTTGTGCAACGTGCTGTCGTTGTGCGCGCGGATGTCGCGGCCCGGAAACACCTCCTCGAGGTGCTTGAAGAACGCCGTGTCCATCGCCATCACGTCCTCGAAGTGGCCGTGGATGGGGCAGTCCTTCACCATCAGGATCTTGCCGTCGCGCTCGAGAATCGTCGCCTTGATCTCGCCGACCTTCTCCTGCAGGAGGACGCTGACGTCCTTCTTGCCGTCGAGAATCTCCTGGCGCGCTTCGCGCGTGCAGGTCGGGCAGAGCGAATCGGTTTCGCGCGGCCAGCCGAGCGGCGGCTTCGTCTTCTCGTACGACTTGAGCAGCGGCTTGTCCGACCACTTCGGCGTGAACGACGGCCGCTGGTTGATCTTGTTCAGTCCGTTGAACACGACCCAGGCGCCGTTGGCGGCAAAGGACAGCCCCTTCTCGAAGTACTTGATGGGCGCGTGCATGCGTCAGTCTCCTTGGCGAGCCGTCCGTAGGCTCGAATCTCCGTAAATCATAGACGAGAAAAGGCTTGCACGATTACATTTTCAGCGAACGGGCCGTGGGCGCCCCTGAGCGGGCAGGAGGGCTGGCTGGATGGTCAAATCCGATTGAAAAAGTCGGATATAGCGCACGTCTCGACGCGATCTCAGACCGACGGATTCGCGATGCGCAGCGAGAAGCGGAACGTCGCGCCCTGGTCGACCGCGCTCTCGGCCCAGACCGATCCGCCGTGCCGGTGCAGGATTCGCCGGACGTTGGCAAGGCCGATCCCGGTGCCCTCGAACTCCTCCGACGTGTGCAGCCGCTGGAACACGCCGAACAGCTTGTGCACGTACTGCATGTCGAAGCCGACGCCGTTGTCTTTGACGAAGAACACGCGATCGCCCGATGCGTCCAGCGTCGAGCCGACTTCGATGCGCGCCGGCGACCGCGGCGCCGTGTACTTCACGGCGTTCGAGAGCAGGTTGATCAGCACGAGCCGCAGCATGGCCGGATCGCCCTCGACCTCCGGCAGCTCGCCGATCTGCCATTCGATCGATCGGTCCGCGACCTCGGCGGCCGACATCACTTCCTGGCGGGCCTCCTCGACGATCGCCGCCATACTGACGTTGCGGCGTGACAGCTGGCCGCGTCCCATCCGCGAGAACGACAGCAGGTCGTCGATGAGTTGACCCATGCGCTTGGCTGCCTCCCCGATCGTCCTGAGGTGCCGGCGGCCCTGATCGTCGAGCTGCGCGCCCGCGTGCGCCTCGAGCAGGCCGGCGAAGCCGGTGACGTGCCGAAGCGGCGCGCGCAGGTCGTGCGACACCGAGTAGCTGAACGCTTCGAGCTCCTTGTTGACCGCGTCGAGCTCCGCGGTCCGCTGCCGGACGCGCTCCTCGAGCGCTTCCTGCGCGGTGCGCAACGATTGGTCGCGCGACTGAATCTGCGACAGCATGTCGTTGAAGGCGTCGACCAGGACGACAATCTCTTCGGTGTTGCCGGCAAGCTCCGCGCGCGCGCCGTAGTCTTTCTCGCTCGACACGCGCCGCGCGATCGCCGCCAGGGAGGCGAGCGGCCGCGAGATCGATCGCTGCGCCAGCCACGACAGCAGCCACGCGAGGACGAGCGACGCGCTGAGGACGGTCCCGATGATCTCCATGTACCGGTTGCGCCGGATGATCAGATCCCGCACGTCGGCGCGGATCGAGACGCTGCCGGTCGGCTTGCCCTGGAAGACGATCTGGCGGGTGAGCGCCATCTGCTGATCGTCGAGGCGAACGGCTTCGGCCTGGCCCTCCGGGATCGCGATGCGCGCCGGCCCGGGATCGTCCGGTCCTCTCCGGTACTTCGCAAAGGGGCGGCCGTCGGCCGCGTCGATCTCGGCCGACTCCACGTTCGGCGCGGCGCTCAAAGCGGACAAAGTGGTTTCGGCGGCGTGCGGATCGTCGAACGCCAGCGCCGAGACGCTGTTGGACGCGACGATCTGCGCCTGCACGGAGAGCCGTCGCAGCGCGTTGTCCCGATAGGTCGTCCGGTCGTAGAGGCCGAAGGCGAGGCTCGCCAGCAGTAGCGCGGTGCCGCTGATGATCGTGTTCATCGCGGTCAGCTTCGTGGCGATCGACGGTCGATGGGTTCGCGGCATCCCTCAGCCTCGCGGCTTGCTGGCGGTTTTGACTTTGAGCGCCACGCGCAGGAGCTCCGAACTGAGGAGCAGGCCCGAGCGATCGGCCGCGGCGACGTTGACGGCGAAGCGCACGCGCCGCCCCTCGGGCACGAACTCGATCATGCCGCCCTGATCGACGAACCCGGGCAGATCGCTGACCGTCAGCGCACGCCCCTTCTGAATGGTCTGCAGGATGCGCGGCAGCTCGGGCCGCTCGGTCGCGCTGATGAAGACGACGCGGCAGGGGCCCGCGGCGTCCGGGCTCGCGATCCGCCTGGCCGCCACGCGCTTGCCGCCGACGGTCTCGTCGGCGAACGTCGCGTCGAGGACGGCGCCGAACGGGTCGCTGCCGAGCACGCAGACGTCGAACTCGTCCGGCTCGGCCGCTTCCGGTTGCGGCCACGTCGTGAAGCGCGCGAAATTGAGCAGGTAGACCGCTTTGACCTGCGACTCGGACGGCGCCTGGCCGTGCAGGAGCGCCCCAGACAGCGCCACGGCGATCGTTATCGGCACGATCGCCGGACACGATCGCCAGCTGCGGCGGGGCGCGGAGCCGCGACCGCCAGACAGCTGGCTCACCGCGTCCACGTGACCGAGGCATAGGCGGTGCGCCGCATGGCGACCGCCGGACCGGGATCGTGCGCGAACTCGACGTGATCGGCATCCGCGAGATTCCGGCCGCTCACCGACAGCGTGATCTGTTTCGAGACGTGCCATCCCACTCTGACGTCCACCGTGGCGTAGGCGTCGACTTGTCGGGCGGGAAGCGCGCTGATGTACCGGAAGTCCGCATCGAGCTCCCAGCCCATCGGGAGATCGAGCTGCGGCTGCACGAGGATCTGGTGCCGGGGGCTCGAGCCCTCGTAGGTGGCCACGGCGCTGACGTCGGTGTTCCCGGGCCGATTCGCCAGGTCGATCCGCAGGTACGAATACGCCCCTTTGATCCGCAGCCGCGGCGTCACGTCCCACTGGGGAGAAATCTCCACGCCTTGCGAATGTCCGTCCACGCCGTTCGCGTACGGAAGGACGAGGACCAGGTGCGCCGGACGCGGCGTCAATTCGACGAGGGAGGAACCGGCGCCAAAGCTCTCGAGCCCCGAAAACTGGTTGCGGAAGATCGAGACGTCGGCGCGCACACTCGGCGTGATCACCTGCCGGTATCCCGCTTCGTACGCCAGCAGGCGCTCGGGCTCGAACGCGGTGTCGCCGACGATGCGGATGTAGGTCGGCGGCGTGGGCAGCAGGAAACCGGTGAGCTGCAGCCCGTCTTCGAGCCGCGAGGGCGTCCGCACGGCGCGCGACACGGCCGTCCAGAACGACTGCGTCGTGGTCGGCGCCCACAGCAGCCGCACGCTCGGCTGCAATTCGCCGTCGGTGTAGTCGTTGTGCTCGATCTTCGATCCGACGGTCAGCCAGAGGTGGCGATTGATCAGCGTCACTTCGTCCTGTGCGAACGCGCTGTAGATGTGCTCGGTCGCGTCTTGTGGCGTGAGCGTCAGCGTCGGCACCGTCTCAATCGTATGGCTGGGGCTCACGCGGGCGCCCAATCCCCAGATCACGTCCTGGCGGTGCGCGGTTGCGATGTGATGGATGAAATCGACGTCGAACGTGTTGCGCGACTCGCCGATCTGCGGGCCGAGCAGGTACGTCCGATCGTAGTAGGCCTGAATCTGAATATCGCTCCCGTGCGCGAGGGATCGACGCCACCGGGCGACCAGGTCTTCGCCCGACACATCCAGCGGCTCGTAGTGCGTCGTCTCGGCCGGCGGCGCGTACGTGGCGAGCTGCACGCTCTGTCCGTTCTGGCCCGTGTACGCGTCGCCCTGGAAAGTGATGCTGTCGCGGCCGCGCCGCCAGTCCATGCGGAAGCCGGCCTGTCCGATGTGCCACTTGTCGAAGTCGGTGCCGTCGGTGTGCTGCTCGGGGCCGCGTGAGAAGCCGTTGGCCTGAACGCGGTAGTCGAACGTCTCGCCGTTGCCGCCGCCGAGGCGGGCGCCGGCGATGACGTGGTCGAGCGTGCCGCCGCCGATCGACGCGAGGGCGCCGTGCGTGTCCGTTGTCTGCTTGGAGATGATGTTGATGATTCCGTTGACGGCGTTGGCGCCCCAGATCGTGCCGCCTGGTCCGCGAATCACCTCGATGCGGTCGATGTCCGCCAGCAGCACGTCCTGGACGCCCCAGAACACGCCGGCGAACAGCGGCGTGTAGACGCTGCGGCCATCGATCAGGACGAGCACCGATTTCGAGAACTGATCGCCGA